>DATNQY010000357.1:0-13259 GCA_036703785.1 Candidatus Obscuribacterales bacterium
GACACGCGCAGTCGACTAAGAGCGACCTCGCGGGCACCAGAGCCAGCAGATCCAGTACGCGCTTTGGCTCCGACGTATGGTGCGCCTGGGGCAGCACGGTCAACATTCAAAATCTGGATGGACCAACCAGCAGGAATGCCCGTAGCAGTCTGCGGCTGAATCGCTAGTGTTCGCCTTGCGCCGGCGATATGTGCTTCCAACCAAGCCACCACGTGCGATCGCAGATATCGGATCGTGCCTGTATCAAGCTGCACGTGCGGGGGACCGCTGCCGGCTTTGCGGCGGCGACGTAGGTGCCTCTCGCCCCAACGTAGGAATTGGGCGCACTCGCGCTCGGTCATTACTTCCTGAGTGTCAGCCAGCTCCATCAGAGGCACCTCGGTAGAGAACGCCTTAAATGTCCTCAAAGCGGAAGGATAAGTCCCGAGAATCCTCTGACTCCTCGTCAAATATTTAATCTTTGCTTGGCTGGGACATCCCATTGGGGACGCACCAAATCCGGTGCGAGGCCAACAAAAACCGCCCCGATACCGGCGCGGAAACGTGGAGCGGTCTTTGTCTTGAGGACAATCCTCAATGGCAAGAGTTTACATCAAGGATGTTGATCCAGAGGTGCGAGAAAATCCTGCAAGTCAGGCGAAGAATGACCTAGCTCGCAACGTTTGCGACTTCGACATCAAATCCGGCGTTCTTGATCTCTCGCGCAAGCTCATGCTTCCAAGCGCCATGCTCATCCATGGGTGTGTAGATGACCCCTTGAATGTCTGACGGAACGTCGACTCCCTTCTTGTATAGTGTGCAGACCTTCCCTCTGCCGACCTTGCAGAGGAAAAAGCCTAGTTCCATGATGACGTTTTGTCTGGCGCGCGGCTTTGCGTTCGCGGCATCCTCGTTGGCCGAATATCCGAAATCATCTGGTGTTAGCAGAATGACGGCGAACCCTACGTCCGAATGGTGTTCGAACTTTTCGATAATGGTCTTGCCGCCGTTAGGCTGCTCATGGAGAACGATCGGCTTCAGCTCGAGCTGATAGATTACATTTTTGACCTCGAGCTTCGCCTGGTCGTCGTGTCCGTGCACGATGAAGACCGTATCTTTGAATTCTGAGTCCTGCGTCGTCATTTTTGTCGATCTCACCTCTTCTCTGCTGGACTCAAGCGTTTGAATAAATAGCTGGTCAAGATACGCGCATGCGCTCTTGAGCCACGCATCATATGCGTCCTTTCCTTCGCTTGCATCAGGCACTGCATGTGCTTGGCTGAACTCTCTCGCCATATCCGAGGAAAACCATTCTTCTAGCGCTCTCTCTATCTTTTGGCGAGCTTCTCCTACCAAGGTAAAAGAATCATCTATCCCCAGTCCACGGCGTATTCTGATTCGACCGGCGGTCAGCTCCCGGGATAGGAACGATGCGAGAAACACGCGGCGGCCCAAGGGAGTGAAGTCATCGTCGGCCAGTGCGCCGACTTGCTCCAGGCATCCAATTCCATCCATTGTCAGTCTGAATGCATCGCTCGCAGATTGAGAGAGCCAGTTTTGTGACTGCGCGAATTGAAGTGCCGACTCATCCAGAGTTCTCGCCATCGCATCAAGGTACCCGTCTCGTACCAGCAGCGATGACAGGTAGAGCACATGGTTGCGGCTGTCATATGCAAGCAGCAAGAATTGAATTGCGCGCCGCTCTGCTCTCGTCATGTTCAGCTCATATCAAAAAAAACAAAAAGAAACGCTACCGTTCAACTAGAGACCTTGGATACATCGACATCAAATCCGGCGGCTTTTATTTCCCTGGCAAGCTCGTGTTTCCAGGCGCCTCCCTTATCGATTGGCGTGTATACCACACCCTGAATGTCGGAAGGTTTTTCGACGCCATCGGTGAGCAATGCGCAGACTCTTGCACGCCCGAGTCTGGCAACGAAGTATCCCATTTCCCAGACGACGTTCTGCCGTGCGCGCGGCTGCGCTGCCTCTGGGCCAGCCTTCTGTGAGTACCCGATGTCGTCGGCGGTCAAGATAATGACGGCAAAGCCGACATCCGCGTGCGCCTCTAGCTTCTCGATAATCGTTCGTCCCTGGTTCGTTTGCTGATGGAGGATTATCGGATCAAGTTTCAGCTGGTGCACTATGTTTTCGACCTCAATCTTGCGTTGGTCGTCGTGTCCGTGCACGATGAAGACCGTGTTTTTGAATTCGGAATTGCCGTTGTTGCTCATGCCAGTTTTCGCTCCTATCCATTCGCGTAATGCAGCCTTTCCTGCCGCTGTCACCATGTATAAAATTCCGTCTTCCCACCGAATCCAGCGGTCGTCGTTTAGCATTTCGTGCGCCGCCCGGTTGTAAATCTGGCAGTCTTCTTCAGTATCTGCGAGACCAACGCCGTCGACCTGTACTATGCAATGCTCCTTAAGCCAGTGTAATTCGCCGTTGTTTGCGTCGGCAGCCTCAAGGATTTCGAACTTGGCATTGCGAATTTTGGCGTCCCTTTCGCCGAGATCGCCAGCGCGCTTCGCGGCGAGCTCGGTACGTCCTTTCTCTGTGACTTTGTAATTGATACCACCGGCAGAGCGAACATAGCCTTTGTCGTGTAACATGCGGTCAAATGCTTCGCGATTGACGGCGCGCTCGTCGTCGTCCTTGGACAAAATGGTGTTGTTGACGTACACGTCGTCGCCGTGGTCCATGCAGGCGCCGAAAAATTGCAGTTCCCAATTGTGATGCTGCGCGGCTTGCAGGATTCTGATTGTCGCAGCACTAATTTCGGAGTCCTTGATTGTTCTCGGCATGCTACCTCCCGTGTGCGCCGTTTCATTCGCCGGAACGGATATACGTCCTTCCTTGATGTCATCCGCGAGTGCGGATAGTAATCCCTTCATGCTCCCGAGCGCATTACCGCCCTGCACCCAAGTGCCGTTGTTTACCTTGTCTGCATACACCTGGGCTTGTTTGCGGTAGGGATGATCGGGAGGTACAGCCGCCTCGACAGCCGCAAGTGAAGCCGCAAGCGCTTTCCCGTCGGCGGCATACGATTTGTCAGTTCGCCGCGCATCGATAGCTGCCTGGGCTGCTTCAATCATTTTTAGGGTTGATGTCATCGGCGGTGCGGTCGGTTGTAAACGGGGAGACAGAGGGGAGACAGGCGGTTGGTGGTGCCTCTAATAAAAAACGGCCCACCTTCCGGCAAGCCGCTTTCTATTACGCTTTTAAATGGCGTGCCCGGAGAGATTCGAACTCCCGACCTCATGGTTCGTAGCCATGCGCTCTATCCAGCTGGGCTACGGGCACACACAGCGAGTTTTTTATACTACCACATGCGCTGCTTGTGATCGTTCAAGCGCGCTCAGCGGAAACAGAATTTAAAAAAATTGCTCAGCCGGCGCCATTACGACGGCGGCGGCGGAAATTCCTTAGCGATGGTGGCGGAAAATCGCGTGAAGTCGCCTGAGCGCTCAGCTTGAACGACGAGACAGGGCACATCCGGGTTTCTCGCCCGACGCAGCCTGTTTTCAATCATGGCGCCGATCATCACGGCGTAGAGATCGTCGCCAGGAATTCGGCATAGCTCCGCGTGGAACCCAGGCATATCGCGTGTTTCCACCTTCGATTGTAGGCAGTTCACAGCAGCCGCAAATTGAACACCGGTAAGGGTTTGTGCCATTAGCCATTACTCCGGAAAAGTGCGTCTTATTGACAACATAACCATACAAGTCAGATGTGATCTTGGGCATGGGGGAAACGCCCCTGTGTCCGTGGCGACGGCATCGATTTAAACCAGGGCGCCGCGGTGCGATCCACCCGGGCGACGCATGGCAATGCCCCTACACAAGATGCGTAGAATTCACGTCCAGGTCTATTACTGAGGCGTGCGGGTGCGGCTCCAATGCAGAGCCGAGGCGCCGGCGGACATGGGCGCCTGGTTAAGCAGCGAGCCGTGCAATGCTGTCGAACTGCTGGCCGAGCCGGCGCTGGATGTTGTGTACCTGCCGGGCGAATCTCCGCCGTATCCTCTATATGGCGAGTAGTGTTTCGCCACTGTTGGAGGCGCGACAATGCTGCCGTGTTCGGGCGGCGGTCCCAGCCGCGGAGCCTTGTACTTATTGGCTCTCGCTAGATTGGCATTGATTTGCGGCGGCGGTGCCTTCGGGGGCACGCCGTTGAATGTCTTCGGCAGCGAGCTTTGTACCGACGGCAAGCTTTGCGAGTACGGCATGAAGCCCGCGCGCGGCAAACCCACCGGGCGATTGGGCAGAGCCCCGCTTGCTCCGCGTTGTGCGGCGGCGGCGCCAGGCTGGCTGCGCATGTCATTGATTGCCGGCGAGTCGTCGAGAATGTCTATCTGCTGGCGCGCCATGTAGAAGTGCGACAGGTTGGTATGGTCGCCGTTCTGCGCCAAAACTGGCGCCATGGCTGTTGCCAGCACGCCGACCGTTGAAATTGCCACCTGTAGCCTACGCATGCGAATCCTCACTGCCCGCGCTGATCTTAGCTCAGTTTAATGCGTTTAATCTTTTGATGTCAAGGAAGCTAACCCTGAACGTGTCTCGAAAAGCGGGCTTTCGCCTGCCGCTACCATGGCGAAACCAGCGGGCTGAAGCCTTCCGGTACCGTGAGGAGCCGCTACGTTAATGGTGTATCGAGATTGCCCGGCTTTCGGATGATAAACTTGCCAAGCTGACTCAACCCTGGTGATAAATGGCGACAAACACTCTAGACTCCGGCGCAGCCGAAAAGATCGGAACCGGTCAAATTCTCGGACTCGTCGCAGGCGAAGGCAAATTGCCGGGTATCTTGGCGCGCAATGCGAAGGCGCAGGGCTATAAGATTATTGGTTTGGCACTTTCTGAGTATGCGAAGCTTGTGATCGAGCCGCACTGCGACAAGGTTTACATCGCTCCAGCTGGTCAACTTGGACGCAATCTCAAGATTCTGCGCGAAGAGCGTATTCAGAAAGCCGTGTTCATCGGCAAAGTTCCGAAATTGAGTTTGCTGCAAAATCTGCACAAAGTCGATTGGATGGCGATTCGCGAGCTGAGCAAGTTGCCCGATTTCAGTGATGACACCATTCAGCGCGCGGTCGGCAACTTCATCGAGCTGAATGGCGCGAAGGTGGTGACGCAATCCGAATTTCTGCGCGAGCTGTTTCCCAATTATGGCATCATGACGAAACGCCAGCCGACAGCCGGTGAATATGCCGATGTTGAGTACGGCATCAAGATCGCAAAAGAGATCGCGCGTTTGGACATTGGACAAACCGTTGTCGTGAAGAATCAAATGATTATCGGGATCGAGGGCATTGAAGGAACTGATGAAACGATCAAGCGCTCGGTGCAACTGGCTCGTGGACCGGTAGTCGTCTGCAAGGTGGCGCGACCGGAGCAGGATCCGAGGTTTGATATTCCAACTGTTGGAATGACAACGCTGCAGTCAATGGTGGCAGATAAACCGGGCGGTGTTCTCGCTGTTGGTGCGGGAGAAACACTCGTCGTCGAGCGCGATGAGATGGTGGCGTTTGCAGAAGCGCACGGCATCGCGATGGTGGCTGTGTAGTCACTGCACGAGAGCTAGTGGCCTTTTAATTTTGTGACGACGGAGTCCAGCGTTGCGCTGTCAAGGTTCTGCATCTTGTGCTCTCGCATGTATCCTTCGACGCCGAGCAGAAGTTTGGCATTGCCTTTTTCAATCTTCGTCATGTCGGTTGTTTCGTTGAAGTTCAACCGTGGTTTGTAACCTTGCTCAATCCCGAACTTTGCCAGATTGGCATCAACGAACGGACGACCGGCACGCATGAAAATTTCGTTGCGAGCCGCACGTACTTGGTCCATAGAGACCACGCCATCGGTTCCCATCTTTTTAATATCATCGGCGGCCAACTCTTTGTTCATCGACGCCGGGAGCAATTCGTTTTTGCCGTGTTGGCGATAAGCGGGATCAGTAATCGATGTGCAAGCATCTTTGCCGGGATAATTGTTAAACGCCTTCGCGGCTTGCAGCGAGCCGAGCAACTCTTTGTCTTGCGCTGAGAGATCTTTCGTGTCGTCGAAATTCGGATTGGGCTTATAGGTAAAATTGGCGTCGTGCTTTTTGGCCAAATCTACGGCCGCTGCGCCTTTGGTCGCATCCTTAAATACGTAGCCGTCCTTCGCCATGATCGCGTTGACTTCGGATTGTAGCGCACTGTTGTCCATGCCACGGAACTGTTCGCTGCCGCACGCGATAGCGGTGCTACGCAAATCTGCTCCAAAGCCTGCAGCTGCCCCTTTGCCGACGGCGCCGGCTGTGGCTGCTGCTGAGGGTGGTGCGTCGGACGCAATGTTTGGCTGTCCGCTCAACTGCGCAACGCGCGTTTCGCCGGCTTTGTTCGGCACAGGGGTGATGTCTAAAGACGACAGTGAGTCGGGGCGCGTCACGGCGCTGTGCTGCGCGCGATCGTTCGCTTCTAATGTCATGGCGTTGCTCCCTGCAAGAAACGGGTTGGACGGTACCATCAACCTAGCTTGGCTCAATTATGCCGGGAACGGTAGGCGAGACAATACGTAGGATTACGGTTTGGCTAGCAGCTCGGCCCGTGCCTGTTCCGCGCGTTTAAGCTGACCAGGCTCGCCGCAATGATACTTGCCCATCAAGTCCAGCCAGTCTTGATAAATAGCCGCCGCCTTGTGCTTTTGTTTTTGCCGCAGCCAAAACTGCACCAGGTTATCGCGACACGCAATGCTCAGCGCAATGAGAGATTGCGGCGGTTGCTTTTGTCCAGGTTGCAGGTCGGGGATATCGGTGCGCTCGCCATTGGCGAGTATCTCGAACAACCGCCTGGATGTGCCATAAGCTTCCTCGCGGCGGTCATGCTCGGTATCTGTATCTTTTTCGGACTCAGCTTCATCTGCACTAAGGGTGAGTAACCCGGCTTCGTAAAACAGGCGTTCGGCCAGGTGGTGCGGAATGAGCTCTCCGCTCAAAATCGCTTCGATTTTGTATTCGGCATTCAGTGCGTGCAACTGTGTGAACGCGTTTTTTAAAATTTTTACTGCGTCGTCCGGTCTGCCCCTGTCTTGGGCGGCTCGTGATTCAATCATTCGGCAGTCAACGTACCAGTCAAGCACATATGGCAAAAGGTCGCGCTTGCCTTTCTTGTAATTTGCGTAGATAAGATCGGCCAGCTCGTGTGCTTGGGGCGGAGACACGGACTTGCTGTCTTTTAGCTCTGGGAAAGAGAGATAAGTTTTGTCAGTTTGTCCGGAGATTATACCGAGTTTTGCGTCTTCCCACAGCGACTGATTGTGCGCCGCTGCAATTCTCTGTGCATCTATAGCTTGTTGTTGTATTGCTTGCCGTCGGCTCTGTTCCCTAACGTTTTGCATAATGAACAGCACTGCACCGATTACGAGTACTATGCACGCTGCTGAGATTGAAATGACCACCGGGGTGGAAATCGGCTTGCGCGGCTTCGTCGGGCTTGCCACCGCCACTGGTGCGCCCTTTTTGATCGCGCTCCACATCTCATCCACGCTGCTTAGACGTTGATCGGCGACAACGGCACTGCAACACTGCAGGATCGAAGACAGGGCAGGCGAGTGCTCAGGTGGCAAAGGCGGAAGTGACTCTTCCATGTGCCGGCGAATGATCAGCATGTTGGAAGCCGCGTCATACGGCGCTTCACCGGTCAGCGTGTCATGCATAACACACGCCAGAGAATAAACGTCCGCACGTTGATCTAGTTGTCCGCCTGCACATTGCTCCGGGCTGATGTAATTCAAACTGCCGACTAAGGTGCCGGTTGCTGTGAGTTTCTGCCCGGATCCGTCACCGAATTTGGCCAGACCAAAATCGAGTACCTTCACTTCCGGCTGCGCACTTGACCCATGCAAGAGCATGATGTTGTCTGGTTTGAGGTCGCGGTGGATGATGCCATTGGAGTGTGCGTAGGAAAGACCGGCACACACTTGTTCGAATATCGTGTGAAACTGATCAGCGCTCAGCCTGCCCTCACGCTGGAGAAACTGAGTGAGCGTTTCTCCTTCGAGATATTCGAGCACGAGAAACGCTTCTGCATTGTCTGTGATGTGGAAGGACTTCACGGCCACGATATTCGGATGGCTCAGATTGCCCAGAATTTGCGCTTCGCGACGCAGCCGCTGCAGTATTTTGGCATCGGCGCGCAAGCGGCGGTTGACGAATTTCAACGCGACGGCCTGGTCCAACTGGAGATTTGTAGCCTTGTACAGCGAGCCCATACCGCCGGCGCCGAGTCGTTCCGTGATGCGGTAATGCTCGGCTACAGTTTGTCCTATCAGCGGATCTTGGATGTCGTGTTGCATCGACCACGGTGCTTAGATGGGCAGATACCATCACATTTGTGCCACAATTCGGGCGGGTTTAATTGATTCGATGCCTCTAGACGGGCTTCTGAGCTCAGATTGTGAGGGAAGCGTGATCGGAATCCTACGCCAATTTAGGCGAGTTTTACTTGAAATCAGGCCCCTCTAGGGGTATGATTGGCTATAGTTAATTGTTCGATACCAAATGTAGTGGCGTCCCCTTCTGGTCCTTAATACATCGGTGCGGCAAATGCGTAACATAGAATCTCGTCAATTCAACCTAGAGCGTGTCTATTGGACAGCCGTCAATTACCTGCAAACGGGCTGGACAACTATTCTTCCTCCCCGTCTGCGATACGCCATGATGTTCGGACAAAATCATGCCCCGATGATGAAGCGTTTGAAGAAAATGCGCCGTCGGACTAATCGCCTCAACGAGGGCGTACAGGTCGATCCCTGGATGCGTTTGCGCACCGAAGAGCGCTTGAACCGCGGCCAACATGGTTGGTTCGAGACCAGGGTGATAGCGGATTCATCCAATCCGATGGCAATGACTCGGCCCGACCGCAGATTCGCCGGAGTGCGCATGGATTTCGACGGCGACATAGCTGCCATGCGAGTAGACAACTTCTTTGGGATGGGTTCCCAAGCTTCCCCGGCCTGATACTAGATAGCGAACACGGCCGATTGTGATCGTTTTGCATGTGAGAACGCTGGGCATTGTGCGCGTTCTGTGATCGCGATCGATATCTGTTTTATAGCAAATAAACAAAAATGCCGTCCGACTTACGTCGCGACGGCTTTCATGCTACTGCTTGGCTGCCTGTTGCATCAGGCTCAGTATTTCCTCACGCTTTAGCCAATCCTTCACGTGGGGCGAGCTCACTTGTTGTCGTTTCTGTCCAGCGCTGGACTGATCGTTTCTACAAGGCTCCTCGGCTCTTAGCGGCGACTTTGCTCAACCGCTCACCGTTTATGCATACAAATTTACAGGCTGGAACGAACTTCGGGAAGTACCCCAAAAAGATCTTTAGTGTGCCACCACATCAATCTCTGTGATGCCACCACATTCATCCGTTTGTACATAAAACAGGAGATCAAGCGCCCGAACCAGAACGCTGGTTGATCGCGCGCTTGTTGCATATGTAAAACGATCTGCGCGGAGGTTCGTTATGCGTCCGAAGCGATATCTTTACGATAGCGGTTGGTTCGCGATCGGCGATCTTTTGGGCAAAAAAGAGAAATTTCTCATGCCTCGGGATAAGCTGGACTGCTGAACCGTTCTATGAAAATTTGCGTCAGGTGCAATTTTTCATAGCGTGCCGAGGGGCCCCGCCTCCGCCGGACTTGGAATCCAAAAATCACCCACGGATTTCTTCGTAGGTCATTTTGCGCGTCCAATCTGTTGATTGTTTGCCGTCGATTTCGACGTACATTTTTATCAGCGCGTTCACAGGTCCGTCGTCTTGTGCCGGTTGCATCATCAAGTCGCGTCCGCGCGACCAGACGATGCGGCGGTCGTCGAGATTGCCGAAGTAATAGTCGACTTTATTTTTTTCCGCTCCGTGATAAACGCCGGGAACCGTGAGTTCGACCAGCCGTTTGTTCTTATCGTTCAAGGCGATATTTTCGGCGTACATGTTAGCCATTGCCGGATCCAGCGGTAGCCAGCCCAGGCGAGGAGCGAAAAATTCTACCCAGCAGTGATAGCTGGCGTCGGTGTTTTCGCCGTTGAGCACCGGCTTTAGCAGTGAGCCGTACACGATGCGGGTCGGAATACCCACAGACATGGCAAGCGAAGTGAAAAGGGAGTGAAAGTCAGAGCAATTGCCAGTGCGAGAGCTCAAGCAATATTCGGTACTGCCCACCGCTGACGCTTTGTGGTGCTCGGGATCTTTTACCCAGTAATCAACATTTTTGTAAGTCCAATCGTATAGTTTGCGTGCTGCCAAAATCGGATTCTGCTCGCCGCCGGTAATCGAGGTGGCGAGATTTTTGATGCGGTCGTTTACGACGACGTATTTGGTCGGTTGCAGATAGAGTGCAAGTGCCGCACGCTCCGCGTCTGTCAACGGACGTGTCTGTGATGCATCGATCGCGCTGCGTTGTTCACGACGCGTGACGTCGAATTTTTCGTTCAATGTGAATTCATTTTGCGTCGGGTTGATTATTTCGATGTACCCGACTCGATTGCCGAGCGCATCTTTATCGAAGCTCACCGGAAAGTCTGACTTTACGGCAAAATCTTTCACCGAAGTCCATGCATCTTCCTGCGGGGACGTGAACCACACTCGTACCGTGTGTGTTCCCGGCGGGACTTTAACTGCAAATGAATTGTTGACGCGGAACGAGGCGACTTTATCGGCGTTGCAATCAGGGCTTGTGGCGGCAACGGCGCTTAATGCAAGACCGAATGAAGTTGACAACAAACACAATGTACGGAACATAGCATCCTCCCTTGATGAGAACTAGATTGATCGGAACTGAGTACGGGGCGGCCTACAGCCGCTTAGCCAAGGGGTGCTCAGGTGAAACCGATAATGCCAGACAAGGGAATATTCCGGGTTAGTTTATGCAACTTGTATTGTAGTGCAGAAGAGGCTTTTCATTTGTTCCATGAATTTGGCCCGCCCAAAATCCAGCGCCCGCGATTCCAGTGTCCATGGGAAAAAGCCCAGATCACGCACCTTTTAAATGATCGAGCCCAGGATTCGGGTTAATGGCATAATGAAGGTCAATCTGCCCGTACAAGGATTGCTATGCCTGGTCACCGTTCTTCCGTCTTAACGCTGATTGCACTTGTTGCTGCCGTCACCTTAGTGCATGCCTCAGCCGTATCGCCCGCATTTGCCCAGAAAGGGCATGGGGTCGTAAAGCCGCACGTGTATCCGGGCGCGCAGCCGATTAGCCCCGCGCCAAGCGCGCAGCAGCCCGCGGACACAGCGAATCCCGAGCCGGACATGGGCACTCCTCCACAGCCGGAAGCCGCCGGGAAGCCGGCACAGGACGACCAGGCTGAACAGCAGCCCGAAACCCAATCCGCAGATACCGCCGAGCGGCCCTCAGGCGCCCACGCGAGCGGCTCATCCGACTCAGCCGACAAGGCCGACGCCGTATCCGATGTCTCTCCGGAAGAGCAAGAAGCGGCTCAGCAGGCTCAGCAGCAAGCAAAGGCTACGCAACATTACGATCTTGCCAAAAATTATTTCGGCAAATGGGACTTGGACATGGCTGAGATTGAGTTTGACGAAACCGTCATGCTCTATCCTGACTTTCGTGTGGCGCACCGCGATCTTTGTTTGCTCTCTCTGGCAAAACTCAATTTCGGCCGCAGTGTGGCTGAATTCATGATGGTCACCGGACTGACCGAGCCCATTCCGTATACACCGGCAGAAACAGCTGCGCTCAACGATCGTGCCATGAAAGCGCACTATAACAAGGCGCTGGCGTGGGGCAAGAAAGATAACTGGCCCGAGGCGATCACAGAGCTGCTCTGGTCGCAAAACTACTCGCCTGCCGATGCAATGGTGCATCATTCGCTGGCGTTTGCCTATGCCAGCTCCGGTGATTTTGCGCGCGCCGAGGATGAATACAAAACCGTCTTCAAGGATGCACCACAAGACGGCATGGCGCACGCCGATTTCGCCAACATGCTTGTCGATCGCGGCAACCCTGCGCTGGCCGAAGACGAAATGAAACGGGCAGTTGCACTGGCACCAAATGCGGCGGCACTGCATGTCGACCTCGGCTGGCTTGCCGAATCGCATAAGGATTTAACGACGGCTGAAAACGAGTTCAGAGAAGCTGTGAAATTGAGTCCTAAGCATGCCGGTTTGTGGACGCATCTTGCTCGCATCGAAGAGCACCAGGGACAGGTGTCCGATGCGCAAAAATCATACGAGCAAGCTCTCCAACTCGACTCGCAAAACGTCGAAGCGCGCGACAGCCTCGACCGCCTCAAGCAGCAAGCCAAACCCGACGCGTAGCCAACGAATTTCTATCAGTTGTTCACTTTGAGGACGGTGGTGTTTTTCCGTTGGTCGTCCGAAATGGGCGTTAGCCCGAGTTGGCTGAAGAGATAGTCGACGTCGGTTTTGACGGCGGCACTCAAACCCCGGTTGGCGTTGGCGTCCATGCGTCGCCAGACGGCTTTGTAATTTTGGATTGGCACGCTCTGCCTGTCGAGTTCGCTCAGTTTGCGAGCGATGCTGATGCGATCGAGCAGGTAAGGACCTTCGGTAGGAGAGAAGCTGCCGAGGTCTTGCACTTTCGAAGATCCGTCGACGCCAGCGCTGGTGCCGGTGCCGGTGCCAGTGCCACTCGGCGCCAGGTTCCGCGCGGGACGCGGTGCGGAGTATGCCGTCTTCAACTGACGTGACGCTCTCTCTTGTTCATCCAGCTTTTCCATAAGAGCGTTCAATGCATCGCGCAGCGCATTCATCGTGGCATCACTGGCTTTGCCGATTACGGCAGCTTCAGACGACGTTGAGGAGCGTCCCGCTACTGCCGACACCGTCCGATTTGCATCACCGCCGTCCGCGGCAGGGGCAGCTGAATTCTTAGCGATGTCGTCCGCTTTGGCTTCGACATCGGCCTTGGTGGCGAGTTCTTCCACTTCGCTAAACAATCGCATGTACGCCGCAATCCCCACGCCTTTGGTTTGCAGATCGGCGATGTGTTGCTTGGCGGCAGCGCGCGCCTCGCCAAAAGGTCCTTGCACCACCTCGGGTACGTCGTATCCGGCAGTGATGCCTATGCCGCTCAGCAGCTTTTGATCGTCTATCAGATTGTGTCCGAACGCGGCAATGTCGCTTTGCCGAACCTCGATTTGTTTGTAGTTGTGTGGCCGCCGCGGCTCGTAAAAGCGCACCGTAAGCCGAGTAATGTCCGTGTCTACTTTCAAGATGTTGCGCAGAATCAATACGGTGTCAATTTTGCAATCGCGATCGG
>DATNQY010000358.1:0-34627 GCA_036703785.1 Candidatus Obscuribacterales bacterium
AATGTTGGCAGCACCGTTGTACTCTGCGGAACCGCTGTACGCTGCAGAACCGGCGGTAGATGGAGCGTCCTCTGTGCCGGCGGGCGCAAGGCCGCTCTCGCAACAGCAACAGCAGCATGTACCAACTTCTGCTCCGGGCGAGAACGCCTCGAGCTCAGCCGCTACAAATGCAAGCGGCGCAAGTACATCCGCAACGACGAGCGGAGGTTCTAACGCCTCGACAAACGATGGCATACCAGACACGCTGAATGAAGTCCTACCGAAGGATGTGGAGACCATCCCTGCAGCTACTTCTGTACTGCCGGGCGCAAGTCAGCACTCGCCGGATCAATCCAGCACAGCAGGCTCACGCCCGCCGGTACAAGGAACCACATCACCAGGCTCGCGCCCGCCGCTACACACAACAGCTCCATCGACATCCGCTCAATCCGCATCTGTAACGGCGGGCGTAAGCGCGCATGCCGAGCAGAAGAAACCAGCCTCACCACAAGTTCTCTTGAAAGGCCGACTCGAAGAGGTAGCCGGAAGCGGAGCTCGGCTGCCAGTAGGCGTGATGCTGAATTTGAAAACACAAACCGCCCACATGGATCCGGCAGTTGAAAAGCAACTGGCAGGCAAGGTCGGTTCTTTCCCCTCTGATTGGGCCGGTTCTTACGGCGGAACAATCACTATCTGGTCCACGCAATTTGATCCCGCCGCTTATCAATTCGATCCCGAAGAAACGCAAGAAGAACAGAAGATCGAAGCAGCGGGCACACAGGGGACAACGAGTTTCAATTTTTTCAGGCAGAACAACATCATCGCCTTGCAGCCGGCAACAATCATGCTACCTCCTCGCAATGACAGCCCGATGGCGCGGCAGATGCAGGAGCAGCTGCGCAGTTCTCCGATGGGACAAATGCTCGGCGGAAATGGCGGGGCAATGTTGTCCATGCTGACGCAAACTCAGCCGATGATGGTGCTTGGCGAAATACGCGGCGGAACGGGCGTCACCGGCAACGCATTGCAGAACGTCGTAGTGAAGAATGACATCCGCCAGCTAAAGCAAGGCGTGCTTGAACAGAACTTGATCGTTCAAGAATCGGAACGCCACCACGAAACCGGCCAGGTAAAAAGAACTTACTCTGAAACAGTTTTGCGCTTCACTCGGCTGAATCCGCAGCAGTTATACGTTCAAGCCGCATCGATTAAGTACAGACATGATGGACATTTCCTCAGCAAAGTGATTATGTTTGGCACGATGACGAAAGGAGTTGGAGGCGGCAACCCAATGTCCGGCTTCCCGACGGGATCCTTTCCAGGGCTCGATCCGTCCGGTGCGTCGGGTGCCGGTGGCTTCGGGCAACTCAACGATATGTTGAAGCAATTACAAGGTTTCTAGAGATGGAATTAGATCAGTTTGCGCAAATTGTCGAGGACATGGGGATTCAGCACGACTATCCTGGCTATGAAATACGCTCCTTGAAGATGGGCTTGCCTGAAGCGGTGGTGAAGTCGAGCGGCAAGCTCTTCAACGCGGCGCTCAAGCATGAAAATGCGCTCGTACGCCTTGCTGGGCTGCGCTGGTTCCAGGAAAAGCACGGTGTGGCAAAACAATTCTCCAAAACAATTGCCGAGTGCCTAGAAGACCCGGATGAATGGGTGCGCGCGGAAGCGGCGCTTTGCTTCGAACGCATAGGAAAGGTAGAAGCAAAAACTGCGGTTCGAATTGCTGACTTGTTGAACGACGACAACCCCATGGTGAGAAAGGCGGCAGCCAAGGCTTTGGGCAAGTTGGACTGCCGCGACCAGGCTATTATTGACGCGCTGCAAAAGGCTACCGAGGACAAGGATCACGAGGTTCGCTGGAAGGCGCAGAAGGCATTGCGCCAGCTTGGCGCCTACGTAGCGTAGGACCGCAGGCGGCTCGCCTGCATCTGTAGCGTAGGACCGCAGCCGGCTCGCCTGCATCTGTAGCGCAGGACCGCAGGCGGCTCGCCAGCGTCTGTAGCGTAAAGTTTGTTAGCGATGTTATTCCGCCAGGAAACAGTCTGAGAGCCTATGTCAGCTGTTTTAAAAAAGCGAGCACGACCGTAAACGCACATACACAGCCATTTCCAGGCTTTAGCTCAGCCATACGAAAGCCGTACAATTGGCTCAGCAGCAACGTTCTGTCGTTGTGGCACGATTTCGTCCTCTCTGGTTACATAGAACACATGAGCCCTTTCTTCCTAAGGACGACATTGAGAAATGACCAAAAGACGTGAATTTAGCGATTCTGCTTTGTTACTTGCACTTTCCTCCACGGTTCGCGAACGCCGCGAAAACCTCCGCCTCTCCCAAGAGGAAGTTGCACACCGCGCAAGACTTCATCGCACTTACATCAGCGATATCGAGCGTGGCGCCCGCAACCTCTCCTTGAAGAGCCTGGTGGACCTCGCCCGCGCTCTCGAACTTAGTACTTCCGAGTTGATTATCACCGCGGAAGAGCGCCTCCCAAAGCCTGAGACCATTAACGTGGATCCTTGCTGCGGAATGAACGCTACTCCGACAACGACGCCTCAACTTCAGGAATCCCTGAACTAAGAGACTGCGAAAAAATGGTAGCGGCAGGTTTTGTGCCTGCCGCTCCTTTTATTCATAGATTTTCAATCTTTGAGCATATCAACCAGCGCCTCCGCCTCGGCGGTGTACTTCAATTCATTGGTGAGGCGGGCGGCGAAGTTGTGTTCGAAGTATTGTTCGACGTAATTCAAGTTGTAGCGTAGCGCCTTGAGAAGCGTCTCCACAGTCTCGTGCACCTGAAAGTTCAACGTGCGCAATTTCTCGAGAACATCCTCTCGGGGAGAATTATTCTCACGAAGACGCCAGTGGACGCTGTTCAAAATCAAGCAGAACTTAGCTGCCAGCGAGTGCAGTTCTTGAGTGATGATTTTCTCTTCAAGTGTTGTGCGCTTGGCGGCCAATACTGATAGGGCGTCGTCAATGTCGCTTAAAATCCGCGCGGTAAAACGGGCCTCGCCGAGCCACTCGGCAAGAATATCGTTTTCACGCAGTTGCTGTTCGAGCTCGTTAGATAATTTTTCTTCCATGTGAGAATTCTACACCGGGCGGCGCGATGCCCCGCCCCTACGAATACCGCTTCTTTACCGCAGAGGCGACGCCGTGCGTCGCCCTCTTTGACAGACCAAAAGCCGCCGGACATGCCGGCGGCTTCCATGATTGTCTACGATTATGGTTGCTTATGTCAGCGGTGTGCCGACGGTTTGCGGCGTCTCAATCGTGCTTACGGTCAAGTGAGCACCTTGAGTGCGGCGGAAATTGTCGAGGTAGCGACGCAGCGCTTCACGTATCAGGTCGCTGCGTGTGCGGTGTTCGCACTGGGCAATGTAATCGACTTGTTCCAGCATGGCAGGTGGCAGAGCAATCAGGACTTTCTTTGGCATCTAATGTTCCTCGCACAGAGAGTTGGGCAGAATCCGCGATAAAAAACTCCTCCGGTTTGCTAAGAGGAGCCTCTGGTCGCTTATATACCTATAGATTTCGAATAGGGAGCCGCGGGCTTTTGTGTATCGCCATCGCGATTCAACAGCTATGTACTTTACACACGAAAACCCAACCCGTAAAGGTCTGCAACCCGCATAATTCCGCAGAGACTAAACAATTCCGATAAAAAACTTTTTGCAAAACAGCAATTGCAATCAGAGTAAGACTCGGCGGGATCCGTATAGACACATATAATCCCTTCGTATGTGCGAAGGTGCCGCGTGCTATAGATGATATTTGGAATCCGCATGAACACAAGAGCTTTAACGGATGGTATAGTGCGTCGATTCTACTGTTCGTAGTACGCAGTGTATACATGGTATCGGATTTGGTGCCCTAAAACGCCCATGATCTTCATCACATGGAACGTCAACTCAATAACAGCGCGTCAGTCGCACGTCGAGCAATTGCTCGAAAGCTATGAGCCAGACATCTTTTGCATGCAGGAAACAAAGATCATTGATGATAAGTTTCCACGCGAAATGTTCACCCAGCGCGGCTATGAGGTAGAAATCTATGGTGAGAAATCTTATAACGGCGTGGCGATAGCATCTAAGGAAGCGCTGTCCGGCGTGACCAGAGGCTTCAAAGTAGAAATCGCCGCCGGCTCGCGCCGCTTGATTGCCGGCGAGATTGGCGATCTGAAGGTGCTCAACATCTACATTCCAAACGGACAGGCAGTCGGCTCGGAGAAGTACTACTACAAATTGGAATGGATTTGCGCTCTAAAAAAACATATAGAAGAGAACTACAAACCGAGCGATCAGTTAGTTGTTTGCGGCGACTTCAACATAGCGCCTGAAGATATCGATGTATATAGGCCGCAAGAATGGAACGGCGCAATTATGGCCAGCGCGGAAGAGCGCAAGCATCTCAACGACATAAAGGATTGGGGCTTTATTGACGTTTTCCGCAGCCATCATGACGAGGGTGGACTGTATACCTGGTGGGATTATCAACGCGGCGCCTTCAGGCGCAACGCGGGCTTCCGTATCGATCACGTCTGGGCTACGCAACCGCTCGCGGACAAATGTGCCGGCGTCATCGTCGCGCGCGAAATGCGCGAGCTCGAACGCCCCTCCGACCACGCCCCCGTCGTCGCCGAATTCGAGCTGTAAGGCATTCATTCAAATCGAATTCGGTCGTTCTCGTTTGAGTGGTAGCTCACTCCTTTGAGTCGTCGCTCACTTCACCGAATCGCCAAATAATCTCATAATTTGCCGGATCCGCCCGATCGTCGCCTGTGCGTAGTAGTGCCGCTCGTATCGCGAAAATTGAGCTGGGCTGATTCCAATCGCGTGCGCCACATCAGCTTGCCTGAGCCCGCGTCGGACACGCTTTTTTATGAGTGACCGGCAAAGCTCCGTAAGGGCATCACTATTGTTGATACGTGCTTCGGGCGGGCCGACACCTCCGTCGGTCCTGCGAGCCGTCCTCAGTCCAGCATCGGGCGGAGCAAACCCGTACCCGACAGCCTTGGCGTAGGTCCGCAAGCGGGCTTCTACTTCGGCAATTTCGAGGTCTAATGCTGTCATACGATCTTCTGTGAAACTACCGGTATGCAGCTGCACCTGGGTCTGGAAAAATTTTCGCGCCTTTCGCAACCAAACTCTCTGCACCTTGACCCTGCGATACTCGGACTCCGTTCTTATGACCTCAGGACATTCCCAGGATGATTTGTTGATGGGATCTGTGAACATTTCTATTGCCTCCGTGTCGTCATTTCTATTGCCTCCGTGTGGTCGTTTCTATTGCCTCCGTGTCGTCGTTTCTATTGCCTCCGTGTCTTCCGTTTTTATATACGTCGGACTTCGGCAAAAAGTTCAATTGAGACAGTCCGGAGTCCTTGCAGGACACTATAAAAATTGCATCAGATGCAACTGGAAATAAATTCGCGTGAAGTGATCGCACGTGGACACTCATATCCGGGGGCAAAGGGCACTATAAAAACTTGCATTAGATGCAAGCGGCAGTGAAAGTCGTCGAATTCATTACACGTCGCTGCCCAAGCTCCCCGCGCCAAGCTACTATCCACCTGCCAAGAGAAAACTTGCATCTGATGCAAGTTTTTATAGTGCCCGTCGCATGGCATACTGCCAAGAGAACGTTTGCATCTGATGCAAGTTTTTATAGTGCCCGCGGACGCATACATGCGACCTATCCGCCAACACACATACATAAAAGCGAGCTTGCGCCCGCCTTTACGATAGCCTTATTGTCGTTCGCTTACGCTGGTTGTCGTTCGCTACGACTGATAGGGGAACAACACGTCGAAGCGCTTGGGCTGATCGATGCCGTCGAAGCCGGATTCGATGATCTTGTCGCCGAGTTTGCGGCAGGCTTTGAAGTAATCGTCACTCATGCGCTCGCCGGTGAGCTTGCGCTCCAGGTCGCGGCAGAGAATGTCCGCCGCCATTGTGTATGTTTCGTCGTTCTTGCGATGAGCCCACATGCAGGCGACCAGAATGGTGATTGTGTCCTGCACGCGCTGCGACATGTCGGCGATCAAGCATTGACGATCGGGCAGCTTTAATTGCCAGCGCACCATGGCGCCGCTCAACTCGAGTGGGTGCTCGGTCATCATATCGAGTGCGAAATCAATATGCCGCGTCAACACCGGGCTCATCTTTTCCATTTCATCGTGATGCTTATCCGGTCCGGCGAGTTCTTTAGCGAAGCGCCAGAAAGCATAAGGAATAAGCTCGTTGCGCAGCGCCCACGCGTGCGCCGGATTCACCGGATTGAAATTCTTGATCTTCTCGCGTTCGAGTGCGCGTCCGACAGGCTCGAAGAACTGCATGCCGTGCTGTTTAGCAAGCGACTTGAAGAAGGCCATGCCCAGCATTTCACCTTCGCCTTCGTAGATGCAAGGCGCGAGGAAATCGTGCACGTTGTCGCCAAATAGATGACCCTGCAGGAAAGAACGACCGCCGTGCGTCTTCATCAGGTACTCGATGGCCACCTGCTTCTGCGCTTCGCTGCCGAAAATTTTGGCGATGATGCACTCGAGCTCGCCGCGATAGCCCTGGTCGAGCAACCATGCTCCCCACTGCTGCAGCGCGTCGGCGCCTACAATCAGACCGGCCGCGCAGGCGATTCGACGCTTGACGAGTTCGCGTGTTTCGATGGCATGTCCATAAGTCTTACGATAGTGCGCCCACGGCAGCATATTGGCCAGCATGATGCGCATCGTTCCGGCCGCCGTCGAGCAAAGCGCCAGACGTCCGAGGTTCAGTCCGTGATAGGCGACGGTCAACCCATCGCCAACCTTCGGTTGCAACAGATTCTCTTTGGGTACTTTGAAATTCTTGAAAATGAGTCCGTTGTTGTACGCGTGCTTCAACGCATACAAGCCATAGGGAACGATCTGGAAGTTGTCGTTTTCTTCCTTCGGCAAGTCGACAATCAACGCTGCGGGTTTGCCGTTGATCAAGCAAACTAGACCTACGGTGCGTCCCGGAATGGCGTTTGTGATAAACAGCTTTTGTCCATTGACGATGTAATGATCGCCTTGCAATTCTGCTGTCGTCTTCAGCGCAGTCAAGTCAGAGCCCGCGCCCGGCTCGGTGAGCGCGAATCCGGATAGACGTTCGCCTGAGGCCAACTTCGGCAAATATTTTTGCTTCTGCTCGTCATTACCGAATGCACTGACAGGATCAACCGCGCCGATGCATCCATGAACCGAAGCAAGACCGGCGACGGTGGGATCGATCATCGCCACGCGGGTGAGAAACGCCATGAACGCCTGAATCGAAACGCCCTGTCCGCCGTACTTCTTATCGATAAGCATGCCCCAATAGCCATTGGCAGCCAGGTCGCGGATGACGTCATCGTTGACCTTGCCTCTCTCGTCATAGATGCCGTTGCCGTCGCGATGCTTGCGCAGCACATCCAGGCACTTCTCCATGGTCGCCTGCCAGGGCGCGTCGGCAGTTGGCAGCGGGGGATTAAATTTGTCCAGTTCGACCCGACCGTCCCAAACTGCCTTGTGCACCGGGCTGTTCGACGTTTTAAATTTCGCAGCAAACAAAGCCTCGACTTGATCATCGGCTTTATCGACGGCACCTGTGCGGCGCGCTTCCTCGTCAGTCTTGCCGGACATGCGCAGCGCAGTCTCGGCAAAGCTCGCTTGCCCGTCAGCACCTGGCTGCTGTTGGGTGGGTTGCTGTTCTTTTTCTTCGGGTTTCGTTGTCATGGTCCGCAGCTACCTTTGGCTGGTAATAACTCAATTTTACTAGGATCCGTTTAAAGATCCTGCTCTCGTCTCTTGGCCGGCAAGTCCTTTTGCTCACTGATGCGCTTGGCATAGGCTAGAAAAAGCTGACGGTGGATAAAACGCAGCTTGGATACGCTCGTATTGGTGCCATCGGCGTTAGAGAGCCGGATTTTGCTCACCCCGTTGTCCCAGATGAGGTTGGTCATTGGAAAAAGGTTCCCCATCTCGGTGCGCATCTTTTCGACGTACTGCTCATTGGGGCGGTTGTACTTGCCTATTAGTGCCTGCTGCATCTCGGCATAATTGGAGCCGAAAAATGTCAGGGAGATTTCAAAGAGACGGTAGACTCCGTTGTCGTCGATGAATTTGAAAATCGGCCGGCACTCAATGTTGGCGACGGTCATCTTGTACGGCTTGCCCGGTCCAGTCTTGCTCTCGATTGTCCACAAGCCGCAATTAACCACCCGCGCTTCGACGTCCGAATCGGAAGCCGGCTCGGCGTTTTGTCCCTGGTCGCATGAGCAAGTCGTTTTCACCTTGCCGGTTACTCCCGGCGGCTCGAGCTTTCTGAATTCATCGAGCGTCATTCCGAGTTTGTATTGCTTGAGTGAAAACGGCTCGACATGAACATTGTTTTTGTCCAGAATACCCTGCGCACGTGACTCAGCGCCCTGGGCGTCACCGTACCTGCCTAAACGCTGCAGCAAATCAGCATAATTTTGCAGAGCGTATGCGACGCGATTGTCGTCGGGCGCCACCTTTTCCACAAGCGTCACATACTGACGATACAAGGGCTCGGCCATCTCATAGTTGTTCTGCGCGTACAGCCGCTCGATGTTGGCCCGAAGCCTGTCAATCGCGGCGAGATCAGCGGGATCGACTCGGCGCACGCCGAAGTGATCGGAGCCGGGCAAACGCTTAGGAATAATCGTCTGCTCGACATTCGGCGGTAGCTCAAATGCGTCATAACCGGCAAATGCCGGCGCACTCAAGCACAGCGACGAGATTAATGTACAGGCAACCGACAACCAGACTCTAAGACTCATGCTCTCAGTGTACAGCACAGCGGGCTTCCGCCCGCCGCTACAAATAAGCATGTACAGCACAGCGGGCTTCCGCCCGCCGCTACGGATCCGAAACGCACCGCAGGGGATTAATGAAAGCGATTGTCAAACCCGCTAGGGTATAGTGCCCGCAGCCTAGCGGGCTAATGCCCGCCGTTACAGGAGAAGTTCATGAGCCAGAGCCCGGTTATGGTTAATCCTTTGCAAGAGGGAATTCGCAAGGAAGTTGCCGGCGAACCTTGTGCGATGGTCATTCTCGGCGCACACGGCGACCTCACTAAGCGCAAACTTCTACCTGCGCTCTATGCATTGTTTATCAACGATCTTTTACCGGCGGGATTTTGCATAGTCGGCTTGTCTCGAACCAAGATGACGGACGAGCAATTCCGCGCTTCGATGAAAGAGGCGATTCAAAATTTTGCCAGCGATCTCACCTTCGACGAAAAGGCGTGGGACCATTTCGCCAGCGCGATGTACTACCGCTCGTCCAACTTCAGCAAGGAAGAAGGATTCAACGAGCTCGCCGATTTCCTGGATGATCTGCAAGAGAAGCACGGCACGCGCGGCAATAACATCTTTTATATGGCCACGCCGCCGAGTCTCTACAGCGATATAGTCGATCGCCTCTCGGAAAGTCGCCTGGCGCAGAAAAAACCGGGACAGCGCGCGCCCTGGCCACGCATTATCGTCGAGAAGCCGTTCGGCAGAGATTTGGCTAGCGCCAAAGAACTTGACGAGCACATCCATAAAGTATTCGCCGAATCGCAAGTATTCCGCATCGATCATTATCTCGGCAAAGAAACTGTGCAGAACATCATGGTGCTGCGCTTCGCCAACTCGATATTTGAGCCTATTTGGAATCGCAATCACATCGATAATATCCAGATCACAAACGCTGAGACCATCGGCGTGGAAGGGCGCGGCGGTTATTACGAAGAAGCCGGCAACATGCGCGACATGATTCAAAATCACATGTTGCAATTGGTATCACTGGTGGCGATGGAGCCGCCTATATCTATGGATGCGGAAGCAACGCGCGATGAGAAAGCGAAAGTTCTGCGCGCTATGCGGCCGTTCGATTTGAAAAATCTCGACCGTTTTGTGGTGCGGGGTCAATATGGCGCCGGTTGGGTGAACGGTCAACAGGTGCCCGGGTATAGGGAAGAACCGAGCGTAAGTCCGCAATCCAATACGGAAACGTTCACCGCCCTAAAACTTCATATAGATAACTGGCGGTGGGCCGATGTACCTATATATGTACGCTCAGGCAAACGACTGACGAAAGGATTGACGGAAGTCGCGATCACATTCAAACGACCGCCCCTAAAACTATTCGCGCAATCCGGCGAAGCCGGCGATGCGCTCGGACCGAATATACTCGTGCTTCACATCCAACCGGACGAAGGCATATCACTGAAGTTTGCCACCAAGCAGCCGGGCACGACTACCCAGCTTCGCTGGTTGAGCATGGATTTCAAGTACGGCACCGCATTTGGTGTGCGCTCGCCAAGCGCGTACGAACGACTTGTCTACGATTGCATACTCGGCGATTCGACCCTGTTCGCCCGCACAGATGCGGTAGACGCATCGTGGGCATTGATCACTCCTGTGCTGGAGCAATGGCAAAAGCAGCCGCCACCGGATTTTCCGAACTACGCCGCCGGCACATGGGGCCCCGCGAACTCCGACGCACTTTTGGCTGCCGATGGACGTCGGTGGAGGCTGGTATGACGGTGGACTCCGACCACAAGGGCGCCGAAGAGTTTCTTTCAGGCAAGCTGGCGCAGGTGAACGTCGCTCGCATAGAAAAGGAACTGTCGGGTCTGTGGAAAACAGCCGCGCACGGTGATGTCGATGCATGCACCGCCGCCGTCGTACGCGCCGTTTCGTTCAACTTGATTTTGCTAACCGATGAAGCAGATGCCGAGCAGAAATGCAGCGACCTCCTTGATGAGATCGAATCCGTACATCCGTGCCGATCGATTCTGGCAATATTCAGAGATGGGCAACAGCACAACCTCAGCGCCTGGGTATCGGCACGTTGCCATACCTCAGGCAGCAGCAAGCAAATCTGCTCCGAGCAAATCACAGTCTCTTGCGAGGGCGGGCGTCCGGAAGAACTAGCCAGCGTGGTATTGCCTCTCATTCTTCCTGACTTACCGGTATTCGTATGGTGGCGGCAGCACAAAGTCTCCTGGGACGAACTCACGGCATTGCACGCCTGCGCGCGGCGTTTCATTCTCGACTCCGGTCGAGACGCCTTTGATCCTGCGATATTCAAGGACGCGTATCAGTTAATCCAAAGCAATTCCGGGTGCCTCTACGTTTCCGATCTTAACTGGCGGCGCTTGCACGGTTGGTGCCGGGCATTTGCAGATTCGTTCGATGGTTTTCCGGTGCCTCTGGCGTTACTCAATAAAATTTCTCGCGTCAACATCACCTTCAATGGTGAGTCTACTGTCTCCAATCGCGTGCTGCTATTTACCGGATGGATGGCCGCTCGCCTTGGTTGGCAACCCAAAGAGATTGATTTGAAACGCGGTGCCAAATTCCAAACAAAGGGCGGTGCCGTCGAGGTGATTTTCACTCCGGATAAAGACAATCTGAGCCCCGGCCACATCCGAGAAATACAGGTGGACTTTGCCGGTGACAACCGCCAGTTGGTCATCAGTCCAGAACGTACGGCTGAAGCACGATTTATCATCGCGCGACTTGCCGGTTCGGAAGAAAACGAAGCCACGCGCGTGTCCAACGTGCTTAGCGAAGCAGTATTGGTCGGGCAAGAACTGGAAGTGCTCGGAGCCGATCCGATTTACGAAGCGAGTGTGGCGATGGTGTCCAAAATGGTATCAGTGAGGAAATAAACCATGGAATCGATCAAAACAAACCACGGATTGGTGCATGTTTGTTCCGATAAAACCGAACTCGGTAAAGCAAGCGCCGATGAGTTCGTCAAAGCCGCTGAAAAGGCGATCAAGTCGCACGGACGATTTACGGTGGGCTTGTCGGGCGGACACACCCCGCCGCTGCTTTACGACCAGCTGACCTCGGCGCAATACAAGACGAAAGTCGAATGGCAAAAGGTGCATTTTTTCATGAGCGACGAACGCTGCGTTCCCGTCGACAGCAAGGAAAGCAACTGGGGCACGGCAGAACGTTTGCTTTTCAGCAAGCTGAACATTCCGGCGGAAAATTTGCATCCGATGCACGGACAGGAAGAAAATCCGACCAAGTGCGCCGAAGAATACGAAGCTGCCATCAAAGCATTCTTCGAGGTAAAAGAAGGCGAGATTCCGCGATTTGATCTTATTCAAATGGGGATGGGACCAGACGGCCACACTGCTTCGCTATTTCCAGGCACGAAAGCGCTGAAGGAACAATCTCAATTGGTGGTCGAAAATTTCGTCGACAAGATGGAAACGCATCGCATCACTTTCACCTACCCGTTGTTGAATCATGCGTCGGAAATTATGTTTATGGTCGAAGGCGGGGAGAAGAGCCACGTTTTCGCTGAGGCGGTGCAGAAAGAAGATCGCCGCTATCCGGTGCAGGGCATCGCTCCCACCGACGGCGCAGTAGTCTGGTATGTGGACAAAGACACGGCACGCGACTTGCTGTTGCAGAAGGCGAAGTAGCGGAGCGCAGGCGAGCCGCCTGCGCTCCAAATAAAAACGGGCGGCGCGAATGCGCCACCCGTTGCGAATCAATTAGAATGTCGTTTAATACATTCCAACCGAACGCATGTCCCAATTGGGATTGACGACGCCGGCTTTAAAGCCGAAGCGCCACAGTCCGAGGTCGAGCCACGGATTGCCGACGCGCTCGCCATTCAGTCCGGCGGATCCACCGCAGGCGTTCGGAATAACGGCAGACATGGTGTTGATGCCGCATCCGGTCAATCCGGCACCAGCGATTCTGGCGCTGGACGGATAGATGATGGCATTATCACCAAGCAGGCGAGGACCGTACAAGTCCGGGCCGTAACCGCCAAGTTTGGCTCCCACACCGAACGCGCTAACGTCGAACAATGTGTGGTGACCACCGAACAATCCACCCAAGAATCCGACTCTCGGCGCGCACGGATTCGCGCATGCCGTCGGGCAAGCGCCCGTGTAAGTCGCCGGGTAGCTCAGTACCGTCGGTGCACCGAGTCCACCGAGGACTGCCGGCTGGGTGATAACATTGGTTCCCAGCAATCCAGGCTGCGCGACATAGCCGCCGCCTACGTTAACTCCGGCGCCCAATCCGCCGACATTGACTCCCGCTCCTACTCCAGCAGGTCCCACTCCGACGCCGGCTCCAATCGGTCCGACGTTGGCAGAGATGCCCGCAGCATAGGCGGAGGCAGTGCTCATGAGCGCAAGGCTGGCGACAGCCAGCGAAATTGTTTTTACGTTCATCTCTTAACTCCCTCAAGCTCCTGATCAGCGGTTCAGCCGACGCCTGGCTGATCGGTTAGTTCCGACTGGCCATATTTACAGCATGTGCGGCAAGCGCGCAAAAAAGGGCGACGCATCGCGTCGCCCTACAAACGTGCACCAGATCAGATGCACCACTTGGAACCCTCAATCAACGACTTTTAATACAATCCGCATCCCGGCGCGACATAGAATCCTATGGGCGGAGCCACACTGCACCGGTTTGCGCAGCAGGCACCTTTATAGGATCTCGGGTAGCTCAGCACGCAACTGGTGCCGACACGATTTTGAATCTCCGGCCATTGCAATGCTGCCGGTGCCACTACGGCCGGCATGGTGACAACATTGCATTGCCCGACGTTAGCATAGATGCTTTGCGCGTTGGCTCCGGCAGTAGTCACCACCGCCAGACTGGCGAGCGCCAGCGATATAGACTTCACATTCATCTCTACTCCCCCAAGCTCGTGATCAAGCGGAGTCCGGGACGCCCCATTCGTCACGAAGTTCCAGAGATGATTTGTCTAAGACAGGTGCGATTAGCTTTTCGCTTGCGCCTTATCTTCCGCTTTAATCAAAGCTTGCCAATCACTATGTGTGAATCCCGTTCCCGGTTTGTCTGCGCGTTCATACGTGTGCGCACCAAACAAATCGCGCTGCGCTTGCGTGAGATTCTGAGGCAAATTGGCGCTGCGATAAGAATCGAAGTACGCCAGGCTGCCACTCAATGCAGGAATCGGAACTCCCGCTTGCGTAGCCGTGGAAATCACATGCCGCCAATTGTTCTGCGCCTTCTCCATCCATTGAGAGAATTCCGGATACAACATCAAGTTGGACAAATCCGCATTTTTGCGGAAGGCTTCGGTGATCTGCGCCAGCATCTTGGCGCGGATGATGCAGCCGCCGCGCCAAATGGCAGCGCACTCCGCCAGATCAATGCCCCATTTGTATTCGACAGATCCGGCCTTAATAAGCGCCATGCCCTGCGCATATGAACATATTTTGCTCGCGAAGAGAGCATCAGCAAGAGCAGCCAGAAGTTTTTGCTTGTCCACTTGTACGGAGGTGGGATTCGGCCCGGGCAGATGTTCTGACGCCCGAACGCGTTCATCTTTTAGCGCGGAGAGCAAACGTGCCGTCAACGCTGCGTCGATAGTCGGCGTCGGCACGGCCAATTCTTGAGCTTGCTCGGCAGTCCACTTGCCTGTTCCTTTTTGTCCCGCCTTATCCAAAATCACATCGACAAGCGGCTTTTTCGTCTCGGGATCTTGCACGCGCAGGATTTGCGAGGTGATCTCAATTAAAAAGGAATCGAGTTGTCCCTTATTCCAATCTGAAAACACATCGGCAATTTCGCGGGCTGGCATGCCGAGGACCTTGCGCATTACGTCATACACTTCGGCGATCAACTGCATGTCACCATATTCGATACCGTTGTGCACCATCTTCACGAAGTGCCCGGCGCCGTCGGGTCCCAGATAAGTCACGCATGGCTTGCCATCTTCCGCTTTCGCCGCGATCGCTTCCCAGATGGGCTTCAATTTCTCATACGCTTGCTTGTCGCCACCCGGCATCAGCGATGGGCCCCAGAGCGCGCCTTCCTCGCCGCCCGAGACTCCGGAGCCTATGAAATAGATGCCTTGCGCCTTGAGCTCTTTCTCGCGCTTCTGCGTGTCCATGAAGTACGAGTTGCCACCATCGACAATGATGTCGCCTTTAGACAAGTACGGCTTGAGGTGTTCGATGGTCTGGTCTACCGGCGCGCCGGCTTTCACCAATAAAATGATGATCCGCGGCGTTTCCAATGTGTCGCAGAATGTCTTGGGATCTTTGCAGCCAATGATCTTTTTGCCTTTGGCAGCATCATTAACGAAGGCATCGATTTTTTCCGCCGTGCGGTTGTAAACGGCTACTGTGAACCCGTTGCGCTCCATGTTGAGCACCAGGTTTTCACCCATCACGCCAAGACCAACCAAGCCCACTTGCGCTTTTCCGGCCATCATTCTCCCCCCGTTGTTAAGACGGCCGCATGCCGCCCGACAAGCGTTTCAACGCCGTCCGACGATTTTACCGCCTTGAGAGAAGCAGTCCATTAATTGTTGCGGGCGTCTGCGGTCTTGCTACCGGCGGGCTTTAGCTCGCTGTGACGAGCCGTCTACACAGCGGGCTAAAGCCCGCCGGTACCCTCTTCGTTAGCCGTGTCCGTTGCGCTCGAGCTCCATATGCACGGGGTGCTCATCGTCGCGAAACTGCATGACCAAGCTGGCTCCATCCAACATTTCGACGAGCTGCTTGCCTGCCATTTCGTGGCGCCAGCCATGCATAATCGGCAAAGTGCTCGTCTGCAAGTTGCCTTCAACGTGCTGGCGCACCAGCGCCTCGAGAATTCCACGAGTAGCGACAAGCTCGGTAGCAATATCCAAATCGAAACAAATGACACGCAAGACTGTATATAGAACGTCCGCCATCAGCACTTCGCGACGGCTCGGGATGCGAGTTTGTGGCCACCGGGGCAGCTCTTCATCGGCAACCGCCAATCCTTCTTTCACAGCCTTCAAGAGTCCGGCGCCGTATTGCCGCGCCTGATCGGGACGCACACCGCGAATGCGCTGAATATCAGCGAGATCCTTTGGCGGACGGCGCGCGAATTCCAGCAAGATCCCATCTTGCAAAATCGACTTCAACGGTTTGTTAATGCGATGCGCCTCTCCGTGGCGCCAGCCGGTGAGCTCACGCAACACGGCAAGCCCACGTCGATTAAGTGTGTTAGCACCTTTGACTCTAAAGAAGTCATTGGTGCGATCCCTGTTATAGTATTCCAGCTCTGAATACTTCTTGCACTCTTCCTTCACCCATTCGGCGCGATTCATCGACTGCAAACGCTCCACGAGGCGGTCGTACATCGGCAGCAAATGACGCACGTCATCAATCGCGTATTCGATTTGCGATTTGCTCAATGGGCGGTGAGTCCAATCCGTATAACTTTCAGTCTTGGAAATGGAAATGTTCAGCAGTTGTTGCAACAACTTGCCATAGCCGACGGGATAGCCGAAGCCAATGAAGCCTGCAGCAATCTGCGTATCCATCACGTTCTGCGGCAACAACCGCGAGGCGGTGAACATCAAATCAAGATCTTGATCACCTGCATGCAAAACCTTGAGCAAATCGGGATTGGCAATGCGCTGCCAAATCGGCGTCAAGTCCGGCAATGCCAGCGGATCGATGAGAAACACCTCGTCGTTGGTGGCAATTTGCACGAGGCAAAGCTCTGCCGTGTATGTGCGCTCGGGGATAAACTCGAGATCCATTCCAAATCGACCTGATTCATCGATCAGGTTGCAAATGTGTTCGAGGTCACTTTTGGTGGTAATCAGAGTCATGTCAAATACTTCGGCACCGTGCGAGTTGCGCGTCCGTGAATGTTTTTGCCTGCCCAGGAAAGCGATCCTGGTCGGCCGATAACCACCGACGAACCATGTTGTACACCAGGAATAGGATACGGCAACGGCTCGCCTTCCAGCGTGCCGGCGTCGAGATTGTTGCCGAGCGCAATTGCCACCGGCGCTGCCGTGTCCCAGAGTTTGACGCGACCGGTGAGGCTGACAAATACGTCGGCCTGGTCTTCGAGAATCTTGATAATCTTCAGTCCCATGCTTTGCGACGGGACAAACTGCACATTGCGGATGTTCATCACCCAAGGATGCCGGCGGCGGTCTCCCCAGCCCATCATCAGACGAATGGAAGTGTGCTGCGGCAGCGGCTTCATCTGGCTGAATTGTTTTGCCTTGTGCCCGTCGGCCTGTTTCCACGCGCCGAAGTCCGGGCCGCCATAAAACAGAGTGCTGATAGAAGGCTGATAGATCCATCCGAAGTAAGGTGTGCCTCGCACCAGCAAACCGATCATCGAAGAATATTGTCCATCCTTGTTCACGTAGTTTTCCGTGCCGTCAATGGGATCGATAAGCCACACCCTCGGATGCGTCCGGCGTTCACCTTCGGCGTGCTCGTGTTTGTCTTCTTCCGAGACAATAAGATCATCGGGAAAACGTTGCGCAAGCTCGGCAATAATCATGCGTGATATCGTCAAGTCGGCATCGGTGACCAGATCGTGCGGCCCCGTCTTTGTATGGACGCCCACGCCTTCGCGCATGTCCAACGCCGTCCGTCCCGCCTTGCGCACAAGCTCATGGATAAAGTCAATATCTTCTTGTCTGAGCGGCCGGTGATCCATTAGCTTCCGTGTTGTTGCGCGCGACTCAGCTTTGGTAGCGCTTGGTACCGAATTCGGTGACGAGCTTGTCGTCCAAAAGATCCGCCACGTAGGCGACATTCCAAATCATGTCATCCAGCTCTTCTTGATCGAGCTGCATGGTGTGCCGTTGAGCGACGACGAGGACAGTATCTTTGCTGGTGGCAAGCGCGCAGCAAGACAGATTGGCATTGATGTCGAGCAAATGACGATAAAACTCAGTTTGCCTCTGCTGCGGCACATAAACGATCGGGCTGGTGATGCGAATTACCGGCCCACCCGGGGCATCCTGGATGAAAACATAAATGCGGGCGCTGCCTTCGTTGAGCCACCAGCCGCAGCCCTCGGTGCCGGCAATTTCCTGCTGCTTGGAGTTAAGACCACGGCTTGTAAAATAGTGCTCGACCATGTGTGAGACTTCGTCGATGGTTCCGCGGCTGGCGTGGTGGGTGCCAAAAAACGTCATTCCTGCTTCCTCTTGCAAACCGGCACGCTCCCAAATAGCTGCCTGCGTCAGATTAAAAGTATACCGCGTGCTCACCGCAGGGAGACTCACCATAGCGGCGGCGGGAGCCCGCTTCCTGCGGAGCGCAGGCGGCTGGCCTGCGCTGATGTCGTTTGCTGACTGCACACCAGGGGAATAAATCTAGTCAGGGCGACGTTCTATACGCAAAAGCCATGCACGGAGCGACTTCATGACGGGCGACAACGTAAAAACGCCTGCCGAACAGGGCAGAGAACACCCGAAAGGCAAGCAACCGGATGAATCAGCCGAGACGTTGCACAGGTCCTGGTGGGATGTTATTGAAAACGCAGCGGTCAAGCCATTTGCCAATGCTGCGCTCGTTGACTCATATAATGCCGCAGCCAACGGCGTGAACTTTGCAAGCGGACATGAGCTACTGCCCCAGGCGGAGCGCTGGCAGGTTCAACAAGGAAAATCGACCTTGGAATGGGGAGCACAAACAGTTTGCGGCGCGCTCGGCTCGCTGCTTCCTTATACCGTCGCCGGTGGCAGCCTATGCGGAGTTGTGCGCGGCTTGCGCACCTTCGGAGCAGCGGAAGCGGCAGGCGCAGCCGAATCCGCCATGATCTCGGCGCATCCGTGGGATGCGCCACTGTCCTATGCTGCCGGCGGAGCCGGCTACGACGGATTGCGTACTCCTGGACAGGCAGAAACGCATTTCGGCAATGCCCTGGGAGGGGCGACTGCCATTTTTACATACGGCGCCGGATTCAAATTTGCCGGTGAATTAGGCGGATTGCGCGGGATCGGAGTGCGAGCGCTCACACCGGCAGCCGGCACGCTCGCTCAACTCACCGCCTCGGACGGCATTGCTCAACAGCGCGTGCCGACCTGGGATGAAATCTCAAAGGCGACGGCGAGCGCATACGTCGTCGGGTCTATCCTGCCACATGCTCAAAAGACGATAGATTTAAGTGTGTCCGCATTGACGCCGCGCGGCGCGAAAGCCCAGACGGCATCGTCAGGCGACTCTCCTTCTGCAGAATCGCCAACCACCGTGCCTGGGGACTCACCTAAGCAGTCCGACGTTGTCCGCGAAAATACTAAACCGACAACTGCTAGCGAGGCAGAGCCCCGTCCTGAAGCCACCGACTCCACCGGACGTCCTCTCTCTCAGGAAAACGACACGCGGATTGCCGAAAGATTCAAGCCGCTAACCGCTGAGGAATTAACCACCGCAAGAGCAGAAGTCGAACGTGATCTATCTGCATTCAAAGCGACCGATACTCAGAACATACGGCAGCAATTGGATAGCTTCGGCTTCAAACCATCGCAACGCGATCTCATGATGAACGTTCTTGCCGAAATCCGCGAGCATCATGTTGCCCAGCGTGGACCGGACGGACTCGTCAGTGCAGAGCAGAAGAACAGTTACATACATGCGCTCGGAGAATTTAGCGAAGGTTTGTTCTCAGCACAAGCCAACGGACTCCCGCCTGAACGAGCGATGAAACAGGCTATTGGAGCCGCGCTGACGGATTCAGTAAAGGCCGGCTGGTCGCGCGAGATGGGCGGAAACTTTTTTACGCACCACTTGGATGGAGCGCTTGCCGCTGACCACGTGTTGCAACGCTATCTCGGCGACGATATTACTCCACGCGATGTCGAAGACATCAAAAACATAATACTGGAACACCAAATAGGCCCGCCTATCTTCATGGGCTTCGCCTACACGGCGCAGGCTCGCGGGCAGATGAGTGCGCAACGAGAAAAAGCATTCCACTCGCTATCGACCTCGGGAAAGCCGCTGACGGAAAGCGAGCAGACGGAATTGTCCCATCTGAGGCAGCTCAAAGAAGCTGATGATTCCACAACCGCAAAACTCGCGGCCTACAAAGAACGAATGACCAAGGGCGATCAACTCAAACCGGAGGAAGTGCAAGACTTCAATAAAATTCAGGAGCGGAGCCGACTCGGGAAGTTTCTCTCCGACGACGAAGTGGCTGACCTGAAAGTCATTGAACAAAAGATCGGCGCTCCGTACAGTCAAACGCTCGAGCGTGATGAAAACGGCCGCACGCGCGTGCAATTCTCCGATTCACAACGCAACATCTTGCGCACATATGTGGGCGAAGGCACAGAGAACTGGTACGTTCCGAGTGCCGATAGTCCCTGGTATAAGGAATCGCAGGGAGTGATATCTGCAGATTCGCTAGACAATTATTTTCCGAAAATCGAAAATGGAGTTCCGGTCAAAGGTCCATTCAAAATTGCAGCTCTGCGCGGTCCTATCAGCGTAACTCCGGACACCACTCTTGATTCTGCCATTGCTTCCATTGATGCGTCGGCGAAATCAACCTTCCACCAGGCGCTCTTGTCACATGGCGATTTGGAACGCGCACACCAGCGTATGGAAAGTGCTCCTTTGGTCTACAACGTCGCCAAACAGCAAACAGAGAGTTGGCTACGAAATGAACTCAGCTCTCTCAAATCTGACCCGGTAGCGTCGCAGAAGCCGGAGTTGGCTTTCCTCAAGGATTACGATCCCAACAAACCTCTAAGCGGCATTCCGTACTGGGACACAAAATTGGAAGGCATGCCTGCGCCGTCAGCGCCTGCAAGTGAGAAAGCAGCATTTGCTGCCAGACCGGATGTGCAATTGGCCGATCGCATTCACAAGAGATTCGTTCTGGCGCTCGAGCAGATGCGAAGCTTTTCCGGCGAGGCGCAAACGGATTTTGAGTCTGTGCGCGGCTTGAGCGAACCCGCATTGCGTTCGAGAGCAGAGGCTGCACAGCAGCAAATCGTTCTCAACGAGCAGCTAATCAATCAAGGTCATTATTCCGGTACCGGCGGGCTTTAGCCGCGGGCTTGAACGGGATCCACGAAGGCAACTTACCGCCGCGCACGGACAAAAAATATATTTCCGTCCACCAAAAATGCGCAGGTCCAAATCAACAATCTTTTGGTAGAGTCTTCCCGTTGATGGTATGCGACGGGTGATCACCGGTGTTAGAGCTAAACAGACAAGCGCGCGATCTATGTAAGGCGTACGAGAAAAAGCCGCTGCACCCCGAGACGGCGCTGGCGCTCGCCGCCGAGTTCGCGCTCGATCTTATTAATATGATGGGCGACGAACTCACCAAGGAAACACCGCTCAAGGAACACTGGCAGACCTTTGCGCCGTTCGAATTTTTGCTGCAGCTAAACGAAACCCTGAAAAAATACAAAGAGGGCGGCGAGCAGGCGGTATCCGTTAGCGAACGTCCCCTTCTGCACGACCACAAAGCGCTGATTGGCGGGCTGATTCGGGCTGCCCTAAAGAGCCATCCTGACAGCTTCCCCGACGAGCAGCACTACCAAATCCCGCACAACGTAGCCGAAGAGCTACTCCACTGCACCGCTTGACCAGTAGAGGAGCGCAGGCTGCCAGCCTGCATCATTATGGAACGAAGTCCTCTTCCGGACCGAAGCTGGCTTTAAAGCCAGGAAAAAACGCCATTCTTCCTGGCTTTAAAGCCAGGTTGCCGCTGTTCACAGTTCCCAAGCAGCAAACATTTCCGTATTTTTCGACGCTGTCGTGCGCCAAGTAGACCTCTGCACGCCCGTGGTAAGATATGAATTCGCCAGTCTAGCCACTCTTATTCCCGAGTAGCGCAGCGGTAGCGCAGGTGACTGTTAATCACTTGGTCGTAGGTTCGAATCCTACCTCGGGAGCCATTTTTACGAATCCAATGTTGCCCATAGCCACAGCGTATTTATCGCGCTGACGATTGCGCTCGGTCACCGGTTGCCGGCTTCAGCAGTTTCACTGGCGAGAACGGCCTCGCTCCGGACATGACCATTCCCGCTCACAGCCGACCGCCGCCGGCCGAATGCCACGCCGATAACTCCGAGAATCGCCATGATGACGGCACCATATGTGATTCCTTGTTGGGCAAGACAAACCGAAAACAACATGGGCGCGGCCAGCAGCCCCACCGCGCTGCCGACACTATATACGAATCGCTGCAGGCTATTAATTTTGCCGCGATATTCATCCGGCAATCGCGCAAAGAAATTAACCGTCGCGACATCACTGATGGGCCCGCCGACGGCAGCGATCGCGCATCCCAAACAGGCGATAGCCAAATTGGGCGACGAAGCAGCAACTACGAATCCAAATCCCATCACCACATAACCGAGCGCGACATTATACGCAGGGCGCTTATCTAACTCGAGCGTACCTACTGCAATGTTGCTGATCACGTTGCCCACACCGTAGCAACAGATCAATGTCGCATACGCGCCCACGCCTCTTACGCCGATGAAGTGACTCTGCTTCACCAATAGTGGAAAACCGAGAAAGTAGATTACCGCCCAGATAGATCCACACGCCAGAGAGAATCCAAGAATTTCAAAAAGCTCCCGGTTGCGACAAGCCATTGTCGCAGCATCATAGATTTCGGCCACAACTGCGCGGGCACCACCGCCGGTGGCGGCCGCAATTGGGCGCCATTGATAATTCTTGCCCAAAATCCAAATCGCCAACGCGGACACAAAATACGACAATGAATCAACATAGAAGAATGTATAAATCGGCAAGAACGACAACAGCCAACCCGCCAAAGCAGGACCTATAAGCCGCGCAAGGCGGAACGTCATCATCATCAACGAATTCATCGCGCGCAAGATCGCCGGTGTCTTAGCCAATGTCGGCATGCTGGCCAACATACATGGCTCAAACAAGCAGGTGAAAACGGTACAAACCACACCGACAGCGGCAAGATGCCAAAGCTGCAAGGCACCCGCCTGTGCCGCGATTCCTACTGCAGCAACAGTGAGTCCGCGCATAACGTCGCAAACAATCATGCTTGTTCGCCTGTCCCAGCGGTCCGCAAGCTGCCCGGCAAACAAACCGACGACAAGTCCGGCGATAGCTCCCGCGGAGACCACGAAGCCCGCTTTCGCGCCGGCCATCTGTACCGAGATCCATACAACCGCAATCATGTGCAGCTGATCGCCCACCGCAGACAGCACCTGGCTTGCCCACAGCGTGGACAGGTTACGTTGCAGCAGCATTTCCAGATACGATCGCATAAGAAGGTGCTCGGACCGCCATCCGAGCATACGTTACAGACAACCGTTTGGCAACACCATGTGAAGCCGGTCTAGCCGGAAGTTCATTGTAGTTATTCCCCGAGTTAAACGGGGACAGCCATATTGAAAAAAGCGTTCAAACTACCCTGACGACAAAGCTGATAGCGGTATCCGGCAAAAATGGCTGCTGCAATGAAAACGCCGTTGCTCACGTACTCGCCAATTTCGTTCTCGGCCACGTGCTTCAATCCATAGCTCGACTGACTATTATCGATGGCGTCTGTCTTGGCGACGTTCGCCGTCAGCCATGCCACCACTCTCTGACAAAGCGCGAGGCTTTGCCTGAGCGATTGACGATCGTTCTCGAATCTGTTTTTGCGCTCGGCGTCAGTTTCGTTCAGTCGGACGTCGCCGGCACCAAACCCGGCGAAGCTGAGCGAACTCTCCAGCTCCAGAATTCGATCCAAGTCGGCTTGATTCATGGCTTCCTCCGTCGGCTCAGAACCAACTGCAAAGACTAACCTCAGTTGCCGCATAAAATCAGTCCGCTAAGAAGGTTCTAACATGGTCGCCACTGGGGTCTGATCAGCTGGACTTGTCTTTGATCGGCGAATTAGACTCTACCGATTATGTCGACAGTGATGCAAATACCAGTAACCGACGCTCGCACGGCGGTCAGGGGCCACTCGCCGACGATATATCCGCTTGTCTCCGTTCGTTTTTTCCTGGCACTTCTCGTCGTCGTGCGCCATACGATGGAGCACTTTCCGCCGTGCGACTACTCATCACCATGGGTGCGAGCGGCAGCCGCGGCGGTGCCTTCGTTCTTTTGCCTGTCCGGTTTTGTGCTCACGTACCGCTACGGCCGGTTCTCAACCTTGGCACAGATCCGCAAATATGCTGTCGCCAGGGTCGCGCGTATCTTGCCGACGTATTGGTTTTGTTTCGTCCTTCTCCTGATGTGCGTGCCCATCGAGACGCTTGCGCCGGAAGCATCAATACGCACTTTGTCATTTTTCGCGAATCTGTTTCTAATGCAATCATGGATCCTCATTCATACCGTCATCTTTGGGTTTAACGCACCCAGCTATTCACTATCAATAGAAGTTTTCTTCTATGCGCTTTTTCCACTGATCCTGGCAACAATTTACAGGCGCTGGCTCGCATGGCTCGCTCTTACGGCAGCCTTCGCCATTGCCATCACCCTCATCGGCAAAAATCCCTCGGAAATCCACCGCCTCTCGACCGCATTTCCACCCACGCGTCTGTTTGAATTTGTCGTGGGCATGACCACCGCTGTCATTTTTGAAAAGTGGATTGGCAGAAACGCAAAGGCGGTGAATTTCTCACTCATAAACGCCACCGCTTTGGAGCTGATTTCCATTGCAGCACTCATTCTGCTCAGCATTCAATTCCAAAACTATCCCATAAGCGCCCTCGCCTTCGGCGTCGTGATATTGATGTTGACTCAACAGCGAGGTCTGGTATCACGGCTCCTCAATCACCGGGTCTTGGTAAGACTTGGTGAAGCAACCTACGCGCTTTTCCTAGTGCACATGCCAATTCTGCTGGCGCTAAAATATCAAACCAATTGTGGACACGGCATACCGCAATTAGCAATGTGGACACTATGCATTGTGCTGAGCATAATTGGCGGGCTGCTCGCCTACTCTTGCATCGAGAAGCCGTGCCACAGTTGGATTGTCCACAACTTTTCTAATCGAGCTCCCGAAGCACCGACGATTCAACGACGCAACAGCTTTGCCAATACGATTGCCCTCCTGCGAGCTTTTGCATTATTCGTCCTGTTCGTCGCTAGTGCGTACATTGTATTTCCGACCGCCGCTAAACCACTTACTCTATTGGTGGAGCACGCGCAACAGATCACGAGCAGCCCTGTTGCCGATAACGTGATGTTCGGCAATTCTGTCAAGCTCTCCAGATTGTATATATGGCGCAGGGCCGACGGCATCCAGGTCGTGGGGTATTGGGAAGCACCACACAACTTAACGGTGCCGCGAATGATCGGCGTTCATATAGTCGGGAAACGCAATTCAATTGTTGCTCAAGCGGACCACGCATTTGAATTGGGAAAAACGGCATGGGTGGATTGTTTCTTCATCGAGAACGCCAAATTAACCGGCGGACATGCTCTCGGACTGGCGATGCTCGGCGATGACAACGTGCCGATGGGACTACAAGGCAAGGGCTACTACGATTGGAACCGTCGCCGGCTGCTGCTGCCATTTCCCGACTAGACGCGGCACCGGGCGGCACAACTTGACTTCCAAATGTTGGAACATTCAAGAAAAGAATCAGGTATGATTGCCACTTAATTGTCATGTCGGCGGGGTTGTAGCAGGATGAATATATCGAAGTTGAACGGAACGATATCGGCTGTAAGGGTGCAGCGATTGACCGCGTTCTTCGGAGCGGCGATCATGGCGCTATCTGCGACGGTGTCCAACGTTTCCCTTGCTGCAGCACCGTCAGCCGAAGAGAAAAAGACGGTCACCACAAAAAATACAGAGCCAATAAAAATAGGCTTTATCACGTCGCTCACGGGCACGGCATCGCGCGCGGGGGACGACGAGCTCAAGGGATGGAATCTCTATCTCGATCAAAATCACCATCAACTCGGCGGACGCAAAGTCGAGGTGTTTATGGAAGACGATGAGAGTCAGAAGGACGTCGCCGCCGTTCGGTTCAAGAAACTGGTCGAGCAGAACAAAGTCCAGATCATGGACGGGTTCATTTTGTCAAACATCGCCTATCACATCGCTCCACTCGTTGACTCGCTACAAGTACCGACACTTTTTGCGGTTCCAAACGGGGACGACCTCACTCAGCGCAGGCATCCGAAATGGTCCGTCAGATTGTCGTCAACCTCAAGCCAGTCCGCCGCGCCATTCGCAGTGTGGGTGCGCAAAAACTTGAAATTCAACAAAGTAGCTACGTTGGGCTTCGACTACGGTTTCGGATGGGAAGCGATCGGCGGATTCCAGAGGGCGTTTGAAGAAGAGGGCGGGCAGGTCGTGCAAAAGCTCTGGGCACCGCTTGCGAGCAAGGATTATAGCGAACAGGTCAAAAAGCTTCGTTCCGACGTCGATGCCGTGTACTTCGCAGTAACCACCAACGCCGCTGCCACGGTCTACAACCAGTACCGTGAAACGGGCAGCAAACTGCCGGTTATCGGAGCCGGACAGGGACTTGACGACAGAACACTGGACGCAGCAGGTACAGCCGTGAAGGGAGCGATGAGCGCGCTGCATTACAGCTCCGCCCTCAACAATCCGGCGAATACACATTTTGTTCAAGCCTACAGAGCGAAATACAATGGCTCAGAACCATCGCATTTCTCCGAGTCAGGATACGTTTCCGCCATGTGGATCGACAAAGCGCTGCAATCACTCAAAGGCAGTGCCGACGATAAAAACAAGTTGCTCGCCGCCATTCAATCGGTGCAATTGACGGATGCCCCGCGCGGACCCATGAAGCTGGACAGCTACGGCAATCCGGTGGAGAACATCTACATCCTCAAGGTCGACAAAGTCAACGGTCACTACATGAACACCGTGGTGGCAACGCTAACCAACGTCTCCCAATTCGGCAAGATGAAGCCGGAAGAGTACATGAAACAGCCGCCATTCAAATTCAATTATCCGCCGTGCACACACTGTGCGCAGTGAGCTCGTCGCGGTTCTCCAGCGCGACGCACGGCGTCGCCCCTACATAGGAGCGCAGGCGGCTCGCCTGCGAAAGCGGGCTAAAGCCCGCCGGTACCAGTCTTTACGACGTCGGTGTCGCGTCGTTCGGAACCAGCTTGATCCGCACACCGTCCGGATTGTTGTAATGGACGCTGGTATTGCCGTTGTCGTTGCGAAAATAGAGATCGACTCGCTTGTCACCGACGGGGAAACCTTCAAGGCGAACTTCGCCCAACTTTTGCGGAACTGTCGGCTTGAAGATCAATAGCTCGTTACTTACTCCGTCGGCGTGCAAACCAAGGTTGGCGGCCAGCGCCTGGAACATTGAGCCGGCTGCCCAAGCCTGATCCGGGCATGCCACCGGATATGGTACCGGCTCTTTTGTCAATGCCCGTGGATAGCCACCCATCAGCTCAGGCAGCTCATTATTCGGATAGCTGGCCGCAGCGTCAGCAAGATCCATCATGACGCCGCTCGAGACGCCTGGTCTCAAGTCATGCATGCCATACAACGCCATCGTCACATCATGAGGCCATACTGTTCCAAGATGGTAGCCGAACGGTTTGTATGCTTGCTCACTTGAAGCCAATGTGCGGAAGCCGAATCCGGAGTTCATATCCGGCTGCATCATCCTGTCATGCACCGCAAAAGCATTCTCGGCAGTCAGTATTCCAGTGAACAACAAATGTCCCGGATTAGATGAAATCGAATCCACGACGTTGCCCTTTCCGTCGATTGCTAAGGCGGCGTAATTTTTATCAGGCATCCAGAAGTCTTTGTTGAATCGTTCCTTCAGCGCTTCCGCCTTCGCACGAAGGTCAGTCGCTTTCTCGGAGTCTCCACTAAGTTCCGCCAATTTCGCAGCTTCACGCCAGGCGGCGTATAGATATCCTTGCGGTTCGGCCAAGGTAATCGGCGCCTTGGCGCGTTCACCCTTCGAGTTCGCTATAGCGTCGCCCGAATCCTTCCAGCCCTGGTTGGACAAGAATGCGCCCGATTCGCCACCATACTGCAAATAGCCGTTGGCCTTCACCTCTTCATCAAGATACTTCAACGCGGCATCGATGTTGGGCTGCAGCTCCTTGACCAAACTGGTATCACCGGTAGCCTGAACGTACCGGCCGACCAGCATCAACCACAACGGTGTGGCATCGACGGTTCCATAATAGGGATCGAACGGCAACTCACCGGTTCGGGCGATCTCGCCCATCCGTAATTCGTGCATGATCTTGCCGACTTTTTGCGCACGCGAGGGATCGTACTTGGTGCCCTGATTCTCGGCGAGCACCTTCAAAACACCGCGAGCCATCTCAGGTTTAAACGGCAACATCTGAAATGCGGTGATTAAATCGTCGCGACCAAACGGTGCGGCAAACCAGGGAACCCCTGCATCAATAGCATCCTGACCATTCGGCATCGGATGGCGAAGCATGTATAAAACTCGCCAGGCCCGATTCAAAATCGAATTGAAATGAGCATCGCCAGTAGTGATGCGGGCCGCAGAGTCCGTCCAGGCATTAAACTGCTTCTCGGCATTTTCGAATTGCTGTTCGAAAGTTCCGCTTCTTTGAACATCCACCGGCGCAGGTGGTGTGCCGGCAACTGCAGTTTCTCTTCTTGTATTGACACCAATTTCGAGTTGTTTCGACGTGAGAGGTGCAAGAGCCAACTTGAATCCGGCATTATCGCCTGTAAGCGTATCCGGCGTTTGTCCGCTAAATCTAATACCGGTAGACATCCGTTGTCCGTCCAGACCGTCGTACGATAATGTGACTGCGCCTTTCTCCGGCTCAACTATCGGCGCCAAAAACTGGCCCCGTGCTTTAGGCTGATAGCCGCGCACCTGGAAGGTGTCAGCGAAGTCAGATCCATAACCGACGGACAGATGAACGGTTTGCGGCTCATCCGTGGTATTTGTCAGAGTTAATCGATCCTGCAATCCATCCGCGACGAGCGAACTGCGAATAATGTCTATCCCATCTGATGTCTTGTATGCGTACGAGGAAGCAAAGCCCTTAGTGACATCATTGGCGAGCATTTGAGGTCGTTGTCCATTCACCGTCACATCGAGCTTATTCAGATAACGGGTATCTTCGACATACAACCCGGGTCTATCGCCGGGCCTGCCAGGCAACATTCCGCTTGTATCAGTGACGAAAGTGGGCTTCCCGTTCTTTATCACGAGGCTCTCGTTGGCGACGCCACTCACGTGGTCGTACACTCGCTGCAAGTCTGATGTGCTCAACCACGGGTCAAACTCGCCATTGGACGTTTTGACATATTGGTTGTCCGCGCCCGCTTGGAATAACTCGGGTCGTCCGTCGGGCATACCATCATGCGCGATGATGAAGGGGCCGCCGTGGTGATTCTGCGCGTGGATGTTTAACGCCAAAAGCTGGGCAAGTTGTCCGTAATAGCTGCGCTGTCCCGGTATCACAGGCGGTGCGCCCGCTTCTTGGGCTGACTGCAACGACAATTCCGCACTGTGATCAGGCGCCAAAGTATTTCGGTATTGCTCGGGCAATTTGGACGTTGTTTGATCGCTTAAATCGACTTTGGCGGGTTTTTCCAGAGTCGATTCGAATTTTCCCGTCTGCAGTAAATTCAGTACGGATTCAGCTACTTTTCCGGGAGCGTGCCCCATGAGTGTCTGCTGAATGCCCGCTATGGGCGCTCCCCAGCTCTCATTGACGGCTTCTTGTGGGTGCAGCGATTCATGCAGCACCTGTTTAACCAAACCCAATTTCTGCCCGTCAGTCAGTGGCACCACAGATTGATCGCTGCTGAGAAAACGAGTGGCGGAATTGAGAACACCGGCAAGTTGGCTGGCTTCCGTCCCGGCATCGGCATGCTCGCGGGCCAGGGTTTTCTCAATCAAACCGGTGAAGTCGCGCCATTGAGGATTGCTAGACATCTCGGATTCGCTGCGCAGATTCATCTTATCCGCGATGGACTTGCTGAGGTTGATGCTGCTCTCTACAAGAAATGGCGACGTTGCCTTCGGTCCATTGGCGCTCTCCATTCGCTTCTGGACATCTGCCATGCCGCCTGTGCTTGGCGCTTCAACAGATTGCGGAGTCTCGGTGCCGGGCCGTGAATGCGCTGAGGTTTTTGCCGGCCCTTCAGGCGGAACTGCGGACTCTCTGCCACGACCCTGGAAGCGAGATTGAACAACCCCGAGAGCCTCGAGGGCGCCACCAGTCACCGCAAAAGATCCTACCGATTGCTCGACTTCATCAAGCGACGCAGCATGCCCGGTATTGAGATAAGAACTCGACTCGGCGTTCGCGAACCCGCCGCCTAAGCCGCCGCCAAGCACGCTGCTGCCGCCGCGCAGCGCAATCTTGCCGGCCAAGTTGCTTGCGACATCCACGCCGACTGCTGACAGTCCCTTCGCAATGCCGGCGCCCAACGCTTCGCTGCCCAGTTTGGCCGCCGGGAAAGTGAGTCCACCGACAGCTGCACTCTTGGTGCGTTCCCACAGAAGACTTTTGCCGCCGCTGTCAGCAGAAGGCGTAAACAGAAAACCGTAAGTCGCGCCGCTCAGGGCCGGACGAGCCAAGGGCGCCAGCGTGCTGGCGAAGGGAACGCTTTCCGCCATCTCAGCGGCCATCGAGCCGACCTTCGTCGCACCCAGCCCGCGTCCGGCTGCGCCAAGCATTCCGTCGCTGAGCATGAAGGGCGCCACCATGCCCAATCCTGAGCCGACCGTCTGCGCCACCCAATCGCTGCTGCCGAATTTCGCCGCCTTAGGCGCGGACACTATATTCATTTGCGGCAGAACATCGCCCAATCCGAGCTTGGAGGTTCCTGAATCGACTAACTGGGCCAGTCCGTTGTACGGCTGCTGCGCCGCGGAGTTGACGAAAGACCGCCCGGCAATTTCCGCAAAGCGGACGACGCCAGTGTGCTTATCTTCGGCTTCCTCACTGCGGCCGGCGGCTTTATCCTTAACGCCAAGCGGGTCATTTAATGTACCTGCTTCGGATGACCAAGCCGATCGTTCCATACCGGTTAAGAAGCCTATTGTCTTAGTGCGATATCTTACTCACGAACTCTATCCTTGAAGAAAGCTTTTTGGATATGTGGAATCTACGGGTTCTTCGACTTAATTTTTTGTCTCACTGCCTTGTATTTCCGACCCGACCATAACTCGACACGGCGGGGTCAGCCTCAGGAACAGAAGTGCCCTCGCTGTCTTCTGTCGAAATGGGTGACAACTTATGCATGACTTTCACATCGTCGTTATCGGTGGCTCAGCGGGATCCATCGAAGCACTACGGGAGATTGTGGCTGGACTGCCGCCTGATTTGCCGGCGGCCATTTTCGTCGTTGTGCACCTGGCACCTACTACTCGCAGTGTTTTAGCCAGCGTACTTAACCAGGCGATGACTTTGCCGTCGGTGGTGCCACGGGACGGCCAACGCATTCAAACCGGCCGTATCTACATTGCTCCGCCTGATTATCATATGCTGATCAGGGACGGCATCGTCAGACTCTCCCGCGGCCCGCGAGAGAATCGCGCCCGTCCCTCAATTGATGTGCTTTTTCGCTCGGCGATCACTGCCGGCGACAATGTCACGGCGGTGCTGCTGTCGGGCTGCCTCGATGATGGCGTGCTCGGATTGACTCAAGTCAGCCATGCCGGCGGATTTATCATTGTTCAAAAGCCTGCGGATGCACTGTTTCCTGATCTCCCGCAAGCCGGAATAAACAGAGATCACGTTGACCTCCAGCTGCCGGCCTCCGACATTGCCGCGCGCATAGTCGAACGCACTTATGCGCAAAGTTCACGCGTGCGTCCTATTCGCGTGAATTCAGCAAGCGTAGCAAAGGCTAACGAAAACGAATACGGCTGTCCGTCCTGCGGAGGCGTATTGCGGCAGACTGACGATCAGCTTGGCAGATTCGCGTGCTTGGTAGGACACACTTTCGGCATTGAAACGCTGCTGGAAGATCAGGCCTCTCAAATTGAAACAGCACTTTGGACGGCTGCGCGAGTATTGGATGAGCGCAAGCGTTTGCTTCAAAACGTCGCACACCGGCTTTCATCCCGAATCACGCAAGAGCGGGTGCATGAGCAAGTGTTGCAGATCGATGAACAGCGTGCATTACTTGATTATGTTCTCGGGTTCGGTCTGTTCGCAACCAATCAACCGGCTCAAACTATGGGCTTGTCGCCAGAGCAACTGCTGGAAATGCCACAGGCGGTTTCGGATAAAAACGATTTGCCGGGCAATGGTGTTGCTTGAGAGATAGCGCCAGCTAAGCATCTCCTGCCGCAGCGCCGAGATCTCAGGAAAGCGATGCGGCTCGCGCAATCCCGAAAGCACAGACTCGCCCGACGACAGCATGATTGGAAATGCGACTTTTCTGCCATCGACGTCGCGAGCGTTGACCGTGCCTGATTCGCGTTTGAGCAAGCTGATCTTTTTGCCGTTGCTCAGGTAGGTGATCTCTTCTTCCTTGATGTCGGGATCCAGCTTGAATGCAGTGGGATCTCCCGGCGTAGTCGGAACCATGCCGCAGGACATTGTGTACTTCAGATCATCGACGGTGACGCCCGGCGTCAGGCACACGGGGCCCTTAGCCCGGGGTCCGGCCCAGAGCACCACGGCATCCCGCCTTCTTCGGCCAAGGTGCGCGCGAATTGGCCGTTGGCTGCGGCCGCGATCAAATACATGGCGCGATAAAGATTGCTTTTGCCGCAGCCGTTTGGTCCAACCAGAACATTGACGCGTCTGAGCTTGAACCAAGCATCTCGGACAGAGCGGTAGCCTTCAACTTGAATGCGCGTGATCATTTACAGCACGCTCTATCCCTTATCAAATTCCGACAGCCACAATGTATAGCGGCGCGCATCCTTGAAAAAGTCGGGCGGCAAAATGCTGGTGCCGATGCGCAACACTTTATTCGATGCCATGAGCGCTTGCAGTTGCTCAGCCGATTGCAGATATTGTTGGCGCTCGACGTCGAATGTGCCGACGAATTTGCCTTTGTAGCAGAATGCCAGATAAGTGGCGCCTTTCTCCAAACTGATCGCTAAACAGGCAGTATCTTTTGCGGCAGCCAATCGACTGGCGACTATGGCCAGATCTAAAGTTTCAAGCGTGACGTACTCGCGAAAGACAGCGGAAAACGACAGCGCGATCACATCAGGAAGTTCGTAAAATCGGCCGCTAGTTTTGCACGCTTTCAGCTCGGTCACCATGTACTGCAAACCCTCTTCCGTCGGTTGCGGATCGGGCAATTTGCGATTGCTATAGATACATCCGGCGATTGAGCCGCGCCAGAGCAGTGCAGCCGAGCGCGAATTGTGCTGCGCACAAGCGACGGTGAGAACGCCCGTGCGGCGGCCGCCTTCCAGTTGGGTGATAAGCTGCTGGAAGGGCATCTTGTCTATTTTAAAAGAGACGGCTTTTTCCTCGGCGGGCGTCGGCATAATGTCTGTGGCTCGCTTGAGTCCGAGGCGTGCAATCGAGGTAAACCAGCTGGCCATGACGGGATTAGTCGGCATTTGCGCCGACAATAGCGCCCGTCCGTTTTCTGAGCTGACAAACCGCGCAATAAGATGCTCGCCCGGCTGCAACCTCCAATCCGTCGGCAGGAAGCCAGGCACATCGCCGTCGGAAATGACCACCGAATATCCGCCTGCCTCGGCGCCGACAACTTTGCAACTGACATTAACGCCAGGCTGAAGCTGATTGGCAACTGTTTCGCCGTCGGAAGGCTTGGATTTCTTAGCCATTAACAAATCCCGGATGCAGTTCTATCCATTTTGATGCATTGCCGGCGATTCGCCAAGTGAACGGCAAGCGCGGGCTTGCCCGCAGCTATATTGGAGCGTCGGCTTCCAGCCGGCTCTACATGCGTTTGAAGACGACGCGACGATTCTTGGCGCGGCCGGCGGCCGTGGCATTATCGGCGACCGGGCGCGTGTAGCCGCGGCCGGCCGATTCGAGGCGATCAGCGGCGATTCCCGACTGTTGCTCGAGATAATGCTCAACTGATGCAGATCGGCGCTTCGAAAGGTTGAGGTTGTAGACAGCCCCGCCGACGTTATCCGTATGTCCTTCGATCAAAATGCGCAGAGAGGGATGATCGGCAAGGTACTTGCCGACGTCCGAAAGTATCTGTTTCGAACGTTCCGTCAGCTTGTCGGAATCGAAAGCAAACAAGATCTCATAGCTTGTGGCAATGCCGCTTTTCTCCAGTTGATCGGTGATGCGTTTCGCCTTGTTTTGAGCGCCATCTTGATCCGTGGCAATGTTGCCGCTGAAGTGCGGCTCCCCCCAAAAGAAGGGTCCGGTGCCGGCAAGCATTATGGGAAAGCGCGCATTGTCCATGATCCAATAAGTCCAGCCGTTGTCCGTCTGCGCCTTGAGGGCGCGCACGGATACTTCCTTGTCGCCAATCCAGACGTCCATCGGCTCGGTGCCCGTTACCTGCAATGTTTTAGGCAAAGCAATTTGAGAGCGACCGCCTTCGGGGGTATAACGTCCTTCCGGTCCATCAAGGGAAAACGGCGTCGCTTCGCCTAATTTCAATTCTTTATACAAATCGTCTGAGACGCGCACGATGTTGGTGGTGCCGAGAACGACGCCTTTCTGTCTGTCAAAATAAAAAAGGCTTACCTTGTGGGACGTTTGTTCGTCCGCGGCGTTGACGGTGCGAGAGCCGGCTGCCGCCGCCGGCGGTGAATTCTGCCAGTCGTATTTGAAGCCCTTGTCGTCGACTTCATCTACGTTGATTGTGAAACGGTAGTCGCCAAGCTGTTTCATCCGCGTGTCGATTCCGTCGCGAACCCGGAAGGTAATCGATAATCCCGGCGTCAATTGCAACAACTGCGTGTAGTCGCGAGCAGCGGCTGCCGGTGCTACCGGCAGGAAGAACGCACAGAGCAGCG
>DATNQY010000359.1:0-8059 GCA_036703785.1 Candidatus Obscuribacterales bacterium
TTTTTCATCACCATTGTCAATTACATGGATCGCTCTGCGATTTCGTATGCCATCGAGCCGATTAAACAGCAGTTCCATCTCAAAGATGGAGCTTTCGGATCTATATTCGCGGCCTTCGGCGTTGGCTATGTTGTTTCCACGTTTGTCGGCGGCATTCTTGTCGATCGATTCGGAGCCCGCAAGGTGTGGTCCATTGCCGCGGTTGCTTGGTCGACGATGACGGCGGCGCTCGGCATGGCGGCCGGTTTCTGGCCGCTAATCATGATCCGCACCATGCTCGGTATCACTGAAGGACCGAGCTTTCCGGCGTTGACGCGTGTGGTGGCCGACTGGTTGCCGGCCTCAGAGCGTGTGCGTTCCACCGCTGTCGGGCTTGTTGCGGTGCCGCTGGCATCGGTAGTTGGCGCGCCGTTGATTTCCGGGCTGATTCTGGCAGTCGGCTGGAAAACAATGTTTTTCGTTCTTGGCACGCTGGGGATTGTTTGGGCATTTTTCTGGACGATGTTGTTCCGCGATTATCCAGAAAACTCGAAGCAAGTAACGCGCAGCGAGCTGAATTTCATTCGCGAAGGTCGCCCTGTTGGAGGGCAGAGATCCTGTGAGGAAATTCGGCAGCAAAGCTTATCGGGAAGCAAAACCAATCTGCGAACATTGCTTTCAAATCCAGCCTTGCTCAGCAATAATTATGCGTTCTTCGCCTGCGGCTATTTATTGTTCTTCGCAATACACTGGCTGCCCGACTATCTGCAGCAAACGTTTGCGCTGGGATTAAGGGATACCGGATGGTTGCTGGTGGCACCATGGTTAACCGCTGCAATCATGCTCACGGCGGCGGCTTGGTTGTCCGATTATCTTTTTATCAAAACGGGCAGCCTGCGTCTATCGCGGTCGCATGTGATCTGGACATGCCAGCTTCTTTCCGGATTGTGTTTCATTCCAGTGGTTCTCACCCACTCGCTGCCTGTGGCGCTCATATTCATGTCGCTCGGACTCGGTTTTGGATTGGCACCGAATGCCGCGTTTTATGCGCTTAACGGTGATCTGGCCGGCGATCGGGCCGGCACCAGTCTGGGCATCATGACCAGCTGCTCGGCTGGCGCTGCCATCATTGCTCCCTGGTTGACGGGACAGCTCAAAGAGATGACAGGCACGTTCAACTCCGGCATCATGCTGTTGATGTTCTTTTCTTTGACCGCGGTGGTGGCGATTCTTTTTTTCCAATATCCCGACCGGCACAAACTGCTCGACTCGGATGTTTGATAAGAGCGCGCAGCTGTACGATCTGTTTTATGCCGGCAAGGACTATGCCGGCGAGGCGCAGAAGTTGCAGGCCATAATTCGCGAGCGCAAGCGCAGCGAGGGCAGCGCGATGCTCGACGTCGCTTGCGGCACAGGCGGTCACGCGGAATTTTTCAAACGCCTCTATGAGCTGGATGGACTGGATCTCGACAAACAATTGTTGGAGCGTGCTCGCGATCGTCATCCGGAAATTGAGTTGCACCAAGGGGACATGATCGACTTTCAATTAAGTAAGCGGTTTGATGTGATCGTGTGTTTGTTTAGCGCCATCGGATACGTGCGAACTGCTGACAACCTGCATCGGGCTATCGCGAATATGTGCGGTCATCTGAAGCCGGGCGGGGTGCTGATTGTTGAGCCGTGGTTCGATGCGGATACCTACTATCCCGGAATGGCGCACGCCGCTTTCGTCGACACGCCGTCGTTGAAGGCATGCCGGATGAACGTCTCGCGGATTGAAGGCGGCTTGTCAATAATCGAGTTTCATTATCTGGTGGCAGCCGAGAACGAAACGGTGAGCCATTTTACCGAACGCCACGAGCTCGGACTTTTCTCTAAGGACGAACATATACAAGCGTTCAGGAAAGCCGGTCTTGAGGTGAGTTATGATCAGGCGGGACTGACTGGACGTGGTTTGTATATCGGTGTTAAAACAGTCACGGATCGGCAATCGCACCAAGATGCTCATGGAGGAAAGCGCACCCATGCTTAGGATTAGCAGCCTGCGGCAACGCACCACTCTGGCGATTACCGCCGTGGCGTTGTCGTTTTCGATTGTAGGGGTGCCCGCCGCTGTGGCGGATGTGCAGGCTGCCAGAGCTGTGGTTAACACAGCGGCTCCTGCCGCTATCAACTCCACCCAGGATGTTATCCAGTGGATGACGTACTATTACCTGCATCCGCAACCAGATCTGCTTGTGCCGGCGATCGAGTATGCCGATTCCAATGGATTGATCGAAAAAGGACAGGCTCCGCTCACCGCATTTGTGAGCCGTGTTTTCGCGCAAAATCCTTCGCGCATCGCGGGCTGGACGAAGCAGTTGGAGTCGTTATCCCCGCAGGGCAAACCGATGCTGTGGAGTGCGCTGTGGTGGTCTAACACTGTCGAGGGCAAGCAGTCTCTCGAAGAGCTGATGAAATCACTCACCGACAAACAAGCCACCGAAGTGCTGCAGCAAATGGCGCACCCGGCCACACCTATCGAGCAGTTGGATGTAAAAACAGCTGAAGTCCTCGATGAGCTTTGGGGTGCCTTCAGTGCCACCGGCGACGAGAAATATGTCAATCGTCTGATTAGTGTTTTGCCGTGGCAATACGATCATGGTACGGATTACATGCGCATGACCATCGGCTCCGCCGCTCGCTGGTCGCTCACCAGCAATGCGCAGCAGCATCCAGCTGTGTTGAAGATCTGCCTGAAGGCGAGAGATGCGCAGCCGCAGCTGAAGGGCATTCTGGATAAAATTATCACGGATGCCACCAAGGGCAACGCGGGCGCCGGACAACCGGCCAACCAGACTGGTCAATCCGGCCATTCATTGTGAAGCTGGCGCGCGCTGCTCAGCGCGTGATACTGCCGGCAGTGGCGCTGCTTCTCGGCGGCGCCGGATGGGCCGCTTATCAGTTTTTGACACCGCCCTTGCAGGCGGCGAATGCCGTCTTCCTGGTCGAACCCTATTTGCAGCTCGGCGCCAAGGGCGATGTTCATCAACCTGATTTGCAATTTGCGGTGCTGCAAGCTGGTCAGTGGAAAGTCGAAGCGCAGCTGCAGCCCGGGCGGTGGGCCGCGGCCGCCCAGACGACGGACAAGGAAATAGCGTTAGGCAATCTGATGCCTTTCCGCTTGGTTCGCTTTACGTTGCCTGTCCTGCCGGAGCGTGTGCCGATTGCGTACCGCGTCATCAAGGATGGGGCCCAAGTTTTCGAGGCGACGATCAATCCGATTAAGTCGGGTGATGATCCCTGGCGTGTGGACATCGTCGGCGACATTGGTGAAGGCGATCGCGCCGAGCGCGAAGTGGCGCAAGGCATCTACGACGGCAAGCCCGACTTGTTTGTTATCCCTGGCGATATTGTCTATGCCTGGGGAAGAACGTCCGAATATCTGTCCCGGCTTTTTCCTTTCTATAACGCCGATAAGGCAAACGAATCAGGCGTTCCTCTTTTACGTTCAACTCGGACGGTAGCATGCACGGGCAACCATGATACCGGATTTGGTGGCCGTGGATACTACGGCGGAAATCTGGATGTGTTTCCCGATGGGCTCGGGTATTTCCTCTGGTGGGATCAGCCGCTGAACGGACCACAGCTTTCTGCCGCGGGGGCTGACGTTGTGCAACCTAAGGGTTCGGCTGCGCATCGCCGGGCTTTTCTCAGCGAGGCAGGATCGCAGTACCCGGGTGGGACGAACTTTTCTTTCGATTATGGAAATTCTCACTGGACTGTTCTTGATGCCAATGACTATGTCGATTGGACGCACGGCAATTTGAGGCAGTGGCTGACAAATGATCTTGATCAGGCAAAATCGGCGACCTGGAAGTTCGTGGTTTTTCACCAGCCGCCATTCAGTTCTGACAGTGCTCATTTTCTGGATCAGCAAATGCGCTTGGTGGCTGACATCTTGCAGGACCATGGCGCCGACGTAGTGTTTTCCGGCCACGTTCATGGCTACCAGTCCACTTATCCACTCAGGTTCAAAATCCGTCCGCAACCCGGCGGTGCGTTGCGTAATTCAAATGGGGCCGTGGATGGAGATGTTGAACTCGATAAACAGTTTGACGGTGTGAAGCATACTCACCCGCACGGGGTAATCTACGTGACTACAGGGGGCGGTGGTGCTGAACTCTACGGCAGGCAGATTTCGCAACATAAAGACCAATGGCAGCCGTTTACACGAACGTTTTTCTCGCGGCATTCGTTCAGCCAATGTGATATCAAGGGAAAGCACATGAAGTTGATGCAAATAGGCGTCGACGGATCGGTGCTGGATGAGTTCGCCATCGATAAATGAGCCTGACGCCACTTCGGTACCGGCGGGCTTTAGCCCGCTTTCTAGATGAATCCGCTATAACGCCGCGAACAAAGCGATTGCAGATAATTGTCATGACTGTCAAAGGTTGAGTGCGATGAACGAAGCAGTTTTCACTAAAGCAACGGCGGTAATGCAGGAAGCCAGCAGCATTGCAGATATTCTCGACTTCCGTGCGCGCAGCCACGGTCAGAAGGAAGCAGCAATTTGCGGTGAACAACGCGCTACCTTCAGTCAACTGAAAGCTCAGGCGTGCGTGTTCAGCCGTCATTTGGAGCTGCTCGGAGCACAACCAGGCGATCGCGTCGGGTTCTATGTCCCCAACTCGATTGAGTTTGTGACGGCTTTCTTTGGCGCCGCCGGTGCCGGGGCTGTGATTGTTCCGATCAACCCGATGCTCAAGCCTGATGAAATCGCTCACATACTTTCGGACTCGCAGTCGAAAACAATCATCGTTCATCAAGACCTGCTTCCGACGGTTATGGAAGCGTTGCCGCTCGTACCGTCGCTTGAGAGTCTGCTGGTACTACCCGGCACCGCAGGCGGTGCCAAGGTGGCAGCACCGGGCGAGCTGAAAGTGCTCGAGTTCGACAGCAAAATGAAAGCGGACTTGGCGTCATGGCCCGTGCCAACGACTGCCCAGCAGCCCGCTGTGATCATTTATACGTCGGGCACCACAGGCAAACCGAAAGGCGCTATTCTCAGCCATTACAATTTGCTGACCTCGTTCCCAGGACGCCTGGATGATCTGTTTGGCGTGACTGAGGAAGATCGTCTTCTCGGCGCCTTGCCAATGTGCCACATCTTCGGTGTTTCCGTTGTGATTTTGGGATCGATCGGCCGCGCGTGCACATTGGTCATATTGCCCAAGTTCGAGGCGAAAGCCATGCTGGAGACTATTGAGCGGGAGCGCATTACCTTGACACCGGCTGTGCCGGCTATGTATCAGATGATGCTTTATGAACTCAGCCAACCTGGCGCTAAATTCGATCTGTCCTCCATGCGCATCTGCTGGTCGGGTGGCGCACCACTTCCGGTTGAAATAATCAGCGCGGTCGAGGCGAAGTTCGGTGCACCGCTAATTGAAGGTTATGGACTGACGGAAACAGCATGCGTTTCGACGATCAACCCGCTGTTTGGAAATCGCAAACCCGGATCAGTAGGCCCGGCCATGCCCGGAGTCGATGTGGAGATTTTCGATGAAACCGGCAAAATTCTGCCGTTCGGCGCAGACAATGTCGGCGAGATTGCCGTGCGCGGCTGCAATGTCATGCTCGGTTATTACAACCAACCGGAAGCGACCGCCGAAGCAGTCAAAGACGGCTGGTTTTTCACAGGCGATCTAGGCTTCAAAGATCATGACGGCTATCTGTGGATTGTCGGACGCAAGAAAGAATTGATTATTCGCGGTGGCGCCAACATCTATCCCAAGGAAGTTGAAGATGTGATTGCGAAGCTGCCCGGTGTTCGTGAAGTTGCCGTCATCGGAGTGCCCGATCAATTCATGGGCGAACGCGTCAAGGCAGTGATTGCCAAAGGCGACGCAGTGCTCGATGAGGATACGGTCAAGCAACACTGCGAGAAGCATCTCGCCAACTATAAGGTGCCTAGAATCGTCGAATTCGTCCCCACGCTGCCGCGCAACTCAACAGGAAAAGTGCTCAAGCGCCTTCTGAAATAGCAAGCCCAACTGGACGCGGGTTTCGATCAGTGTAGCCGGCAGCAGTGCAATCTGCGACAGTAAATCGGCGTTCTGACTACTCGCTGGCGGCGGGCACGATGCGACCTTTGTCCATGTGCCGCGACACAAACCAGCCGACGATGAAGCACACTATTGCCGCGCCGATGGCATAGGCAAGAATCGTGGCACGGAACTCATTGGTGGTATTGGTACCAGCCTCGATCAATCCGCTATAAGTCGTGCCGACGGCGCACATCACAGCCGGCAAGAGCAGCATGATTTCGAATGGCGCTTTGCGTTCGTCGCGCATGAAAGCGGGACCGAGGACGGCAAAGATCGTGCCTGTAACGGCCGATACCACAAGCAGACTGCTGGTTGGCTCGGCGTGCAAATAGTAGTTTGATGCCACCGGTGCTATTGCGACTGTTCCCAACATAATGGCCGTCAGCAAGCGTTTATCTTTGACTTCGCGAATCATTAGCAACAGCGCGGCCATCAGCATCACGCCTGCATATTGAGCGGCGCCTGTGTAGGCATGCGTCAGGTTAATGCCGGTGACGTTCGAGTTATACGCCGTGATGAATACTTCCAGCAGCACACGCACGGGAAAATACAAGCTCAACAGCTGAGCCATGCTCAACTGTGGTGCCAGCAATGACAAAGGCGACAATGCCACCAATCCGAACATCCCCCAGAACCGCGTGGCGACCATGGTGAGCATTCCAATCACAATGAGCATTTTGATACCGTCGGTTGCGGACGATTTTTCATCCCTTCCCGCCAGATCCATATTCTTGAACAAATAGACGGCAAACATGCCGGCGCCTACAAGCAAGGCGAGCTTGGCCATGTCGGGGGCAAGGAGCAGCTTCGTAATTGCAATCAGCACCCCGAGGCCGCCGCTTGCCGAAAGGATAATACGCTTCAACAGCCATTTGTCGTCCTTCATGAATGGGCGTTGCATGATGCGCAAGATGAAGCACACTGAAATAATCGAAAGCAAAATCCCGTGCTGCAGGGGCATTTTGCTCTGATCTTCGAAGGTGCTCAGCCACATTACTCCAGCCAGCCACGAGAGAGGCGCAACCACGTCATCGAGTGCGCGATCGCCGGCGAGCAAAAGCACGTCGGCGACTTTGGCGACGAGCAACCCCATTGTGCATGCCGAGAGAGCGAGGATGCCACCGTCTTGAGGAACATGCATCGTCAGAGGCAAGGCCGCAGCAGTCAGCGCCACACCTCTAAGCTGCGGCGACAAACCAATTCTTGAGAGCACAAAAAACAAAAGTGCGGTGCCGACGAAGCAGGGAAGTGTAACGCTGACTTCTGCACCCAGGAAACCGGCAAAAGCGAACAGCGCGGCAAAGGGCAAAATCACGAGCGCGAAGGGTGCGGCGGCGGTAGACAAAGCTTTGACAGAAAGTTGCTTGTAGACTCCGTCTTTAAACAGCGGAAAGAAAAAAGCTAGGGCGGCTGCCAGAGCGAAGAGAACTAAAATGCTTGAGCCCGGATTGACCATGATTGCACTGTCCTCTTGCTTGGTAGCTCTGTCACTTGGTAGCGGCGGGCGAGAGCCCGCTTTCCGTGTGTTATGCTACACACTATATCCAAACTGTAGCATAGCCGATGTCCGCGAAATGGCGCCGCAAGCTAATCTTACGTAAAAGGCATGTTAGATGACTCGTTCTTTGCCGGCGCTTCTGTTCATTTTGATTCTCGGTGGCGGGGTGGTCTTTGCTTTCTTTAACGCCGCCAACTCGGACCCGGCCGATACCGCCAAGCAGTTTTTGCACTTTGTGCAGAACAATGACCATCGCGCCGCGCTCATGCAGTTCGGCGATAACAGCTGCCATTGTGCGCCAAAAGGTGGGTACGTAGCTTACCTGCGCTATGACACCGCTAATGATCCCAGCCTGGCATTTCTCTTCGGGCAGAAATTCGACATCGGGCAGGCTACAGTAAAGAAACTGCCGTACAACGGCGAGAAGTACATGATGCCATGGGATAAACCTGAGGACACCGTCGTCTTCCTGCCGATTACCTTTCCGGAT
>DATNQY010000360.1:0-22160 GCA_036703785.1 Candidatus Obscuribacterales bacterium
TAAGGAGGTGGGACCCGATCTCCTCATCCACGCATTAATTCACGAACCTTAGCGCCTTTGAATGTTTTCTAAGCCAAAGCAAAAAGCTGAGACAAAAAAACGGTTGTCTCGATCGCGGCATGAGCAGCCAGCAACGACGAGATGAAGTAGATTCTGTGACGACAAGTCAATAAGCTGTTTCTCATTGAGCGGCGGGCAGCACCGGGCTACTATATCGGGCATTCTCCCTTCCGAGGACAACACTTTGTCGAAGTTGAAATCAGGACAAGACAATGCCCTGGAACTCGGCATTAGCCTCCGCAACGCATACGACGGCGAGCCCGTGGTGTCCTTCGTGCCCTCGCGCGACTTCGTGCCCCCCAATAGCCATAGCGAGCGCCTGGAATGGATACGCAAGTCTTATGAGCGCTTCCTCGCGAAACTTTTAGAAAAAGAAGAGTTGGTCGGTCCTCCGCCCACGGACATCCGGTAGAATATCCCTCTACAACCTCGTCCAGGTGAGCGGGATTCCGCCCGCCGCTACGGTCACGAGGAGCGCAGGCTACCAGCCTGCACCATCGTAGAGCGGAGCCATGACGCAGCAACTACTCAAGCCGGCTGAAGAACACAATCGCGCCACCAAGCGTGTCTATATTGAGACGCTCGGTTGCCAGATGAACAAGTCCGACTCCGAGCACATGCTGGGGTTGCTCGACGAGATTGGCTACAGCCAAACGCCCAATATCAAAGATGCTGACTTGATGATCCTCAACACGTGCGCCATTCGCTCCGGTGCCGAAGACAAAATGTTCAGCTATCTGGGACACTGGCGCGAAGTCAAACAGCAACGCCCGGGAACGCTGATTGCCGTAGGCGGCTGCGTGGCGCAAGATCAAGGCGAGGAATTGATCAAACGCTCCCCCGGCGTCGACATAGTTTTCGGCACCCACAATCTGCATCGACTGCCGGATCTGGTTTTGCAAGCGCGCGATACAAAAAGGAAAGTAGTAGAGATCTATCAAGAACTTCCAGACGATCTGCCGGAGCTGCCTGTAATCAGGCAAAACAGCATCAGTGCTTGGGTCTCGATAATTTACGGTTGCGACTACAACTGCACATACTGCATCGTCCCCTACGTGCGCGGAAGAGAAAAAAGCCGCAGCCTCGATCAGATTATGCAAGAAGTTCGCGAGCTTGAACAAGCAGGCTACAAGGAAATTACTTTTCTCGGACAAAACGTCACGGCCTATGGTCATGATCTCGAACCCGCCTTACACCTTGGTCATCTTCTGGAAGCGGCCGGCACCATGAATGGTATCAAGCGCGTTCGCTTCATCACCGGACATCCACGCGATCTCAGACCGGAGATCATCGACGCCGTATCGAACGTTTGGAACGCTTGCGAATATTTCCACATTCCCATTCAAGCCGGCAGCGACCGCACGCTGCGCCGCATGGCGCGCGGCTACAACACCGACTTCTACCGGCGCATGGTCGAGCGCATTCGCGACAAAGTGCCGGATGCCGCGATCACATCCGATTTCATAGTCGGCTTTCCGGGTGAGACCGAAAACGAGTTTATGGAGACCGTCAGTTTCGTCGAAGAAATTTGCTTCGATCAGTGCAACACTGCAGCCTACTCGCCGCGCCCACACACGGTTGCCGCAAACTGGGATCCGCAAGTTCCGGACGACGAAAAATACGAACGCTTGCGTTTCCTCAATTCGGTAATGCAGGACGTTTCTCACCGCAGAAACAAACGTTATTTGGATAGAACGGTGGAAGTTCTAGTCGAAGGTCGCAGCCAACGCAATCCTGAACGCCTCACCGGACGCACCCGTTCCAATAAGATCATCAACTTTGAAGGACCAGAATCGCTGATCGGACAATTGGTTGACGTTCACGTCGAAAGCGCCAGCCCTTGGGCTCTGCGCGGCTCGATCCCCGTCCGCATCGGCGGCTGAATTCATTAATACGGCGAAAGCATGCGGTAGCCCATGTAGGGCAGGTAGCTGTACATGTAGCTAGGACTATATCCGTAGCCAGACCCGTACATGCTGCGAGACATCATCATCATCATGCCCATTGGCACGGCAACACGAGCCGCTCGGCCGGCGGTACTGGCTGCTACTGAACTGGCGCTGCCGGCTGCGTTTTCCAGCTTCTGGAGGAAGGGATGCCCCTTTTTGTTTTTGTGTTTGTGTTCGGACTTGGCCAGTGCCTGCTGCTGCGCGGCGGTCAGGGGCGGTTGTTGCACCGTCATCCACGGTGACTGGCCCTGGGCATTGCCGTATTGCTGGTCGAGTTGTGTGCGGGCCATCAACGGCTGCGAAGGCATTGCTGCAGGATATTGCTGTCCATTGACCATGCCGGGGACTTGCTGCTGCCCATAACCCATACTGTTCTGCGCCAGAGCCGGCTGAAACGCCACAAGCAGGCTAACTAAAGCCATTGCCGCGCCGACGCGCCCCGGTTTCTGATGATTTAGAGTCAAGTTCGTTTCCCCAAAAGCTCTGCCGGCCTAGACAATAGCCACTTAACGGAAGAAAGCCCACACGGTTTCCCGCATCTTTTCGGTCCGCCATTTAAGATGTTGCTTATCGGTCGGGTTTAAAAGCCACTGCGTAAACGACAGCCGATCACTGCAAAATGCGAAAGTCGAAGCCTAGCGTGCCACGCTTGCCTTCGGTGCCGGTTGTATAAAGGTCCGAGACGCTGTGGAAGTACTCATGGTCGTCGTGGAATAATCCCTCGCCGACTTGCAGTTGTGTTTGCAAAAGCGGCTTGTGATCAAGGTCGTACACCGTGCTTGTCGGCGCGATGACGTCTTGAAGCACAATTGGGATGGCTGACACTATGAAGTCGGCGCCATCCTGGTGAATGCCGTCAGGCAGGACGAACGGTTCATCCTTCGTCGCCTGCATCGTCACCTGGTGCACCACAACTTGCAAGGCTTTGCACCGCTTGTGAGCAAAGATCTCTTTGCACAAGGTGTACAACAATCGCTTAAAACCTGGTTCTTCCGTCAATTCTTCCGACGCTTCCTCGAATTGTCTGGGCAAGGAAAGCGGATGCCCTTTAGGGGCGTTCAACTGAATAAACACCCCAGCCTTGAGACGATGTATGCGAATCTTGCCGTCATCACCGAGTTCCGCGTCGAATCTGGCGATAGTGCGCTTGCGCCGCGTGGGCATTTGCTCGAATTCTTTGCGCTCAACAGGCGTTAGTTTGCTCAGCAACGGTGCCACTTCTTCTAATGCATTATCATGCGCGTAGTAGTCGGCCAGGAAATCGCGAAGTCGTTGTTTCTCCTTGGGAAACTTGCCTTTGAGAAATTCAACCTGACGAAGTTTGCGCTCATAAGTGTCGTCATGCAAAGCATCGAACGTGTGTTTAATATCTACAAAATCCTGCGCGTTCACGCCGAATTCGGAGAGCTTGAACTTGTGCAGCAAGGGCTCGTCTACTAATAGGTCGATTTTGTGCGCCGTGGCGATTAGCTCGTCCGTGACAATCTGCGGGTTGGGATCTTTGAAGGGCAAAAAGTGGCGAGCCCGCACATGCAGAATATCATCCTGCTGCGCTTTAGGTTCGTCGCTATCCTGTTTCACATTCTTTCCGGTAAACATGGCAGCTCCTTCCTTGACTCACGATGATGCTACCCCCGCGACAAATGGGCGATGAAAACTGGCCCAAAATTATTCATCTAGTGGAGTAATAGCGCCTTGAGCGTCTGGATTTCATCTTCCAGCGCTCCTGACTCAATATCCGGCTTTAACTTTTCAGGTATCAAAGCCGGATAACTGCAATGCTGGGCTGCCAGAAGCGTCTGTAAGCGTCGCTGCTTCAAGATTGAGGCACTAGCCTGCCAGACCTCCAGGGTCTGCACTACGGAGCTTTTGCCCGAGCCTTTAACCTCCTTCAGCAGGAAGTCATAATCGCGCGCCGAATAATTTTCCGTTTTCTTCATGACGGTGTCCACCTCCTCAGCCGGGATCGGACAGCCCTTACGGTCGAACATTTCGGTGACAAACTGCCGCCGCTCGTCTCCATCGAGGTCAAAAATCGGCACCTGAATCGGTGCCCGGCTTTTTACGTCCGGATCGAGTTCGTCCGGGCGGGAGGTCATCAGTCCCCAGAGAACTTTGCCGAACATAGCGCGGTCGCCCATCATCTTGATGATATTACCGGCCAGGCGCTTTTCCGTTTCATGCGTGTCGCTGCGATGAACGCTTCCGAATTGTGTGTGAGCCTCATCGACAAGAATCAAAATTTTGCCGTAGGTTTTTATACGCAAACGCAATTTCTCAAAAAACGTTTCGGTCTGCCCGAAGTACATGCCGCGCAACCCGGTCAGCTCAATGACGACGCGCCCGGATTCACAGGCGAAGGCCTCCATTTGGAACGTCTTACCCGCACCGTTGGGCCCCGATACCAAAATGGCGGGGACAGCGGTTGCCGAACTTTCACAACGCCTGAAAATGTCCATGAAGATCTCGCCGGTCTTCTTGTAGCCGACGATGTCAGCGCGCGTGTGCTCCGGACGCGAAATGCGGATCAAGTCACCGAGGTCGGCCTTCATAACCTCGTTAATCTCGGCAAGCACATCTTGCCGTTTAATTACTGAGTTGCCTCTTTTGCCGACCTCGAGAATGTCTTGAATGGCTGTCACTGCTAATCCGGCCGTATCAGCGACAAAACCATCTACGCCGTTTTCAAACTGTTGTGCCGTCGCCGGCGGTGCGCCGCCGTTGCCACCGACGAAATACTTGACGTACTTGTCTCTTTCCGCATCGTTGGGAAGTTCGATCTCAATATGTTGAACAGAAGGCAACGCCAGAATACGCGAATTTATTTCAAGCCTCGTATCGGCCACCAGAGCGATCAAATGGCTACTGCTTCGGAACCACGGGGCCTCGATTAAGTTCAAGAAGGTAACCAATCGCTGCCTGTCCACCTCGGCAAGATGCTCGAAATCGCCATCAGGCAGGAGCGATCCGGCGAATTGCAGCACGCAACAAACCGGCTTCACTTGCTTGTTGTCGCGCCTTACGGTGACCACAGCCTGCAAAATTTCTTGAAGCAGAACAAGGGCAGGCAGCGGGCTGTATCGCGTCGAATTTATGTTATCCCGCAGATCGCCGATTTTCTCTGCCTTCGTAACCGCAATCGCATCGGCCGAAGCACAGATTCCCGACAGCGTGTGCAGATCGGTGGGATCGTAGAATCCGAGCCCGGTCGCGATATCAAGACGAACCATGGTGAACATGCCCGACAGCGCCTGATAAAGCGTCTGTTCGAGTTCGAGAAAGCGGTTTTGTTGTTTGCACCAGAACAAGTCATGCGTATCGCCCGTCAGCACCGCAACGCTTTTGCCCCGGTCGGAGTAGGCATTGCTCAATGCGTCGAGAAATGCCGGGCGTTCATACGGCGTGTTGACGACGATACTGGTATTCATACACAACTGCCTCCGCCACCTTCTTTGATGGCATCAGGGTGACTCAAGTCGAATTTGAACTGCGACTGATGATGGTGGGGAGTAAGGCCTTCCTCGCCAATTTCGTTTATCAGCGCTTTGAACTCCGGCGTATCACCAAACTGCGACGGCAATATATCGCCGCCGAGAACTTTGCGATCGACGACAATTTTTGAGCCATGCCCGGGATTTTGGTTTTCATCACACCAGTATTGAGAAAGACAGATCAACCTCGTGCCGAGCTTAACTGCCTCGTCCAGGTCGTGCGTCACGAAGAACACAGTCAAATTGTGTTTCTTCCATTGCTGATGAATAAAGTCTTGCATCTCTTCGCGCCGGGTTCTATCCAGCGCACCAAAAGGCTCATCCATCAAGAGAATCTTCGGCTTCATAATTACGGCTTGCGCTATGGCAACACGTTGTCGCATGCCGCCGGACAACTCATACGGATATTTCTCCGCATCGGCGCGCTCCAATCCGATATCAGCAAGATACTCATAAGCTTCTTCGCGCACCCGCCGGCGAATGCGAATGTAGGGAAAGATTTCCAGAGCGGTGGATAAGGGTGAGCGCTTGGGCGCAACATAGGAAACAGCTATGGCGGCGCCGCTGCCCGCATTGCCGCTGCCTGCATTTTTACTGAAAGAGTCCTCATCCAAAGGCTGGCTATGGTGATGGTTTTTCTTCCTGAAGCGTTTGGCGATCGCGTGAGTGAGATCCTCAGCCGCAATCACGGGCAAAGCACTGACGGTTTGCCAGAGATTTGTTTGCTGCAATACCAATCCAAAACAAATATTGTCCAGAACGCTTAGATGCGGAAATAAGGAATAGCCCTGGTAAACGATTCCGCAGTCTGGTCCAACCCGCTCGACCTTGTTTCCGTCAATGAGAACGGTGCCCGCGTTGGGAAACTGCGCTCCTAAAAGCAAACGCAGCATTGTCGACTTGCCGCAGCCTGAAGGTCCAACAACGGTGATCAGTTCGCCACGCCGAACGCGCAAGCTGATGTTGTTCAATATCGTGCGAGTTTCGTCTTCCTCCGTGTATTGAACACATACTTTCTGCGCGTCTATGAAATATTCGGACATCAGGGTTGCCTCATTGTTGGTCGACCCACTTATAGCGGGTTTCCAACCATTGGAAAATGTAATCAAGCAAGAACATAATCAAAGTCGCCCAGATGACGTAAGGGATGATGATGTCCATAGCCACATATCTGCGCAACACAAAGATTCGATAGCCGATGCCCACTGCCGCGGCAATACTCTCACCGGCAATCACATAGCACCAGGCGGCTTTGAAATTCAGCCTGAGAGTGCCGAGCATCTTAGGGAGCAATTGCGGGAATATGACGCTCCAGGCAATTTCGGACTCCGAGGCACCAAGCGTTTGCGCTTTGTAGAACTGCTCGTGCGGTATCTCCTTGGTACGATGACAGGCATCGAGCACGACACCAGGCAGCACGCCAATCACAACCAGGGCGACCTTCGAAAGCTCACCTACGTCAAACACTATAAATAAAATGGGCAAGAGCAAAAGCGGTGGAACCTTATCGGCGAAAACAAAAAATCGATAGAACAATGACTCCACAATGGGAAACGTCCCCATGTACAGACCAATCACCACACCGAATGCAACGAAAGCCATACCGATGGCAAAGCGCTGACACGAGGCCGCGGTATCCATCCACAGCCGAAGGTCTCCCCTCGAATCAGGCTCCACGGCAGTGCTCTTGAAGCCATCCCACATCTGCACGGGTGTGGGCATCAGTTTGGAAGATGCCGTCGCACTGTCGGTGTTGTGGGCCTCCTGGTCTCTTACGTACCAGCAGCCCCAGAGGTAAAGAGCCACGATCAATATAAATGGAAGAACGCCGAGCGCGACATCCGCCCAGCGTGGCAATCTGCTGTCCGTTCTAAAGAACGTCAGATGAGGCGCGTGTGACTTTACCGTTGCCTTTGCCTTTGCCTGCGCCACTGCACGTGGTATCTGCATCCTCCTCCGCCTTTCTCTTCCTCTTCCAGTGGTACCGGCGGGCTTTAGCCCGCTTTGGAGAAACCGCAGGGCCGGTCGCCCGGCCCTGCTTTATTGTTCCCTATTTTTTCAACGAGAGCTTGCCGTCGGCAGCTTCCGCCATGAACGTATCGACATAACGCATCTTCACGTTATTCTTGTCTCCCTGGATGGTGCCATCCGGATACTGGATTCCGACGACATCAACCGACTTGGCATTTTCTCCAAGCAAACCATGGGCAAAGCAGAATTTGCGGACCATATCCTGCTTGGACTTAAGGTCACTCGATTTGGTATAGTCCAGAGCCGCTTTCGGTGTGTAGTACATCGCCGTCGTCTTCAATTGTCCTTTGAATTCCGTAGGCGATGTCTTGGCAAGATCAGCCATGCGAGCAATGGCTTTGTCCGCCGCGGGTCCGGGCTGGCTCATCACACCCATTACTTCGTACCAGGCACCGACGAGGGCGCGAGCGAAATTGGGATCGGATTTGAGAACTTTGGAATTAACGACAAGCAAGTCCTGAATTTCGCCCGGCACTTTCGACGAATCGAAGACACGCGTGATGCCGGGATTTTTCTCGATTTCCATTACCATCGGATTCCAGGTGACTACCGCTTTCTGTGTCTTGCTGGCCAGGAAAGACGGTGCGATGTCCGAGTCGGACACGTTGACGATTTTTACGTCGGACTCTTTCATCTTGTGTCCTTCGAGAGCGCGACTGAGCAAGTACTGCGAAACCGTCTTCTCTACCAAATACACGTTCTGCCCTTTGAGCTGCGGAATTTGCATCTTGTCGCGAGTAAGTACCGCGTCATTGCCGTTGCTGTAATCGCCCATAATTACCGCGGAGGAATCGACTCCGGCCGCCGACGGCATATCCAGCGTCTCCATATTCGTCGCTGTGACCGCATCGGCTTGTCCGGCCACATAAGCCTCGAGACTTGGCACGTAATCCATGTACTTGACGGTGATATTCTGTCCGTACTTGTCCGCCCACTTTTTGATGATGCCGGCCTCATTGGCGTAATACCAGGGCATCCATCCCGCATAGATGGAGACGGCAAGTGTGTGCGGTTTTGACTTCGTCTCCACCGCTCCCACCGGAAGCGTGGCGGCTCCCATCGCCATGCAGCCGACAAGCAGTGTACTCAAGAAACGTTTCATTTTTTAACTCCTGTTTTGTCGTGATACCAGATACGGTGACACCCAATATTCAGTTTAAAGGACAGAAGCGGGCTCTCGCCCGCCGCTACCATAATAATTTAGATCTTCGGCCGATCCTCCGTGTTGGCAGGCGCGGTTCCGGTTGCCTGCTCTTTTTCCGCCTTGCGAGCTTCAACCAGCTTCTTGAAGTCGGAGGAAGCGGTCGATTGTTCACCGGCATTGATGTATTGCTCGCGCTTGTGGTCGGCGTCGGCGCCGGCGAGCCGTCCGGAGACACGCGCCTTGGCGGCGAGGTCCATATTGGCTTTGCGAACGGCATCGATGGGTCCACTGTCGATTCTGGATTTCAAACCCATCAAACGCTCTTGGGCTTCGATCAATTTCTTGTTGGAGACGAAATCGGCAATGGCATCCGCTTTCTCCACCGACAAGTTTCCAATTTCACGCTGCATCGAAGTGAGGCGACCTTCCAGGTCAGTGATCTTGCCCTCTTGCGCCGCGATATCTTCCTGGAGTCCCTTTTCTTGCTCCTCCATGCGGGCCACATCCTGGCGGAAGGCTTCGCCGTCCTTCTCCGACGTTTCCATCGTCTTTTGATCGCCGGCGGCCTGCGCTTTGGTATAAACGGAAATCGCTCCATCCAGAGCTTTCTGAGCTTCTTTGTGCTTTTGCTGAAGCTCCTTCAAACGCCCGCGCTTGGACTCGACCGCCGATTCAACTTCGGACAAAGCATTGAAGAATTCTTTGTATTCGCGAACAAGCTGCTCGTGGTGAATGTCATAGGCATCGCTGATGCCGTCGGCACTGCTTGTGAATTGTGCATCGGCAGCACGAACCAGCCCCAGCGCCTTACGCAGTTTGTAGAACGTAACGAATCGCCATAATGCCGAAAATAATCCGACTTCTTCTGCCATTTTGTTTATCTCTCCTCCACCTTACGGTGTTTGCTTTTGAGAACTTTCCGATTGCTGACTAGCGGTTTCCGATTCTTGACTTATTTGAATGTACTTGGCTTTTCTTGCCGCTTCTTCGGGGTCTTCCGTTCCCTTCAAGCGGTCCTCAACTCTTTTGGCTGCCTCCACAGCTTGATTCAAACGATTCATGGCGCTGCCATTTTCCTTGAGAAAATCGTCGAGATTTTGATTGCCGAAATCAACCAGTTCGAGATACGTAGTCTGCAGTGCAGTTTCGATTTCATTGGATTCAGCGATGAGCTCCGCCAATTTATCCTGGCTCTGGTTGTATAAATTGATTCGTCGCTGATGGGAATCGATCTGCTGTTTGAGCGCACGCGCTTCCGACGATTCGGGCTTCAATCGCGGCAGTTGAATTTGCCAATAGTGGAGTTCTTTCTGCAAAGTCTGGATATCTATCGAATCCACAGCCTTAAAAACTGCCATTGCCTGCTGCAGCGTATGCATCCCCTGGCGCAGACTGTCTTCAGCTAAGCCGCTGAACCGATCCACTGACGCCAGTTGCGTGGTCTGTTTCAGATAATCCTGCAACTGTCGGTAAGCTTCTGCGAGCTCTCTGGCTTCTTTGGCCACCGGCGTCAAGCCGATACTGTCGGCTTCGAGGGCCAGTTTTTCCAGAACTTCCACCTGATAGGTGCGACGCAGCTCGCGGAGCCTGCTGATATAGGTAGTCGCCTTTTGCGGACCTTGAACCACAAAGTTATAGAGAAAGCTGCTTGCGCCGACGAACGCCAATCCGAGGCTGACTCCGATGGAAGCAGGGGAGGCGGCGATCATCACCGTCCAGGCCAAACCCAAAGCGGAGCCGGCGAGCGGATAGATGGTGGCAGGATGCTCGATACTTTCTTTCAAAACATGACGCGTCACAGCGCCGCCGGTGAAATCCTCGGGCGCCGGAGGTCTGGCGAGCTTGAGAGCGGCATCGCCGTCGTTTTGATTTCGATCGAGCAGCGTCAACATCTCCTTTCTATCTAAAAGCTATTGTCCAGATACAGAGCAAACTCCACGCGAGGCATCCGATACATATACGCCCGCTGGTTTTCGCCGGGTCGGCGCTCCGGCGGCTGAGAGAAGCCCTTGCCTACCCCGCGCACACGCTCCGGCGATATACCGTGAACGGCAATCAACCTCTGCACGACTGCATCTGCACGTTCTTGTGATAGCTTTATCGATTCCCCTTCATCGCTGCCGGGACCAGTGTGTCCGCGGACGACTATCCTGGTGTCAGGATAATTGTTGACGAGCATCGACGCAATCTTGTCTACCTGCTCTTCGCCATCGCCGTCCAGAAGCTCCGAGCCTGTCTTAAAGGTAATCGGCTGCACACGCATCACACCAAGCTCTTTCAACTGCCGCCACTGGGCGTCGGTTAGCTTAGAGAACTGATGTTCGCCACCTGCGCCTCCGACCTCGGTGGGCAGCCGCTTTTGCAAGTCTTCGAGAATCGAAGTATTGATGATTTTGTAGGGATCGCCAAGCGGATCCTTGGTGAACTTGCCGGTCTTAACCAGCACGTTGGTGCAGGCAATAATCGTATTGACGACGCCCTCAACGGCACCACTGCCGGCAGCGCTCCGCAAGCCGAACTCTTTGCTAATTTGTCCCTGGAAGTCGTACCAATCGATCTTCTTGAGCATCTTTTCGATCTCATCGGCTTTCAGCCCGGTAGCGATTTTCATATCATCAACCAGGCGCGGCCGATCCGACGCGTAAGTACGCATCGTGGAAAAATACGCCTCGAAAAAGCTGACCAGATCATCATGGTGCTGCTCAACAAATTCCCGGCGAAATACAAAAACGTCGACAATGTAGCCGCTGAATCCATCGGAGCCCCAGATTTGCTTCAGTCCGGGGACATCGCGCAAGGCGTGCGAAACGTCCGGCTCCCACATCACAAAGACATCGCCATCTTTGTTCTTCGCCAGCTTGTAAGCATCGGTGGAACCATTCACTTCCTTGCGCCAGGTATCAGTCCGGCTCAAGTTATACAAATCGAAGTCGACGATTGTTAGATCGAGCAGGAAGCTCGAAGGGCTTTGTCCGGTGTAGACAATCTTCAGCGAAGAATCATTGAGATCGCTTATCTTGCCGGTTTTCAGCTTGTCGGAGAAGGCGAGAATGGCGTCCGCGCCTTTGGACTCGGCAATCGATGCCACAATGACGCCCGGGTATTTCCACTTGGCACCGTGCTCGATATAGCTGTTAATCGGCAGAACGATTCCGTCGTAGTCGCCCTTAGAAAAATGTTCCAAGCGGTCTGCATACGCGCCACCATCATTGGTGAAATCGACGGTGATACCGCGCTTGGCGAGCTGCCGTTTCATCTCGGGAGAATTGATGAAGAAATAACCGAGATAGCCGTCGCCGGCCATTTTGATGGTCAAGTGAGAGCGGGCATCACTGGCGGCTGTCTGGCCTTTCTCCACCATCATCTCGCTCAGCTTCTTGTAAGCGCCGATGCAGAGCAAACCTAGAAATAATATACCAAGAGCCGCAACTAGATTGCGATTCATCTCATCCTTCCCTCAGCCTCAACCCTGTCGGGCAGGCTTGCGTTTGCCCCCGCCATTGAATGAAGACTGATCGAACACATCCAGTTCAGCCGCCGCCTCTTCTAAGCCTTGCTCAACTTCCTTGGCTGAGGACGCAGAGCGATAAGCGATCGAATGACGGCGCAGCGCATGCTGCTGTCCGATGTCGAATCCAATGGTATAGATCGGAATCCGTTTTGCTTCCGCGGCGGTCACCCCGTCAGATAACCTGTCGGTGGCTTCACCGTCTGTGATCACGATCAAGCGATACTCACCATACCCTAGCTGCCTATCGTATTGTCTGGAAAGAGCTGCCGTTCCCTTAGCTATAGCGGCTCCCAAAGGGGTGCCCCCACTGGCGGAGATTTTGTCGACATCCGCCAGAAACTGTTCGCGATTGTTGGCACCGAGGGCCAGCACTTCACGATTCCCGTAGCGATCGAACACATAGAGCCCGAGGTTCACATCGCCAGGCACTTTCTTCAAGAACTCATGCACAGCCCATTTCGCGCCTTCGATCTTGCTGGTCGGCGATTGATCGTCATCGCTATTTTGAGTGTGGGGCGGCTCTTTCATTGAGCCCGAGCCGTCGAACACGAAATAAAAATTACGCCGCAAGGAGATCTTGTCTTTGGCTCCGCTGTCGTTGGCCGCGGGCGCCTGGTAAGCGACCTCGGTGGCATCCGACGGCGGTGTCACTGTCGGTGTCAGATTCTGTGTCACCGAGCCGGCCGTGCCGTTGGTTGCACTGCAGCCGGCAATCACCATCAAGCTCGTGAGCAACGCTATAGAACCGGCTATGGATGTTGTTCTCATAATCAAATGATGTTCCTCGCTGCGCGATTACTTGAAGGACGGTTTGAAGGTATCCAGTTCGGTCTCCACACTCTTCACGCGGAACACGACGCGGCGGTTTTGATTCCACTGATCTTCGGTTTGCGGCACGGGGAATTTAGGTGCCTTGGTGCCCACGCCCACGGCGACAAACTGCGATTCGTCGACATTGATGCCCTGGTGCTTGCAATATTCCAGATACGCTTCCCGTACCGCTTGCGCGCGTTGATAGGACAGATTCTTCGCCGCCTGCTCAATCATGGCAATTTCCGTTTCACTGCGTCCTTCAGATTTTGCTTTATTCAATGCATCCGGAGCATTGTGACCCTCGATTGTGATCAAGGTCCCGCCCAGTGTCTGCGACAACTCAAGTGCTTTCTTGAAAGCGGAATTGTATTCGTCGGCGCTGAAGCTGGCTTGGCGTGGTCCGAAGTAAATCTCGAAGTTATAGAGCGAACCTTCCTTTTGCCATTGGTCCATGCCGTGAGATATTTGCCGCTCGACCGCTTGCTGCGTCTTGGCGGTATCGAAAGCGTGCTTGGGTAAGCTGGCAACTTTCGCATTGGACAAACCGGCAGCGATGGTTTTGTAGTCCCAACCGGCGGTAACAAGTGGAGCCTTGCTCTTCATGAGGCCGAGGTCCGCGAAGTCTGCTTGAATTTCATCCTTCAGTTTGTTGAACGACCGCATGGTGCCGGCACCGGTGAAAAATCCCACGTTGCCCGAATAGCCTACCCATTCGCAGTCCCCGCCCAATGACGCTTCCACGTCCGCGGTCGCTTGCGGCGAGCCGAAGAGGAGATCGGCAGAATGCGAAACCAGTTGTTTGTACTGCGCATTGCCGGACTTGTGCGCCATCAAATTGGAAAACTGCTCTTGTCCCAACATGAGAGCGTGGACAAATTTCTCGATTTCATCGCGGTGAGTTCGGAAATAATCACCACGCACCGCGTACACGTCGGCAATCACGCGGTTGGCGCTCTTCGATGAGAACAGCACTCGCGCACCGCGCACCGAACCTTCAGCACCAGTGCCGGTGCCACCCGAGGTCAAAGCATTTGCATCGGGGCTGATGACCATGGCAGCATCGAGGTCGGAAGATTTTTCAAACGCAGAACGCGGATCGACTATTTTTCCGTGCGTGTCATAAGTCGGAATCGAAAGCTCCTTCATCCAACGCGGATGAACATCACTCGGTTGCAGACCGGCTTTGCGAATCACGGTAGCCAGATAGTCCATGTGCGGACCGTAAAGTTGCAAAGCTATGTTTTTGCCTTTAAGGTCGGTAAGCGATCTCACGCCCGGTCGCACCACCAGGCAGTCGCCGCCCGTGCTCCAGGTGAGTTGATAAATCACCACCAGGTCGGTGCCTTGTTTGGCGAAAGTCTCACTTGCCGCCGTTATCATTCCCATGGTTCCGCGCAACAGCGGAGTCTCACCTTCGAGCACGCCTTTTACCTGCTTAGCAAAATCGTTCTCGCAGAAGAGTTGCGCATCAAGTCCTTCGCGCTTGAACAATCCCGCTTGCTCGGTGTAGACCGTTGCCACGTCGCCTGGCCAGGTGATGGTCGGCACTTTGAGCACACCGGCTTTGACTGGGCGCAGGTGAACGCCTCTGAGCGTTTCCGATTCGTACAAAGGTCGGGCTTGCAGATATTCCACCGCGCCCCCGGATACGGCGCGCGCCGGTATGCAAGAGAGCATTAAGAGTGCAAGCGCGCTGGCTATCCAGGCGTTGAGACTGAAAACGTTGATTATTTGGCGACGCATAGAGTTTCTTCCGGTCCTTTTGTGAAACAGTGATCTGTTGCAGACGCAACCAAATTACTTGGTTAGCCTTATGTCCCCATTTGATAAGTACCCATGTAGGCATACGACCAAGCTACTTGGCAAATCGAAAATCGATTGCTTCGTGCGTCAAATTATCATGTGCCTAATGGCTTTGCGTGTAAGGGCTCGGTAGTGAAGAGGTAATGCACCGAATGTGGTGCTCTTTCCTCAAGTCATTTCGCCTGGTTCACATTGCCGACTCCGTCAGTGACGCTGACCGGGCGATGCATACATCGCCTCTACTACCTTCATACCAACATAGCCGTTCGCTTGACAGCCCGACCAATTCTTCAGCACGCTTTAACAATCAGTCGTTTAATGTAGCCTACTAACGATGCGCCTCGTTTATATTCACTTAAGTGTCGCCCAGTCATCACAGCGTCCCGTGGGATAATGCGCTGGCGTTGCGGCACGCGCCGTGAGTTCTTGCGCCATTTTTCGCACCGGAGCATCAGTTCTATGAATCAAAAGCGGCTGGGAATCATCTTGTCCACAGTTTTCGTTTGCTCACTGTTTTCGCCATCCGGAGCTGAGATTTCCACTCATGCCGGTGCTGCTGCCGGTTCGGCGGAAGCTGCATACATGCAATATGTCGGCGATATACAAAAAGCCCAGCGTGCCGATCAGCTGCCTTCTTTCGCCCATTCATCACCGCTCAACAAAATCAAGTTGGCGGATACCGCGGACCAGGAGAAAGAATTCTTAGCGGCCATCAAAGAGATGACTCCCACATCTTTGAAGCCGGAAGGCAAAGTGGAATTCGGCGAATTGACATATCTATTTTACGAGGGCGATCCCGAGCGCTCGTCGAGTCTCAAGGAATACTTTCCGGTAACGGCCGAAATGGTGAAGGAGGACGGCAAGTGGAAACTCAGACGGCAGCAAAGCTGGCACGTCAAAGATGGTTCCATCGAGTCGCAGGTGATTCCACGCGGACAAGCTCGCTTGAAACGGTTTCAGGATTTGATGAACGCCCTGACTAAAACCATCCCTCCAACTCCCGCCAAAGGCGACGTCGGAGGCAAGTACTTCAAACCTACAATGGCGTATTTTTATCCTCGCGACGGCTACTTCAAGCTCAGCTTCGTGGAAGGCGAGAAGGAATTTTCCATTTACGTGCGTGAAGGTTGCTCGCTTTCCGAGCTCCAGGGACGCCACTTTGTGGTGACGCCGCTTGATGGATACGAAGCAGATTTGATGCCCCAGGAAGAGGTTTTCGGACCCTACTGCGCCAGAATTGTGTTCGGCAAGATCAACCATGGTTTGATACCGGGCATGATATCAATGGCGGTGCGCACTCCTGAGCCGGCGAATTTAATTGGCGCTTTCGCTTGCGCGGAAACTGCCGACACGCTCACGCCGGACGAAGAAGAAAACCCGAAGAAGAAAACCAAGTAGGTTACTTGCCGACTTGATTGAGCTCTTCCAGCTCACGGCTGAGCACTTGCCTCGTGCTTCTGCCTTCTTTGCGCGCCCTGGCTTCGCTCATCTCGAACCAGAATTGATTTCGCAACAGCTCCGCCGTCGCCAGTGAATAGCCGCTGCCATAAGCAATCGCGGGTCCGCCCACAGCTTCAAATCGCTCGTGCGGATTGGCTGTGTACTTAAAAGCGCCGATTGTGCTGCCGATGCCGTTGGTCATCTTCGTGGGTGCAGTCTCGTTGGCGACGATAAGTTGACTGGCAAACCTGAGCTTGGACGGTCGTCTTTGAGCCGACTGCATTGCTTTATGCTGGTCGAACAACCTAGCCGCCAGCGCATAGGCCCGCTCATGCGATGACAAAGTGGCTGCCGGCGCATCAACTGCTGACGACGCAAACGCATGGTATGCATTGAGGTGCCGGTGGAATTGGTCGAGAGTTACAGGTGTACAGTGAAATTCAGCGCTGGTTTTGCGGAATTGCCTTCTAGCCACGAAGCGTCCGGCATATCTCAAGTCCCAGGGAGCGGTCAAACTGATGGCCGAAGCGATGATGTCGGTGATACCACTTGTGCCGGCCAGACGCGTACGATAATGTGCTGTTCCGTGGTTGATCATGGTGGCATGATTGCTGATGATCGCGCCTGTGCCCGCAATGGCGTTGATGGCAAACGACAGCGAATAGCCCAGGTAGTTGGTGGCTGAATCGGCGCGACAATCGGAATAGAAGCGCGCGAACTCGTCGGCCGATAGATTGCGCAAATCTTGCAGCACCATCGCTTCCGCATCGGCTCGCTGTTTTTCCGCGCCGCTAAATGCAGCCACCAGCGCCGCCCGCGACGACAAAAAATTATCGATATGAGCTTGCAATGCCAACGCCTGGCGGTTCAACGCTTTCAAATCCGAATGATTACGCCTATTCCTTTCGTCCTTCGCCACCAACACGGCATTTTCGGCGGCGGCGGCGCCACAAGTTTCCAGGTTGGCCATGGTGCGAACCCAGGTAGCATGCTCAAAAAGATCCCGCGGGGCTGCACGCAATCGCTTTTTATGTAAGTAAGCGTAGCGCCCAAAACCGTTTATGTATGCCCCGGTAGCGGTCAAACTGGCGTTACCGAGATTGGCTAGGAACCACCCCCTGCCCTGCCATGGGTTTTGCAACTGCTGCAGACGCATGCGGGCATTCAGTCGCAGAAGATCGACCTGATTTTGAATAATCTCGTCGGTAAGGCGATCTACTTCGGAAGAGCCGCTCAGCGTTGCTCGAAACGGCGTGTTATCAGCGGCGCCATTCGACTGTGCGGTTGCTCTGGCGAAGCCGGCGAGCGATAGACTCAGGGCGCAGAGCAGCAATAATTTGAATCGAGCCTGTAAAGCCATTGCGATTCAGACCGCATAAAGGGATAGCCTTGCTGCCCCCAAGACTAAACCACAAGGGTTTCAATAGCAATAGGAAGCTTAATGATGGCGTGGCAGGGAATAATAGCGGTGCTATGGCTAAAATTTTATTGGTTGATGACGACACGGAATTGCTTGGCTTGCTCCAACGCTGGCTTAAGCAAGAATCGCATGTAGTGGAAGCCGCGACCTGTGGTGGCGACGGTCTACAGTTGCTGAGTGCATATAAGTTCGACATCGTCATCCTCGATTGGGCGATGCCGGACTTGAGCGGATTGGATGTACTGAAGCAATTTCGCAAGATGGGCGGCACCACGCCTGTGCTCTTCTTGACCGGGCAGCAGGACACACCGAGCAAGAAAGCGGGGCTTGATTCGGGGGCCGACGATTATCTGTCCAAGCCGTTCGACCCGGAAGAGCTGTCAGCGCGCATTCGAGCAATTTTACGCCGGCCGGCCGGTTTGGTGCCTACCACAATTGCCGTCGGCGAGGTAATTTTGGAGCTGGAGAACAAATGCGTCTCTCTCAAGGGCGTTCCAGTACAGCTCGGCAGAAGGGAATACGCCGTCTTGGAATTCTTGATGCGGCATCCAAATCGCGCCTTTAGCGCAAAAGAACTCCTCGAACACGTATGGCAATCGGACACAGACACCAATGAAGATGCGGTTAGGGCGTGCATCAAGAAACTTCGCTCTAAGCTTTCCGGTGGCAAGGGCGCATGCATCGTAATCACCCTGCCTGGTGCCGGCTACACGATATCGGCGGATGGGCACGGTGAGCGCTGAGGCATCCAACCGACAGCGACGCTACCGGCCGCTGATTGCTTTATTCGGATTTACCGTTGTTTTGGTGCCGGCTCTCCTGAGCACACTTTCATTATTCGTGCTGGATAGACTCTGGCTGTCGACGAGCGTTGCAGGCAAAGCCGAGATGTCCAGCGCTTTGACGTGCGAGCGCATGCTCCTCTACGTTTCATACGTCGTCATGTGCAGAGGTACGCAACTCGAGGTCGCCAACGCTCAACGCAAGCTTGCACTGTCGACGGCCGGCTTGTCTCCCGAGCAAAGAGCAAAGGTAGCCCAGTCCCAGGCGTACGCCGACGAATGGATCCACCGCCAGATCGCCGGACTCAAACATTTCTCACCGGGAAACCTGGATCCCGAAGGCTCGAAGCACGTGCGTACGATCTTGGTGTCTGACCAGAGCAATGCCGCCGAATTTCCCGACGCCACAGCCATCGCTTATTCTATTTACAACGTGTCGTATCGTTCGCGAATACACGAATTGTTGGAAGCGCAACTTCCCATCTTCCGCAAAGAGGTTGTGGATAAAGACGGAAAGCAGTCCGATGTGGCGGATTGTCTGAACAAAATGGAACGCATCGATCGTTATTTCGAGCAGGACATGCTGGAACAGCAAAAACTGCTTCAAAACAACGCAGAGCAATCGGCATCCGATCTTGCGTTCGTAAACGCGTTCTCCATGTCCAAGCCCACCTTAACTACGCTCCATGAGCTCTACCTGGTGAGCAACCTGTTCGGAGAATTCTGCAGGCGCAGGCAGGAGCATATGTCCGCCGTCGAAATCAGTGAACATCAGCGACAAACATTTTCGACGAGTATCGCTTACGGCGGATTCATCGTTGCAATTTGTCTGGCGCTGTTTCTAATTGTCGCCTACGCACGCAATATCAACTCCCGCTTGATCAAACTGGTCAAAAATGCCGAGAATATCAGCGCTGTGCAGCACCAATATGAATCGATCTCAGGCAATGACGAAATTGCCTACGTTCAGGACGTTCTAATGGACGTACGCAGCCGTCTCGATGATCTGTCTGTGCATCGTCGTTTCATTATAGAAATGGTGGCGCACGACATTCGCACTCCGATCGCGGCAGCCAATACGGCATTGGCCCTTGTGCGCGGCTCGCAGGTAAGGCAGTCCTGCGATATCCAATCGATACGACACGAACTGAAAAGCACCAATCAGTTTGTCGAAAAGCTTTTGTTACTCAAGCAATCGGACCTCGATGCGACGAGCAACCATGATGTGAGTACAGGCACGCGACCGGCGAAAGCACCGTTGCTGGGTTCCGGAGTGTTTCGCAAAATGCTCATATTGGTAGGCATACCATTTTTGCTCCAAATCGGCTGGCTCGGGTGGATGAGCGATCGATTGGCGATTAAGCAGGGCATAGCAAACCGCCAACACTATATTGCGCAGAGGATACTGGAGTGCGGATCCATACTGGAACTCGAGATTCACGGAATGAGCGGATTGGGACTCTATATGCTCAGCGGCAATAAACAATTTTACGATCGTTATTCGCACGATCGGCAAGCCCTGCGGAACTTCCAAACCGTAATCGAGACGCCCGGTCCTAAGACATTTCTCTGGGACCACAACGATTCCAAAGAGCTGGCAGATGTCATCACTCGTCTTATTGAGAAGAGCAGCGAAGTCCCAAGCGATGGCATCGATATGCAAGCTCTGGCAGACAAATACCGATCCAGCGTGTCGGACTCATTGGACCAATTGAGAATCATGCCTGAGAAATGGATAGAAAAAATTGCTCGTCAAAACGCAGAGGACACGAAGTTACTGGCGGAATCCGAAGCATTCTCCGTCGGCGTCCAAAAATGGATCGTCGCCGGTTTGTTTGCCAATCTGGCGATATATGCTTTGCTCTTTCTCTTTTTCATCAGAAGCATCCAGCACCGGCTGAAAGTGCTGGTTGCTAATGCTCGGTCGCTGGTCAGCTCGCCGCGGCAGTGGCTGATCGTGGGCGGAAATGACGAACTGAAATTATTGGCACAAGCGCTCGATCTTGCCCGGCGGCGTTTGCAGCAAGCGACGGAACAAAGAGCGCATATGATCGCGCAAATAACCGCAAGCATATCTGTCCCGCTCGATCGATCGACAAGGGCGATCTCAGACATGCTTGCCGCCGAAGATGCCGGTGCCGACCAGCAGGCTGTCGACGATTTGCACACGAGCTTACGAGCCATAGATCAGGCACGCGCGCTGGTGAGCGATTTGCTGACGCTGGAAAAACTGGAATCCGGAGATTTGAACTTGGAAATTCGGCTTTATGCCACCTCTGCTGTCATACGCGAGTCAATCGATCTGGTTCGCGCGCTGGCGGCATTCAAAGGGATTAGCTTTGAAGAACGGCTCGTGTCGACGGAATTTGCCGTAGACAAACCGAGAATTGTGCAAGTGATGGTCAACTTGCTCTCCAACGCCATCAAATTTTCGCCGACGGCTTCTGAGATCACGGTCACCTGCGAAGATGCCGGCTCAATGGTCTGCATATCCATCCAAGATCATGGTTCCGGCATGGACGAGGAAACCGCCCGCAAAGTATTCGACAAGTTCTTTCAATCCGATGCCGGGAAACGAGCCGGCGGCTTCGGACTTGGACTGTATATCTGCAAGCAAATCGTCGACCTTCACGGTGGAAAGATTTCCGCCACATCCAAAAGCGGGCAGGGCACGACGTTTCAGTTAAACTTACCTCGCCATTTACCGTAAATCGACTGGATGCGGAGCCGAATTGTCGTCAAACTTGGGATTCGCACTGCCCGATCCCAATTGGTTGGAATCTGTGGGGACAGCCTTCAGGGAATCCGCCCCACGTCCCTGGTTGTTCGCTATCGTCGCCGTCGGGCTTTCTATCTTTCCAGTTGTGAGATCAAGTTGCGCATCGGCTGCGGCGCTCGTCTCCGCTTTTACTCCCGAGGACTCTGACTGGGCCGTTGCCGGCCGGTTACTGGCGAGCAAGCCCAGAGCATCGAAGTTGGGGCTAGTACCAGCAACTCCGGGCTTGGCTATCTCTGTAAATTCGGTTCCTTTAGTGGTGCTCGAGGCTGATTGATGGTTGTTCTCAAAACTCATGATTCTTTACTCCTGGGCTTGGATTTATGCGCATCCTCATGCCTGAAGCTAAACTTGCCGGCGTAAGTTACGCGTGAGTTTTGCTTGCCGGTCGAATATCGCGAAGGCTCACCGGTAACTTACCGCGTGCCGGCAAGCCCTCGAGCAGAACACAAGCCAGTGCCTCCATCGCCAGATCGCTTGGATCTAAGGTGGCAAGGGAGGTTTCCCATTTGTGCATGAGCGTAAGCTCGTAGGGGACGTCGGTTGCCACCGCCACCCGTTTCTTGCTAACGGCTGACAGCCGCTCGGCCAACTCCAATTGCCCCTCATTGAGCAAAGCGCGAAACGTCAAAAACAAACAATTCTTCCCGGCTGCTGCCGCCAGCAGCTCGTCGATTTCCGGCTGCTCAGGATTCAAGCTGTAACGCCGCTCGGCAAGCGCGAGCGCTTTTCCGTCGGGGTTGGTCTTCAATTGTTCGTACAATCCGAGTCTATATCGTCCATGATCGGGAGCGATAACCAGCCATTCGCCATCGGCGGCGGTCAATTTGATGCTGCCGCCGCGCACGGCGGTTATCGCTGCCATCGAGGTTTGCAGCATAGAGTGATGTGCTGACCCAACGGAAGCAGCCAATTGCTGCCTAGCCTCGCGTTTGTACTG
>DATNQY010000361.1:0-5020 GCA_036703785.1 Candidatus Obscuribacterales bacterium
GCCGATTTCGGGAATAGGTTGGCCACGTCCACCACCGGGATAGGCCAATGGTCCTTGTCATTACGCAGTGTCAGATATAGCTTGGCGGCCGAGACAGCCTTGACAAGCTTTATGGAATCTTCGGGCGTCACAGCCACCGTCACCGAACCGGCGGGATTGGCCACACTCGAACCAGGTGCCTTCTGGTAGGTTGTTCCAACCGCGATCACCTCTACGTCGGACATTACAGGCGCCGCCTTCGTAGTATCAGCAGAACCAGTTATCCCCAGCACATCGACACGGTTGCCGGGCGCGACAAAGCCTGCCACACCGGAATTGGTATCAACTCCAAATGTGACGGCCCGCATGCCTTCGCGGATCTTTCCGTTGAAGCCCACTTGCATCGCAAAGGGTTTGGTCGCATGGGTAGACAATATCGTGCCGGCGACAATCGGATATGCGGCCTGCTGCCCGACCACTGCATTGATCGAACTGAAAGCATCGACGGGCGCGCGCGCTGCGGCTACATCACGCTCCTCTATCGCTTCGGCAGCGATGATTTCCCCTTCTTCAATGTTTTTGGATGCATATACAACTTTCGTTTTTTCGCGCTGATGCAGATCATTGAGCTGATGGATATCGACTAGCTCCTTGTCTTTCTGAGCAATAACGTTGGTCACATACATCGTCACTACAACGGCCAAACCGAGGATGATGAATAACATCAACACTGGCGGCATGCGGGATAAACTCAAAAACAAAGCACGCAACGGATTCATGTTCATTCCCCCCATTAAAGGCGCAGGCGAGCAAAAACCAGGTGCCGCCGGCACCGCTTGCGGTAAGAGGAAAGATTAACCACTACCACTAACGCATGTTTGCACGATATCGAAAACAGTGAAAACCCTAGCGTTGCTAAAATACCAACATAGTCGCCGTCGCGACTGAAAGCCAATCCACATGACAAACAAGCTGACCGCATCTTATCTGGAAAGCCAAAACAAAGACGGCTGGTGGCCGTACGTTGCCGGGCACGACGAATCAGTGGAAGCAACTGCGTGGTGCGCGATGGCTTGCCGGAAGAACGAGAAGATTTCGCTCGCCGCTCTCAAGCACTTGATTGAAACTCAAAATCAAGACGGCGGTTGGTCGACAGCTCCTAATACAGGAGCTTCCGACTGGAGCACGGCAGCAGCCGTCTTGACACTCAATGTGCTGCATAACAACAATAACAAGCAAATCGACAACAGCCTGGCGCAAAAGGTGGACTTCGCGGTCGAGAAAGGGTGCGAGTTCTTGATCGGTTTGCGCACCGACATCATCACCGATGTCTCGCGGGTCGGACTAATGATTCTGCAAGGGCCGAATTTCGACTACCCGCGCGGTTGGCCGTGGGAACCAAATACCTATCATTGGGTAGAACCGACAAGCTATGCGATTCTCGCGATTAAAACTAGTCCATTCGCCACAGAAAAACGTTACAAACGGATCGTTACGCAAGCGCAGAAATACCTCTTGGAAAAGACGTGCAAACCTGCCGGCTGGAATTTCGGATCACCGCGCACTCTCGGCTCCGAGTGGCCGGCCCTGCCATCACCCACTTCCTTTGCCTTGATTGCTCTGCAAGATACCGACAAGAATGCACAGCAAATGCAGGATGCTCTCGATTACCTGCGCAACTTGAAGGGTGCGACCATCGAGAGCACCATCGCCGATTCGCTCTGCGTAATCGCGCGCAATCTCTATGGAGATGATATGTCTCATGCAGCAAAAGGTTTAATCGAACGATTTGAACAGCGCCAGGGCTCAGGCGAAAATCTCTGTGCCATCGCGGCTGCCACCATCGCCGCCAATCTTGCCGCCGAAGGCAATCCATTTAAATTCTAGGTACCAAGAAGACAAATCGTATGCATGATAACCACGACAATCAGGACGAACAAAGCCAGGCGAATCAGCAAGATGGAAGCATGTCGCGTCGCTACTTTCTGAAGGTAGCAGCGGGATCTGTCACCGCCTCGGCAGGCGGATTGGTTGCCGGATGCGTGCGCTCTCCGGACGCCAAAATTGCTCCGCCTACCGACACCCAACTGGCCGCCAAGCGCACAACCGATTCTCCACTTGCAATTGCGCAGTGCCAATCTTATGACCAGGATGTCTTCGCTGTACTCAAACCATATTTGAAGGATCTCGATCTGCCCGATTTGAAGAACAAAGTCGTCCTGATCAAGCCAAATATGATCGATGTGATCCCGGGCCGACCAATCTGCACCAATCCGGCAGTGATTAAAGCTGCCGCTGAGCTTGCCGATTATCTAGGCGCAAAAGAAGTGATCGTCGGCGAAGGTCCCGCCCATAATCGCGATACCGAATTTTTGCTTGCCCAGAGCGGGCATGGTGCATTATATAAACAACTCGGTTTGCGTTTTGTCGATCTCAATCTCGACGATCTCGAGAAGATGGACAACCCCGAGCCGTTCAGCAAACTGGAGCACATCTATTTTCCCAAGACCGTCGCGCACGCCGATGCCATTATCTCGGTGCCGAAAATGAAAACGCACCACTGGGCCCGCATAACCTGCTCGATGAAAAATCTATATGGCTGCATCCCGGGACGCAAATATGGCTGGCCTAAGAACGTTCTTCATTATCACGGCATCGACAACTGCATCCTTGATATAAATCGACTGTTGAAACCGGCAATCGCACTGGTCGATGCGGTGGTGGCAATGGAAGGCGACGGTCCGATCATGGGCACGCCTAAGGAGACTAAATTCGTCATGCTTGGAACCGACGCCGTGGCTGTTGATGCCACTTGCGCTCGAATTATGGGTATCGATGTGCACAACGTTCCCTACCTCCGGGTGGCCGGCCAGGTTATCGGCAATACCGATCAAGTCAAAATAAAAGTCATCGGCGAAACCATGCAATCGGTGGCAACCCAGTTTCAACCGGCACCGTGCTTCGATGCGAAGGGGAGGTCGATTAAATTCGACGATCCCAATGCCGCCACTTCATAATATAGATTCGGTAAGCAACGCAGGCAAAACTTGGCGCAAGACACAGATCCCTCACCAGATACGATGGCACCGGCTTCAACGCCCACAACGGCCCCACGAACGCCGCTGCCTGATTTCGCCGACATCATCTACCTTCTGATCCTGCTTTTGCTGATCAACCTCAAACCGATGGTGTTGGGAGACGGCTCCACTGGCTGGCACTTGTACACCGGGCAATACATACTCAGTCATCATCAGATACCGCACATCGATCTTTTCTCGTACACGTTTCCTGATAAAGCCTGGGTGCCCTATGAGTGGTTCTTCGATACCGTCGCGGCAACGCTATTCAATATAGGTGGCATCAAAATGGTGGCAGTCGCCGCCGACTGCTCGCTGGCACTGCTTTTCTCCCTCGTCTATTACGGCTGCCGCAAACGCGGATGTCACTTTTTGCTGGCCATGTTCTTCACCGTGCTCGGTATTTTGACCTCAACGATTCACTGGCTAGCCCGCCCGCACTTGTTTACATTTTTCGGCGTGCTGATCTTCTCTTCTGCGCTCGAGTCGTTCAGGCGTGGCGAAATCAAGTTCAAGCGATTGCTGATCACACTGGGGCTGACCATGCTCGTGTGGGCCAATGCTCATCCGGCATTTCTCTTTGGGTTCGCATTGATTGCCATCTATCTGGTTTGCGAAACATTCATCGCCTTGATCGGCGCTGCCGATTCAAGCAAGTCGGCATGGCGGCGCTCGCAAGCACTGGCCCTAACTCTTGTTGCTTGCATTGCCGTTTCTTTCATCAACCCGAACGGTTGGCAACTGCATGCTTACATTCTTCAATATCTTCACCACAGCGACGTGATTGCGGCAACTCAGGAGTTCATGCCGCCGGATTTTCACAAGATGCACGCTGTATGTATGGCGCTTCTGTTCTTTGCTTTTGTGGTCGGATTGTTCATCTCGCGCCGCAAAATTGCTCTCTCGCCTTTGATGATGGTGCTGGCCTTTGCCTGGTTGGGAATCAACAGCATGCGCAATGAACCGCTTTTCAGCATCATTGCCGTGCCGGTAATAGCTTCGTTGTACGCCGATTGCGATCTCTCAGTATTGTTCGACGGTGTCTCGGCAAAGACGGCATCCTGGTTCAATCAGCTCGCCGGCTTCTGGCGTCGCGTTGGAGAAACGGTAAACGAAGTCGAATCCAGTTGCGACATGCACCTGATACCGGTCGCTGCCACTATATTCTTATTTGCCGTTTGCCTGTCCGGAGGCAATTTCTTTGGTATGCCCGTCGTGGTCGACGATTTTGATCCGGCCACAAAGCCGAGCACAACTCTTGAAGCTATGAAGAAACTGCCGGAAAAGGGCGGCTTCAACCTCGACAATTGGGGCGGCTATATCACGTACAAGACCGGCAGACGCGTATTCATTGACGATCGGCTGGACTTTTACGGTCGAGACTTTTTCCTGGACTACGCCCACATCATCGGCTTGAGCCGCGACTGGAAAGACTTGATCGACAAGTACAAGATAAATTGGATCCTGCTGCCTAAAGAAGCCACCTTGATTGACGTGCTCAGAAAAACTCCGGACTGGGAAGTAGCCGGCGAAGATAAAGCCGCGATCCTGATTGTGCGCAAACATCCTCTATAAATCGGGCATTCTCTCTAAATAGCTCTCACGCAGACAGAGCCACTCACTGGGCCGGCGAATGGGCTTGTCCAGCCGGTTCCGTGTCGAGATCAGCAGTCGCGAAGGCAAAGTCGTGCGGAGTATTCCACGCCGAGATAATCATAGCGAATGAAAACCCGAGCAACAACAAGAAGTGCGGGTTGATAGTGCCACCATGTAAAAGGAAACCGTAGTGTATGTCGTTATAGAAGGGCAACACGAAAGCAGCGATGCCAATCATAAATGCCCCCTTTGTCCAATCGCTTAACTTGCGCCAGAAAACGGTGCGGGTAAGCGATGCCATCCCGGGCAGGAGCAGCAACAAGTCATAGTCATGACAATGCAACGAGGTCAAAAGTCCAAGCGGCAGG
>DATNQY010000362.1:0-8354 GCA_036703785.1 Candidatus Obscuribacterales bacterium
AAGCGCCTGCCGATTGCCTGGTGCAAAACCGCGCGATCGTTGGCCGTTAGACCGATCCAGATGGTTCGATAGGGCGTTTTTTTTCGACCGGCTGCCTGGGACATCGGCACGCCGGTAACTGCATGTACCTCGAGGGCCCGAACAACCCGGAACCGATCGTTGGCATTGAGCCGTGCTGCCGATTGCGGATCGACCTGCGCCAGGCGCTGATGGAGCACGTCATTGCCCTGGCGGTCAGCCAATTCTCTCAGTTGCGCGCGCAGCTCCGGCTGCGGTGCCACATTCGGAATATCGAGACCTTCCAGCAGCGCGCGGCTATAAAAGCCGGTGCCGCCTGTAACAATGGAAATCTTTCCCAAGGCTTCAATTTCGGCTATTGCGCGCGCGCCCTCTTCTATAAACCGGGCAACAGTGTAGTCCTCAGTCGGGTCGGCAACATCAATGGCGTAGTGCTTGATGCCTGCCCGTTCTTCCATGGTCGGCTTGGCCGTCCCGATGTCGAATTCTCGGTAGACTGTGCGGGAGTCGCAGGCGATAATTTCGCCGCCCAGCTCCCGGGCAACAGCAATGCTCAGTGCCGTCTTGCCGGATGCGGTGGGTCCAACGATGGCCACGACTGTGGGCGGGGCTTGCTCAGCCATTAATAAACCAGTCCGGAAAACGCCACGTAGATGGCTTGCAGCGTTTGCAGGCCGGACAGCACCTGAAAGACGATCGGGACAATAAATACCAGGGCCAGTGTTTGCCAGGCACGCAGCTGGAAGCTGGATTTAATGGCGTAGATTTGAGCGACGATCGTCCAAATAAACGGAATGATGGACAACAGAAAAAACGCGTGCCCGAAAAGCGCCCGATAACAGAAGACCGGCGCCATCAAAATCCAGGGCGCAAATGACCAGCCGATCGTAACGTAAATGGCTCCCAGCCTGTGCTTGGGCTGATTAAAGCAAGCGCCCAGCAAAGCCAGGGTGCTGGCCAACAACAGCCACAAACTGACGCCGACAAAAATTCCCGCCGGTACGTTTACCAGCGCCCAGTCGAGCTGTTGCGCAGACGTGATGCGCAAGCCATCGAGCGAAAACACTAAGAACACGCACAACGCAGCCCCGAAAAGTCCGCATGCACTGCTGTCGTCCTGCGCCGCCAGGCGGGCGAATGTCAGTCCGGGGCTGAGCAGCACCCCGACAAATGTTTCCACCCAGGACGGGCTCGACGACCCGCTTTTGTCTATTGCAGAATCCACAAAGGCACCTTGCTGTATTGGGGATCGGCGCTCATCGGAATGATGCCTTTGAGCAGATCGCTGGCTTTGCCGCTTTGCAGAGGCAAAGACAACGATGACTCCGTCGAGCCTCCCAAAAGCTGTGAGAGTAGGCTGTACGAAGAAGATCCGTCATCGACAGGCAAGTCATTTTGCAAGTGGAATTTATCCTTACAGGTCTTCTGCAGCCACGCCAGCGTGTCGTCGTAAGAGCCAAGCTCATCCACAAGTTTGACTTTCACAGCTTGCCTGCCCGAGTAAATGCGCCCATCGGCCAGTTTCTTCACCTGCTCTTTGTCCATTTTGCGTCCGTCGGCGACCGCGCTTACAAATTGATCGTAAGAATCCATAATGATGTTTTGCAGCAGATCCTTTTCCTCGGCCGACATTGGCCGATCGGGCGAGCCGATGTCCTTGAAAGCGCCCGATTTGATCACATTGGGGGCCAAGCCGATTTTCTTTTCTGTTTCTTGCCAGTTCAGCAAATGCATGATCACGCCGATCGAACCGGTGAGGGTACCGGGATTGGCGAAAATGCGGTCGGCTGCAGAGGCAATGTAGTAGCCTCCCGAAGCGGTAATATCGCCCATTGATACGGCGATGATCTTACCTTTGGCGCGCGCGGCCTTGATGGCGTCATAGACTTCCTGGCTCATTCCCACCGTGCCGCCTGGCGAGTTGATGCGCAGAAGAACCGCTTTCACATTATCTTGGTCCACGGCCTTGCGCAATTTGCGCTTCACCCAACCGGCGGTATCGACATGAGGAAAGAACGAGCTGCCCTCATCGTCATCGGTGATTGGTCCGTACAAGCGCAGCACCATAATGTGCTTGCGGTTAGTAAACAGCGAGGACCAGCCCTTTTCGCCCTTATGCGCTTCTTTGTCCGCTCCACTTGTGCCGGCATGATAAAAGATGCCGACCGGGATAGCGATGATGCAAGCGAGCAAAAGCGCCCAGCCTAATATTTGGGTGCGCAATGAGGAGTGCAAAGAAATTTCTCCAACCAAGCCAAAACATGGCTAATTATAGCCGCAGGGGCGACGCAACGCGCCGCCCCTGGCAATGTCTTGTTGGTGACGACTCTACTTGGTGACTGCCCCATTGAGCGGAGCAATGAGAGTCGGGCTGGCCTCCGGCGCCTTCTGAACCGCAACATCGTCGGGGTTGACCTTCCCTGCCATGTTGCCGGTCATGCTCTTCAAGTTGGCTATCTCCTCATCGATTTGATCGTCGAGTTTGGCCACTGCATCTTGACCGGCCAGATCGCTAAGCGCCTGACGCTGCACTTTCGCTTCGTCGATAATGCCGTCCATTTCGCGCTTGGCTTTGCGGATCGTATATTCCATATCAATACGCTTGGCTGTATCGGCGTTGTTGGATTCATCGGCAACCAGCTTCTTGATGTACTCGTAATCATCCGAGGCGGATTCATATTGCGCGCGATATTTCTTATAGAGGCGGAAGTTGGCCACCAGCTTATCGGCCGTGTCCCGCACCATTTTGTACAGCATGGTCGCTTGCTCTTGCGAAATTTGCTGTTTTTTCGCGTTCTTCGAATTGCCGACGTTCAAGAGCGATTGCATCATGCTGCCGCCGGCGTTTGCACCGCCCATCATCGCGTAAGAAGCCATGTTGCCCATGCCCATGCTCGGTCCCATGAACATGCAGCCGGCCTGTGCGGCGCTGAACAGCGCGCCACCCAATAGCTTGAGTACGGTAGAGGTTGCATGATTGGGATCGGAATGCGGTTGCATCCTTTGGATCACGAACTGAATGTCCGGTGATCTATTGATGGTGGCACTCCAGAGATCGGTCAACTGTGCCTTTTCTGCATCCGCCACCACTTCCGCTTTTTGCTGAGATTCGGCATCGCTTTCCAGCAGAGCCAAGGGGGTGATGTTGACTTTCTTTGCTTCCTTCACGAACTTGTCGGGACCATTGTCCTTGTCTTTGTCTTTCTTGACGTTTTTCGAGGCTTTCAGTTTGACCTTGCCGTCTTTACCTACGCTGTAGGTACTTTGCTCATCTGTGAGCTTGACGGGCTCGAGAATATTTTTTCCGTCGGCGCTTGCTTCCGACTTATTAGTTGATGATGTTGCCTCGGCAGCTGCGGCATCGAAATCGGCAGGCGTCACTTTTAAAGTTGCTGGACCCATCGGTGCTTGTACCGACGATGATGTTGGTGCCGCTGAGCTTGAGCTGGCGGTGGTGTTAGCGCTTGAGCTTGAGCCGGCTGATACTGCATCCGGACCGTCACCATTGATCAAGCGATCGCACGGTTGCATATCGAACGAGCTCTTTTTGGCATAGCTAATCGGAGCGAGAAATATGCTCATTGCTATGGCGATGCAGGAGATTCGAGTTATTTTGGATGCCGCTGCAGTGCTCGAGAACATGGATAACACCTTCTATCAGTCATGTTTGCGCAGCAAACTATAGCACAGCGCCAGCTGTGATCCGGGCGTGCAGCGCCGAACAAAGCGCGCCCTCGGTGCGTTTTGCCAGCTTGATAACTATTTGATCATCTAATTAGCGGTCGCGCCCGAAAGCAAGCCCGATCACACAGAAGATAAGCGCCATGCCTAGCAGTTGGTCGACTACAAGGAATGGTGATTTTACCCAGTCCGTCTGACAGAAGCTATACAGCACCCAGCACTTCGAAAGCAGCATGAGAACGGCGACGATGCCTATGATCTTTGCTATGGGCGAGCCTTTGCGCTCGGGATATCGATCTTGGGCACCACGGCTATTGTAATCATAGGCTTGGTCGTTGTCGTCTTCAGCCAACAAACGGGAAGGTGCTTTGCGCATCGGCTCCTGCGAGGGCGTCGCATACGAACTCTGCGGCAGCGGCGTCGACGGTGTCGATGTCAGCTCCGGACTTTTGCGAGCGGGTGGTTGGACATTGATACCACCTGTGGTGCCATCAGTGCGTCCCACCGGAGCTGCTGCTGAGTTGGGTCGTGGCTGAGCTTGCGCAGCCATTTGCGATGCCGACGCTTGCATATTCTGGAAGGCCGGCGGCACGCTGCTGGGCGGTTGATCACCGAAAAGCGATGCCACCTGGGCTGGTGCCGGAGCTACAGGCGGCTGAGTTGAAGCTGGCGGCACCGAAGCAGGCGGCGGCCCGGAACTGGAAGGTTGGCTCGGCGCAGGCGGCGGCGCCGCTGGCGCTTGCCCGCCTGTATTCGAGCTGATGCTCTGCAGGCTGTTGTAGGAGCTGTTGGGCGAACCACGCTGGGCGCCGAATTGCATGGCTTGCGGCGATTGCGGCGGGCGCAGCGGCGTTTGTGTATTGGAGCCGCTTGGAGATTTAACCGCGGGCCGATCGCGATCGCTTAGCGGCCGCTTGGCGGCGAGCAAGGGAGACCGCAAGACATTCGGATTGTCTTCGTCGAGTGGTTCGTCTTCTTCTTCAGCTTCATCAAAATGGTAAGAGTCAGTCTGAGTGTTGCCCAAAAGCGGGGAGTGCAGCGGGCCACGACGGCGCTCTTGTCCTTCGTAAGATTCGCTTGCCGTCCCGCGTCTGTCCGGTGCATGGTGTCCGCCACCCAAAAGTGGCGAGCGCAGTCCGCCTCCGCTTACTGCCTGATCGTCATCTTCTTGATACTGAGAGGCACTGCCGCCGCCCAGCAAGGGCGAACGCAGGTGTGCTGCCGGCTCGCCGCCCAACAAAGGCGAATGCAGGCCGCGCCCTCTTTGAGGAGGATTGGCGGCGGGGGGATCGGCAAAAGCCGGGTCGTTATCATCAAATTCCTCGCTGGATAAAAGCGGCGAACGCAACTTCGGACGCTGTTGTTCGCCGGGTTTTGCTGAGGTATCGCCCGTTTGCGCAGCGGCATTGCGAGGGTCGAAGGGGTTTTTGTACGGGGTTTCCTGGGGTTTCACTTGATGGTCATCCTTGTTCGGGGCGCGCGTGGACATCTGGCGCAGGCGATTTACGTCGCCTGGATCTGTTGGCGAAGCCGAGGGTGCGTCGGCGCCGGCATCACCGCTGGACAAAAGTGGCGAATGAAGACGTGATTGCGGTGGCCGCTGCGCATCCTGCGCATGAGCTTGCATGGGCGGCTCGCTTGGCGTTGGGTTGGCCGGCTGCCCGGGGGCACTCAGCCGTTGGCCGCACTCGGCGCAAAAGCGCGCGTCGTCGTGGTTTTTCACATGGCAAATTGGACAATCGATCACCGTAGTCTCCTCGACACTACCTTTGATTATTCCCTGCTAAGGGCTCGCGGCGCAATTCTCAAATACACATAATTTGTTTGACAAGAGGCCGTGCTAGACTGGCGCCGCTTGCCATTAGAAACAGATCTTGTGACAGGCTCCAACACGCCTTCGGAGAAATTCAATGAAGCGTCCTTTAGTCCATCTGCTTTGTGCTCTTTCGCTGGCTGGTCAGATGATGCCGGCGTCATTGGCTGCATCTCAGCCTGAGCTCAACTTCAAAATTTACAGTCCGGAAACCCAAGGGGCGACCAAAAGTGAGACGTCGCCTGCCGGCAATAGCGGCGCGCTTACTCCCAAGAGCGATGATTCAGTGACAGCACCGGCTGCGCAAGATAAGCCGGCCGCTGCCGAAAAACCGCCCGCGACAAGCGATTCGCTGTGGAGCACTGATAATTCACAAGCGCCAACCAATTCCAGTGCACAGCCTGCGCCTGCCTCCTCCACAGCTGAGTCGACCTCGCCGACACCGCCTGCAGATACGGCGCCTGATAAAACTGCTGAGTCTCAGCCGGCGGATGCCACGGCCGACAGTGGTGACGGCGCCAAGGTGGCGACCAGTCAAAAAGCTCTCAAAGGATATATACGTGTCGTTCCATCAGGCACAAAGATTCCTATCATTATGGACACCTCGGTGGACAGCGATACCAGCCAGGAAGGCGATGAATTCTCCGCGCGCACAGGCGAGGACTTGAACATCGATGGCAGCACGGTGGTTCCGGCCGGCTCGATCATCAAGGGCAGAATTGCTCAGCTTAATGCTCCGAAAAATATGGGGCGTGGTGGTTCGGTAGCCCTCAAATTCGACACAGTGACTACGCCTGATAATCGGCAGATTCCTCTGGTGGCGAATCTAGTAGCGCATGGTGGGGTCGTGCATGCCAAACGAGGGGTGAAAGATATTGCCATTGACGCCGGTACTGCCACGGTTCCGGCATTGCTTGGATTGGGCATCGGCGTGCTGGCCGGCAGCAGCAAGAGCGGCACATCGGGCAGTTCGCACATAAGCAAGGCCGAAGGAGCGATGATAGGCGCCGGTATCGGTGCGGCGGTCGGCATTGCCATCCTGCTGATCAAAAAAGGTAAAAAGATCGACGTTCGTCCCGGCGACGAGTTGAAAATTGAGCTGGCCGAAGATCTGCGTATGCCGATGTAAGGCTCGAAGGCCGCTTTTCGGTAAGGTTCCCCAGTTCAATATATAGATATGTGGAGAGCCCTTTGCGCCTTGCTCCTCGATTCAACTTGCCTAGCGGAAAAACCCGAGAATAAATTCGGGGCAAATCGCCGCTGGGGCTAGGCTTTCAGTCCTGCCGCCGTTTGCGGCTTTTCGCCAGAATGTGTTTGGCACTTGTATCCTTCCAATTTCTATACACAAAGCCCAAGCCCATGGCTGGCGCTAAAATCTTGATAAGATTAGCTATTAGTTGCAGAACCCAAACGTTCTGACAGCTCAAACACTGGCTAGGGGAAATTAAAAGAGGTTGCTGGAGCAGTCCAATTAAGCTAAGATTAAACTCCTCTAGGAATTGCGCTTAGTACGTTGGTTACTACCCATACAGGCATTTGAGTGGTTCGCCCCTCGTGTTGCAGCGCACTCCCTTTACAATGCTTTGACCTGTCCGACGTTAATCGAGTTGAAGCCTAGATGACGAGCACATCCGTAAGACCAAGCGGTTACAAAAACTCACCGAGAGACCCAAGCACAGCAGCAATGCTGTCGTTGATTCCGGGGCTCGGACAGTTATATAACGGTGAGACGCGAAAAGGATTTCTCTTTCTGGCGGTGGCATTATGCAACGCCCTCCTCTTCGTTTCGATGATTTTTGTGGATCCTCTGTTGACCACCTTCCGCGCATTCGCGGACAGCTATCACATGAAGCCCAACATCATGCTGACGCGCTGCCTGTCCGAGGCGCACTTCGGCAGCGTGGTGTCGATTATCTTACTAGGCTTCTTTATTGCCTTTATTGCCTATTCTGTTCGCGACGCTTTCGACCATGCGGCGCTGCGCCGCCGGCAAATCTATCCGGATATGGTTATCGAACTTCCGGAAGCGACAAGCGGCTCCTATATGGTGCACTTCTCGTTTATGGTGGCGTTGTTCATCCTGGCATTTTTCTTCCTGATTCCGCCGCCTCCCAACGCGCAGATCACAGACATTGAATTTATCGAGAACCAACCTAAGGTCAACCATAAGGTGGTGTCTCCGCGGCGCGCCGAGCACAATTCCATCGATGCCGGCAAGCACAATCCTAACAAGCCGATTACGGCCCATTCGCCGGCGCCGAAGGCACCGAGCCCGGCTGCCACCCCGGCACCAAAGCCGGCGCCGCACGCCGCAGCGAAGCCGACCCCGGCTCCGACGCCTGCCCCGGCTCCGACGCCGTCGCCGCATCCGACACCACATCCGGTGGCACACCCGAGCCCGGCACCCTCGCCTGCTCCGTCACCGCATCCTTCGCCTTCTCCTTCGCCCATGCCCAGGCTGGCTCCGACGCCGGTACCGATGCCCTCGGCCGTGCCGACTCCGAGAGCCATGCCGCATGCCTCACCTTCTGCGATGCCGTCTCTGGCTCCGTCGCCTATGGCGCACGCGGCCGGCATCGGTTCTGCTCCCACACCTACGCCAATGGCCAAGCCTGCCGGTTTTGCCGGCTTGCCCTCGGCCGCTCCCTCTCCGATTGCCATGGCCCATGGGGCCGGCGGCGCTCCCGGCTTTGCTCCCATGCCTAAGCTGGGTGGTACTGCCGGTGGTGGCGCAGGTGCACCGATGCCGATTGCCGTCGGCGGTGGTGGCGGTGGTGGTGGCGCAGCCGGCACTCCTGCCCCGGTACCAGTCGCTGTCGCAGGCGGCGGGCACGGACACGGC
>DATNQY010000363.1:0-13403 GCA_036703785.1 Candidatus Obscuribacterales bacterium
CCACCATTGCCTGGTGCATAGGGCTGACCGCCGTTGGCTGGTGCATACCCTTGTCCGGCAGGCGGTGCGTAGCCGCCGGGCCGCGCATAATAATTTGGCGGCGCACCATTTGCGGGCGCATTGTTTTGACCCCAAGGTGCATATGATTGCTGAGCGCTTGCCGGCTGCCACCACAGGGCCACGCTCAGCGTGGTCACGCTTATCGTCATAGCGGCTGTGATCTTGCTTCTCACTTATCCAACAAATCGTCTGTCAATTCACCGCCGACTTTCAGGCTCGATTGCAATTTTAGTGCTTCTTGTTCGTGTTTGGGACTGAGATTTTTTTCCGGAGCCAAAATCACCTGACGCAGTATTTCGGAGACTCCTGGGTCCATGGACTTCAGAACGTCGCGACTTGATTTCACGGAAAAGGCTGCTACCGCCTCTGCCCAATATTCGTGGAAGCTGGTGCGTGCATAGCCTGAGATAAATACGCGTTCTTCGATTTGGTGGAGTTGAATCAGCTCCGAGAATGCTTTATATCCTTCGGGTAAAGGATGCAACAGATCGCAGCGTTTCAAAAGCGGTTTGTAGAGGTCGTCCTCTACCTTGTACTGCAGCGCCTGTGACATAGTGAACTCAAGCTGGTGCCCGAACTCGTGGGAAACAACGAGATTGATGCGCACTTCGTGATAGGGTTTGATTGTGCTCGGTATGCGAGCGACGGAACCGAAGTTTCTGTAGAGCTGAATCTCTTTCTCGAATTCCTCTTTGTGAATGGTGACCTTGCCGGTGCGCACGCCGGTGACGCCGGAGGCGCCCTCGCGAACGTTGCCCAGCGCCGCATCGCCTTCGCTGCGTCTGACTATTTGCAGAATGCCCGACTGCGCCCAGAGAGTCATAGTCTCGAGCACGTAATTCTTTTGTACGGTGGTCAGCTTGTCCCAGTCTTCAAAGTAGCGAATGATTTCGTTTTCTCTGTAGCTGCGATCCATACGATGCAGCGGTCGCACCCATTCGTAAACGAAGGGTTTTTCCTTGCTGTTTATTCCTTGAAAGGACGTAGCGAGCTGCGAGTATTCATCAAGCTCCAGAAGTGCGGATGGATTCTTGTGGTTGCGCAGCCACATTTTGCCCTTATCGTCGAGTAAACCCACAGTGCGATGGTCGGCAGTGGCAATCCGTCCATGCAGCACATTGAGAGCAACGCCGTTGTACTTAAGCAGTCCCGTCGGTCCAGGGGTGGGGCTAGGTAGCTCGAGAACGGCACCGCGCGCATCGATGCCCTTGAACGAGCATTCCGGTAATTCTTCTATCGTTTTTACGCCCTGCTTCGGATCAAAAGGCGCAGCCAGACCTTTTAGCAGTCCATCGTCGTAGAGGAAGCCCACGGCAGCCCCATCCAGGTAGATCTTGCCGTGATCAACCACCAGCGTGTTCTGGTTGAGCTGCATGAATCCACTTGGTCCGTTGTCTACGGTTGGTTCTGCCAGTTTTTCGGTTGCCATCGCTCTGGGTCCTAGCGGTACAGTTTACTTACCGCCGCCGTGGCGTTTTTAACCTTCTGGCAACTGGCGCCAGTGGACGCGCCCGCCGCACGCTCAGGAAGTTGCCTCAGATGAAACGCTCACCACAACCCTAAAACGCCTGAAATCAAGGCTGTGTCTCAAAAGATACTGCTACCTGACGTTGCGTGTGACGCAACTTTCCGAGCGCGCCTGAAGGCTGTCCTATAACTAGCCAACTACGACTAATGTCGCCAGAGGCACCAGAGCGACTGGCGATTGTTTTTGCCGTCCTACGACTTAGCGCCTGCCAGTTCTTTCTTGGTCTTCTCCCAATCTTCCAGGAATTTCTTCTGTCCGGCGTCGGTGAGCGGGTGCTGCACGAGCATTTTGAACACCTTATACGGCATGGTGCAAATGTCCGCACCGGCCAGTGCCGATTGGCTCACATGGACGGGATGGCGAATGCTGGCGGAGAGAACTTCAGTCTCATAGCCCTGAATATGGAAAACTTCGACGATCTCTTCAATCAGCTTCATGCCGTCTTCATTGATGTCGTCGAGCCTGCCTACAAACGGGCTGACGAAAGTGGCTCCGGCGTGCGCCGCCAGAATTGCTTGATTGACGGAGAAGCACAAAGTGACGTTCACTTTGATTCCATCCTTGCTCAAGGCGTGGCATGCTTCCAATCCGGCAGGCGTCAGAGGACATTTGACCATGACGTTGCTTGCCCATTTGGCAATGTCACGTCCTTGCTGGATCATTTCCTTGGGGTCGGTAGTCGTGACTTCGGCGCTCACCGGACCATCTACGATTTTGCAAATCTCAATGACGCGCTGCTTGAAGTCGACGCCTTCTTTGGACACGAGAGAGGGATTGGTGGTAACTCCATTGAGCACACCCCAGGCATTTATTTCTTTTATCTCATCGAGGTTGGCAGTATCCAGAAATAACTTCACGATTCACGCTCCTTTTTTTTTTGGCTGCGGTACGGCTCTCACGTATAGGGGACGTAAAATCCTTGGAAAATTTAGCCGAGCTTCAAGTATAGCCAATCATGCAGGGGTAAGATGCTTGACAGAAGAGCATTCGTATCAGGTCTCCAATTTTGAAATCCTCCCCGTTGCGCCAGTTCTTCTGGCAGACACTAGTTTCGATTGTCATTGGCGTCTCAATCGGCGTTCTCATTGTCAGCTTTACCCAGCGTCGTCCTGCTGAGGCGCTGACCAAATCGTCCACCTTGCCGGCTATGCCTGGCGTGAGCACCAACCAGATTCAAATTCTGCCCATGCTTTCGCAACGGATGACCGTGCTTGTAATGGGGGTGGATTCCAACGGGCTGAACACAGAGCGGTTCACCAACACGCGTTCGGACACGATGATCCTGGTTAGCCTTGATCCGATGACGCGTAAAGTGGGCATTGTATCCATCCCGCGCGACAGCCGGGTAAAAATGGCTAACAGCGAGCGTCTGGACAAGATAAATGCAGCGCATGCTTTCGGCGGCCCTGCCATGGCGATGCAGACCGTCAGCGAGAATTTCGGCGTGCCCATCGATCATTATGTTGTAGTTGATACTCAAGCACTGAAAGAGCTTTGCCAGCTTCTTGGTCCTGTGGAAGTGGTCGTTGAAAAGGAAATGCACTATCACGACTGGTCGGCTCATCTGCATATAGACCTCAAGCCCGGACTGCAGACCCTTGCTCCTGAGCAGGTCGAGCAATACGTCCGTTTTCGCCATGACGCCAAAGGCGACATCGGGCGCATCGAGCGGCAACAATGGTTTTTCCGCGCAGCCGCCAAAAAACTTCGCGATCCGCAGTTTCTTCTGAGATTGCCGGATTTGGTGCGCATGGCTCACGATTATGTGCAAACCGATCTATCACTAGACGATATGGCTCGTCTCGCCACCTTCGGCAAGGACGTCAAACCGGAGCAAGTGGTGACGGCGATGCTTCCCGGAACAGCACAGATGATCAACGGCGGCAGCTATTGGGTGCCGGACATGGACGGCAGCCGCGCCGTATTCAATCGCATTCTTGGATTGAGCGGCGGTGGTGCTTTCGTCAACGCGACCGCCGAGACGCCTGCCACCGTATCTGGTGTGGACCCTGACCAGACGGTGTCCGCCGTCACGCGCGTGCCGGTGGTCGCCCTCAGGTATCCCAGGGGCTGCGATCAAGTGGCCATGCGGCTCGAACAGCGGCTTACACTTGCCGGCTACAACGTGCGCTACAAATGGCTTATGCCTCTTGCTGATTGCCAGCACGAGCAGATCGTTCAAATGAGCGGTCGTGCCGACGAAGCCGCCACCCAGAAGTTGCGCGCAGCCGTGCCCGAACTTGGTTACTGGCCGCTTTCCTTGCAACTCGAGGCCAAGCCGATGGCCGATTTCACCATTGTGCTGACACCGCAAACTGATTTTGCCGTGAGTGCGTTGCCGGCCCCCCAAGCAGGGCAAGGCATGGCGTCGTCCCTGCAAAACCAGCCGTCGCAGCGACCGCTTGCTGCGGCAACAAGAGAGACAATCGGGCACAATTAGCGTTAACATGTGCTTGTCATGTTGATTGCTGAACTTTTGAGCGCGCCGAAAACTCGCAACTTAACCAACGCAGGCATGCTGACGGCGGTGGTAATGCTGTCGGCCATCTTGTTCTTTTATTCCGTACTGGATCCGTTGAAAAGCAACGACTTCCTCTATTACAACGACCAGAGCGGACTGCATATGAGTGACTTCGTCCTCTTTTTCGTCAGTGGACAGATGGTTTTGCAAGGCGATGGGGCGCACGCCTACTCGCCGGAAGTGCAGATGCGCTACATGGACGCCCTCATTTATCCGAACAAACTCGAGAAGGACTTCTTCTTGCAGTATCCGCCCGTTACTTTCGCCGTGATGACGCCTTTCGCGCTGCTACCGATTAAATTCGCCTATGTTATCTGGGTGTTCTTGCTGACCCTCTGTGCAGGCGCTGCGCTCATTATTTATTTGACACGTTGCAAAGGGTGGGGCGCCATAACCGCCACAAGCTGCACCGCCTATCTGTTTTGTTCGTATCCGGCAATTTCGGCCTGGAAACATGGGCAACCTGTTTGGCTGGTGCTGGCGTTTTACCTGCTTTATCTGCTAGCCGCTCACCGGCGGCAACCGCTCTGGCAGGGTATGGCGATCGCCGCTTGCACATTCAAACCGCAGTACGGCATTCTGCTCGGTTTATATGCGCTGTGCACGAAGCAATGGCGTGCTGTCGGCTGGGCGGCCATCGGCGTCGTCGGCATGCTTTTGGTGAGCATAGCGGCGGTAGGCTGGGACAACGTAATACATTACCCGCGCATTCTCCATGAGGCCGAGACAACGGGCGCTTTTTACGGGGTTTGGCCCGAATATATGATCTGTGTGCGCGCCCTTCTGGTGCGTTATCTGACTCCGGTTCAAGCACTGGACGTTAGCTCGGGACTCTGGATGGTGACAGCGTTTATCGATTGCGTGCTGTTTGTTTTCGCCGGGAGGCGCAGCGTTTCCTGCCTTCAATGGGCATTTGCGGTGGCAATTTGCGCCTCGCTTATATTCAGCCCGCACACCCATATACACGACACGCTGCTTTTGGCGGCCGCCTTTGCTGTAACTCGCCCGTCCGCCGGTTGCGATGCGCTGAGCAAAACGGCCGCCATTGTGAACCGTCTTTGGGTTGGCTTTTTGTTTTTATACGTGCCTTTGTCCTGGCCTTTGAGCTCGGCCCAGGCAATTGCCGCCTTCCAAAAGATTCCTTTTCTAATCTACGATTGCCTGTTGCTGGCGTTGGCGATTGCGGTGCTCGTCCTGCAGTGGCGGCAGCGTGATACCAAATACGATGCCGAGGCCGGTGGCGGTCCGATAGTCCGCGCTTAATGCTTTTCCGCGGCCTGTCGCTCGACCATTTGCATCAGTTTAGACAGGGAAATATCCAGCGCTTCAGATATGCGTACGATATTTGAGAAGGCAATATTGCGAACGCCGCGCTCAATATCACTAATGTAGGTGCGATGAAGACCGGAGCGCTCTGCAAATTCTTCCTGCGAGTACTTTTTTGTATGCCGCAACGCCCGAACAGTCTCCGCGAAAGCCGCTTGAAACGTCGCGATGCGGTTGAGCTGTTCTGTTTCCTGGATCGAAGACCTTGGCATGAGTATCTGTATAGTAAGAATCCGTTTGTGTTTGTATCAATTTGGCGCCGACGGATCTACAGAATCGACGTCTACATATAAGTTTCGGGCACAACGCCGGACTTCAAGGACGCTTGTCGGAAACGTTATAACCGCAAGCGAACCCTATTATGCACATGGCAGGTGACGAAAAACCGGGACGGAGTTGTGACTCCATCCCGGTTTGAATGCCTCTCGAAGATTATGGCTCTGCTTGCGTAGATGCCACGTCGGATCGCCAACTAATACTTTTAAGCGCAGACTCGGCGGGTCGTTAGATCATTTCTTCGACAAAATCTTTCATCGTCTCGGCGTTGATGCCTAGAGGCTGCTTCACGAGCGGTCCGCGCTGAAGTACCGGCTCGGTGTCTTCGTAGGTGACTTGATCGGATTTATAGATCAAACCCAGAGGAATCTTGTCGCCCCACTCGAAAGTTTTGGCGATCGATTTGATCGGATCGCTTGGATCCCAGTTTTGATCCTCGAGCTTGTAGACGCGTTCTTTGAACCAGGGATAGGTATTCACCTTGTTGTAGGTGACGCAAGGGCTGAACACATCAATTAGCGAGAAGCCCTTGTGCGCGATCGCCTCGGCCATCAAGTCGACGAGCTGCTTTTGTTCGCCTGTGAATCCACGCGCCACAAAAGTGGCTCCGGCAGTGATTGCCAGCGCCAGCGGATTGAGCGGAATCTCGGCATTGCCCTTCGGCGTCGATTTGGTTTTATGACCGCGCGTCGTCGTCGGTGATGCCTGTCCGGTGGTCAGACCGTAAATCTGGTTGTCCATGACGATGTAGGTCATGTCCAGATTGCGGCGCATGGCATGAATGAAGTGCCCGACGCCGATGCCATAACCGTCGCCATCGCCGCCGGTGGCAATCACTTTCAGAGCGGTGTTGGACAGGTGCGCGCCGGTGGCAACAGGAATGCTGCGTCCGTGCAGGCTGTGGATGCCGTAGGCATTGATGAATCCGGGCAGGTTGGATGAGCAACCGATTCCGGAAACGATCATCAAATTGTGCGGCTGGATGCCCAGCTTGCCCGCCGCCATTTGCAGCGAGCGCAGCGTGCCGTAGTCACCGCACCCGGGACACCAATCGGGATCGACCGGGCCTTTATAGGTTTCGACTGGAAGTTCAACAACTGTGGACATTATCGTGTTCCTTCTTATGTAGGGGCGGCTGCATGCCGCCCGTTGCATCGGCTCTAGTTATGCTTTTACGGGCGCGCCAACTTGTTTGAACGAATAAGTAGCGCCTGATTCCGCTCCGATCGTCATTTCTGCTTGCTTTTCGCCGCTTGTGCGATCGGCAAACTCGACATGCCAGAGCGCTTCGCCTTTGCCGTCGCGACTCTCTTTGGTGAATTTCACCGGGCGCATTTTTTCGGCATAGTGCGTACGCAGGTAGTGATAAGCGATATCGCGGGCTTCCGCTTCGCTAACGGTGTAGTCATACGGCTTGTTGGCGAGAATGTCTTTGACTTGAGCGACGATCTCGTGCGGCTCGAGCGGCTCACCATCGTATTTGTTGATGTGAGCATCCATGGCCACGCCTGTCTCCGCACGCAAGTAGCGGGCGAATTGACTGGTGAAGTTGGCTTCAACGGAAATCTTCTTCTTGCACTTGCCGAGCAGGTCGGTCCACTCTTTCGTGTGGAACGGCAGAATGTATTTGCCGACGACGAAGTTGGTTTTCACGCCTTGCGCCGTCAACATTTCCGCCGCTTCTTTTACTGTCCCGTAGGTCGAACCCCACGTAACCAGCGTCACTTGGGCGTCGGCCGGACCTTCGAGCTTGGGCGCGGGAAGATCTTTGAGCAGATACTCGAGCTTGCGCTGGCGCTTCTCTACGATCTTCCGTCTGACACCAGTGGTGGTGAACATGTCGGAGATCAAAATGCCGCGCTCGTCGTGATCGTCTGTGCCTGATACGTACATGCAGCCGGGAGTGCCCGGCAACACACGCGGGGAGACACCATTGACGGTATCGAAGCTGAAGCGCTTGTATTGCTTGCCTTCGGGCCATTCAGTGATGGCAGCCTGGGCGCGATCGATTTTGATGTCGTGTTTGAAAACTTCGGGATCTACGGTTTCCGGGTGTTCCGACAAGAGCAGATCGGACACCAGCAGCACCGGCATCTGATATTTGTCAGCCAACTGTAGCGCTTCTACTGCTGTGTTGAAGCAGTCGGCAGTATCGTGTGGCGCGACGATCATGCGCGGGAAGTCACCTTGCGAAGCTCCGAACACCTGGTTGAGGTCGGCTTGTTCAGTCTTGGTGGGCAGACCGGTGGAGGGGCCGCCGCGCTGTACTTCCACGCAGACCACCGGCACTTCCATGATGCCTGCCATACCGATGGCTTCAGTCATAAGGGCAAAACCGCCGCCCGAGGTGGCGCACATCGAGCGCACACCGCCCAGTCCGGCGCCGATTGCCATGTTGATGACCGACAATTCGTCTTCAGCTTGCTTGACGCAAACCCCGGCTTTCTCCGCATGATTGGCGAACCAGTGCAGGATGCTGGATGCCGGAGTCATAGGATATGCCGAGTAAAATTTCAGTCCCGCCGCAGCGGCACCGATGGCAATCACCTCGTTGCCGGTGGTGAAAGCGCGGCGTTTTTTGCTGAACGTCCAGGTTTTGGTGATCGGTTTGCTGTTGGCCTTGGCCCACTGATAGCCGGCCTCGAGCAAGCCGATGTTGAGTTCGATTACCTTGTCGCCTTTGTGTGCGAACGTTTCCTTCAGCACGTCTGCGCATTCTTGGAAGTCGATTTCAGCAACGGCGAGCACTGCGCCGATCATGACCGTGTTTTGCATGATTGGCTGAATGGCGCCGTGCTTTTTGGCCACTTCGGCCGTCACTTCGCTCATCGGTAAAGCCATGATTTTCACGTCTTTGCCTTTGACGAGCTTGGGATCGCATTTCAGTTTGTCGCCGTTGAAAATGATGCAGCCGCCGTCGTTGACGGTGCCTGCGTGACGCTCGATAGTGTCTTGGTTGAGACCCACCAATACGGTCAAATTATCGCCGTGCGTATAAACCTTGTTTTCGCCCATCCGAATTCTCAGCCAAATGTGGCCGCCGCGGATGATTGATTGGTAGCTGTTGTAGGCGTAGACGTGGAGCCCGAGCCGGCCTGCCGTTTTGGCTAGTGTGTCGCCGGACTTATCAAGTCCGTCACCGGCGGCTCCGCCGATTCCTACTGTGACTTCCTGCATTACTCTCTCTCTCCTTCAATCCGCTGGGTATCTGGGAGCGTCTCTGTTGAGATCGCTCTCCAAAAGCGAGCTTCAGCGTCGCTTGGCAATGTTCAAACCCAGGCACGGTACCGATCTCGATACAATAGCATAATCCGTAAGTGGCTATTCCGTTGCCCCACTACTCAACAATCTTAATGACAACAAACGTAACAGGTACAGCAGCCACCGCTCAGGCGCCTGCATGGGACATCTCAGCCCTTTAACGGGCCTCTTGCGGCGCTGGCTGGGCCGGATTTGCCTCAGCGGCATGTCCGGCATACGTAAACATGATCGTGCTGAACGCCAGCAGCACTACAAAAGCCAGCCAGGCAGCCAGATTGAGGACGCCGTCGGCGCCGCTGTCTTCCGGAATCGTTTCGAAGGAGGGTGAACCGTGTGCGCCATGGCCGTGACCGTGGTCATCATGAGTTTCATCCGGCTCATGTGATACCGCGTGATGCGATGGGTCTGCCATTGCTTAGCCTCCAGGGACGAATCCGTACACAACAACACAAATGATCGCCACACAGGCGAAGATTACAAGGGCATAGATCTGCCCGCGCCCGTTTTCCGAATAACGCAGCAGTCCGCCGATTGCCTTGGCGATCTGGGCGAAGAGATTGACCACATTGTCGATCACGAAGCTGTCAATAAGAGTCCAGAAGCCGCGGAAGATCATGATCAGAAATTCGGCGGCGCCATGATAAAGATCGTCCCAGTACCAGCGGTTGAAAGAAAACTGATACAGCCACGGCATGCCGGTGGCAATCGCCTCGTTCAACTTGAGGCTGCGCGTCTTGTACATCGCGAAAGCCAGAGCAAAGCCGATGAGCGAAGCGGCAACTGAGCAGATCATCACCGGCCAATTTGCCGCTTCTGCCGGGTTTGTCGGCCAGTGGACGAAGGCTCCGAAAGGCGATTCGGCGCCGACGCCCTGGAAGGATTGCAGCGAGAAGCCTAACCAGCCTGCAAAGATGGAGGGTATGGCCAGCACCATCAGCGGCATGGTCAAAGGCGTCAACTTACCTTCTGCGTGCGGATGCACGTCGCCTCGATAGTCATTCCAGAAGGTCATGAAGTACATGCGGAACATGTAGAACGCCGTCATGCCGGCGGTGAATACCATGAGCGGGCCGAGAATTTCATGCCCGGGTCCGGTCCACGAGAAGCTGGAGCCGATAATTTCGTCCTTGGAGAAAAAGCCGCTGAAGAATGGGCACCCCGAGATCGCCAGGCAGCCCATCAGGAAGGCAAAATGGGTGAACTTGCAATCTTTGTTGAGCCCGCCCATGAAGCGCATGTCTTGTTGTCCGTGCAAAGCGTGAATAACGGCGCCACTGCAAAGGAAGAGCATGGCTTTGAAAAAGGCGTGCGTGAAAAGGTGGAACATGCCGCCTGTGTAGCTGCCCACTCCCAGTCCGACGAACATGTAGCCCAATTGGGAAACAGTCGACCACGCCAGCGCGCGTTTGATATCCACCTGAGTAAGGGCGATGGTGGCAGCCATGAAAGCTGTGAATCCGCCTATCCAGGCGACGAATGCCAGTGACATCGAGCCTGCGGTCACGGGGTTGGTTGCGCTTTCCCAATTGAGCCAAATCGGGTATGCACGTGCCACCATATACACTCCGGCGGCGACCATGGTAGCGGCGTGAATGAGCGCCGAAATAGGCGTCGGACCTTCCATCGCATCAGGCAGCCAGACATGCAGAGGCATTTGCGCCGATTTGGCCATTGGCCCCATAAACATCAAGCAAGCCAAAAGCGTCAAGGCGCCGACAGTCAGGGTGTTGTTGCTGCGCGCCCAGGCAATGGCATGATAGATGTCCACGTTGCCGGCGAAGCTGAGCAGCCCGTGCGTGAGATTGGTCGGCTGGCTCCAGAACCCCCAGGTGGCGAAAAGCAAGAGCAAAATTCCGATTAGAAATCCAAAGTCGCCGATGCGGTTGACGACGAACGCTTTAAAACATGCGTAAGCGGCGCTCGGCTTGTAAAACCAGAATCCAATCAGGAAATAACTGCACACACCGACCAACTCCCAGAAGAAGAACATCTGAAAGAGATTGGTGGCAACCACAAGACCCAGCATGGAACCTGTGAACAACGACAGATAAGCGTAAAAACGAGAATAGCCGGCGTCATCGCGCATATAGGCATGCGTGTAGATTTGCACCAGGAAACTTACCGCGGTGACAACGATCAGCATCACGGCCGTCAAGTTGTCCAGAAGCAAACCCATGTTCAAAGTGAAACTGCCACTCACAAACCACGGCACATCGGCGACGTAAGGTACCTGACTCTTTGCAATTTCGAGAAATACAAATACGGATTGGATCAATCCCCAACCGACAGCGCTTACTGACAGTGCCATCGATAAAAGCTTCCAGCCACGCGTGTCGCGGCTTAGCTTCGGAAACAGAAATGGGGTGAGTATGATAAACGCGCCCACAAGAAAAGGCAGCAAAACAATCCAGTATGCGCCCTGCAACAGCGGTGAAATGGAAGCGCCCATTGAGTCTCCTTACGGCGGAAAATTCCTATGTACAATATAAACGCTTGACTCGCTATAAACGGCTATCAGAGGGATCGCTGTAAACCTGAAATTATTTTGTGTTTCAACAGTTCTTTATTTATCGCAATTCTGCATGCATTGCTGGGACACTATTGGATGCTGGTGCGCGTGTAGATATATGCTGCTGAAACAGCCATTGCGCGCTTGACGACCGCCTGATCGCTCGAGCAATTCCAAAGGATACATGTGATGGATCTCAGTCTTGTTCTTCTTCTGCTGCTACCGATTCTGGGCTCAATTATTTTGCCCCTGTTTCCGGCGCGAGCTTCCCGAGGAATTGCCATCTTCGTCGGTTGGGTGATGTTGCTGTTGTCCGGTTACCTCGCTCTCAATTGGCAAAGCGGCAAAGGTGCCACCAACTTCCAATTCGAGAAAAACTTTGTCTGGTTCAACGCACCACTGCCGGTGCACTTTCACGTCGGCATTGACGGCATGAGCTTTGCTCTGGTCTTGCTAACGACTATCGTCGCGCTCGTATCGATATACGCCAGCGAAAAAATCGGGGAAACCAGGTCGCGCCTTTACTACAGCTTGATCCTTCTGCTCACGGCGTCCATTCTCGGTACGTTCGTGTCACTTGATTTGTTGCAGTTCTTCGTCTTCTGGGAGCTCGAGCTGGCGCCCATGTATTTCTTGATCGCTATTTGGGGCGGACCAAATCGCAATTACGCAGCTATGAAGTTCTTGCTGTACACGTTCACCGGCGGCATCTTCATGCTGGGCGGTTTGCTCTACCTCTTCATTAATCTCGGTCCCAATGGGCTGCAACAGACGTTCGACATGGTGCACTTGCAGCTTCTGGCGCCGCAACTACCTTTGGGCGTGCAGCAGTTGGCCTGCTTGGGATTCATGCTCGCTTTCTTGATCAAGCTGCCATCCTTCCCGTTCCATACATGGTTGCCCGATGCTCACGTCGAAGCGCCGACCCCGATATCAATGATTCTGGCCGGACTTTTGCTGAAGATGGGCTCTTACGGTATGGTGCGCATCGGTCTGGGCTTCTTCCCTGATGTGCTTGCGCAGTTCGGACCCTACCTTATCGCTCTTGGTTGTTTCAACATCGTCTGGGCCGGCATCGCCTGCCTGGTGCAGTCGGATATGAAGCGTGTGATTGCCCTTTCCAGCGTCAGCCACATGGGATTCATATTGATGGGATTGGGCTCGCTTTCGGCGGCAGCGCTCAGCGGCGCCATATTCCAGATGGTGGCCCACGGTTTCATCTCGGCTGCGCTGTTCTTCCTGGTCGGAGTGGTGTACGAGCGTTGTCACACACGCAATATCGCCGAGATAGGCGGCGGTTTGGCGCAACAAATGCCCACCGCCTTCTATTTCTGGTTGTTGGCGGCATTGGCTAATCTTGGATTGCCGGCATTGGCCGGATTTGTCGCAGAGGTAACGGTCTACTACGGGACTTTCACTTCGCCGATTGCTCTCAATCCGGAATTCGGCTGGGTGAAAGGCTGGGTAATTTTCTCGGGTCTGGGTGTGATTCTGTCTGCCGGATATATGTTGTGGCTCGTGCGCAGACTTTTCTACGGGCCGGAACAGCCGCGTTGGGTCGGCCACCTCACCGATATGAATCTCACCGAGCGCCTGGTGGGCGCTACCCTCGGTGTCTGCATCATCGCGCTGGGCGTTTATCCGTTCTTGTTGACGCATCTGTACACGGATGTTTCCGACAGTCTGACCAAGACTGCGGCCGGCAAGCTCATAAGCCAAGCGCCGCAGAAGGTCCTCTAAGGCAGCGGGCATACCGCGTCACGGTTTCACTCGGGTCGGGTCCGGGTTGGAACGTACTATAAAAAATTGCATCTGATGCAAGTTTCTATAGTGGCTGTTTTACTTCAGTCCCGGCAGCACTTGCTGCACGTCCGATTGTTTCATTTTGGTCAGCACCTTACCGCTGATAGTGCTCTTGCTCT
>DATNQY010000364.1:0-9038 GCA_036703785.1 Candidatus Obscuribacterales bacterium
GGGCGGGAACGGAGGACTGTAATGATTACAAGGAAACTTAGAGCGCGTGGCGGCGTTCATTCAATTGCTCTCCCCTAGAAAGAAACTCACACAGCATGCATCCCATAGCAGAGATCACGCGAGTCCAATTCTCGGTCCAAGTGGCCACAATCGACTGGTGATGCGCCCCTCCGATGCGTACTTTTACGGATACTCAATCAGGTGCACCCACTGTAGAGTGAACTTGCCCCTAATTCAGGATTGAGGAGTACAGTCAAGGAATTCAAGTTTGGCGACATGCAGGCCGCGATTGGCGCTCATAATGCATTCGTGGGCGAAGTATTCGCCCTTTCGCCAAGCCAGCTTCGACAAATGAGCGTCGCAGACAGCCGTATCCAATTTCAAAGCACTCCCGGCTCCGTATGTGACACGAAATTGGTCGTACAAACACCGGATGGTGATCTCTCTTTATTAGTTGGCTCTATAGATTGCCGCTGAACATCTCCTGATCTTACATCGGTCGGTTTGCCACGACACCGCGTAGTACGCATTGCCGTTAGCAAGAATGCGAAGGGAGTTGCACCGTCGATCGACAGTGCAACTCCGCAACGGCATTACTTCGCCGAATCGTCCGAACCTGGACGACGAGTTGGATTCGCCTCGTCGGGCGGATCCTTGTTCTCTTCGCCGGGGTGCGGTCCTGGTGCCTTGTCGATGTAGCGCATGACGCCAATAAAGCTCGACACGGCCAGAGCCGCGATTGCCATCAAAACTATGGGCAAGGAGGAGTCTCCTGTGGGTTTGGACAATTTCACCTCGGTGTTATTTGACGATCTGCACCGTCACCGTTTGCACCGTCGGCTGGTTATGGGAACCCGGTACCGTGTGGGTGATCTCATACGTTTCGCCCATGTTCGCAGTGTCAGCCTTAACCGCCAGAAGCACGTGGTATCCAGCCGGATCCACGGATGTGGCAGCCTGGGTCGCGTGGCAGATGCAGAACACTTGCACCGTCGGCGGCAAAGCCTTGATGCTCACGTCTGAGCCCACGATCGGTGATTTGCGCACGAAGTTGAGCACTTCACCGTGTTTCAGTTTGATCGTCTTCGGCAACGGCATGTCGACGTCGACGACCATCTGTCCGCCGACGGCTACCATTTGACCGTCAACGATTCCGATGTGTCCACCCACGACAAACGGCTGCTCAGGAGCTGCCGTCTGTGCTTGGGCCGTCAATGCGGCTCCGCTCGCAAGAGCGAGAGCAAGCGCGAAAATTCCAACGCGTAGTCGCATGATAGGTCCTTCTGCTATTTACCAGTCGTAGTGACCGAACTTGTGCCCGGCGCCGGACATGTGGTACGGCAACGCCGGATCCTGCGCTAGCTTTTGTTCCAGCTGGTTCTGGACAAGCGGCGACAGCGCATTTTTGGCTGAGGCGGCCTGGTCTTGCAACAGCTTGACCTGGGCAAATGCCACATTGGGCGCCATGCGCCGAATCACGCGAGCCAAACGCGTGCAGACGAATGCCAGACGCATCCGATGCTCCTCGTTGGTTGCGGCATCGCGCATGTACTTGAGACGCGCGAAATTGTACGCGCCAACAAGCTCGAGGCGAACGAGCGCCGCCTTGTTGGCGAGCGATTCGGCTTCCTTCTTACGGTCCAGCTCACAGAGCCAGTAGACACGCTTGATGAGCAGCCACTCGAATCGCTGCGCGATCTCGCAGCGCGTGACAGTGTCGTCGACGTGTGTGCGATCGAGTTCTGCCTCGGTGAGGCGGACCTCGTCCTTCAGCAGCGCAGCAATCGACGCCATGATGTGCTTGTGCTCTTCGCCACCGCGATCGATGTTCACCCAGGCAATGTTCGCCGCCTCGGCGTCGCATTCGTAACGAGCGTCGATGGTACCAATGGAACGTCCGAGCGAACGCAGCGCGGTGATTTCCAGACGCGCAATCTCTTGCTCGACTGTGCGCGAATGTTTGACGATCTGTCCTGGAGCCGGCTCGTAGAGCAGAAGCCAGTCACGATCAAACCAGTCGAATTTTTGCAGGACATCGGTGGGATCGCACTTGGGGAAATTCGGGTCGTACGTTTCACCGATGGGCTGACGTCCATGATCGGCGGGATCGAGCTGCCTGCCGCTAAACTTGTCGAGCGCTGCCGACAGTCGCTCCAACTGCACTTGGTCATTCGCTTGAGCGCGATCGATATACCGCTCGTTAACATCGGTGATCGTATCGCCGGCTTGCTCGCGGCGAAGAGTGCAGGCGTCAACTGGATTGCGAAACAGCACAGTCCAGGACGTGTGGTTGCGGACGAAGACCGCCGCTTGTCCCTGGCGGTATTGCTTGATACCGATAACGTTGACGTTGCGATCGTCGCGCTCGTTACCGATCACCTGAAAGGCGAAGATTTTCGCCTTCGCGAGTTCGACGCGACCAAACATGGTCGCGATAGAGGACTCTACTTTGTCCAAATTTCGAAACTTCATAGCTGTTTTTCCGGGTTACGGAAGTGAAACGGCGTTAACGCCGTCACGGGATGCTCGCGAATGCGAGCGGTGGTCGATGCAGCGTTCCTTTGGAAAAGTGAAACGGTCGCAGAGCGGGCTTCCGCCCGCCCCTACGACCGCCACGGGAGCGCTGCATCGCGTTTGGACTAACCGCGTGTGCGATACCTACGCACCTCGCCGTCCCAGAGTGGACGCGGTCCTTCCATGTTCATCCACTGCCACCGGCGCTTGTCCGGGTAGAACTGCTGGAGAGCAGCGATGATTCTGGGAATGCCGGAGCTGTTTTGCGAAACGACCAGCACATCGTTGGGCATGTTCTCGGGGAAAGCCTCGAGGAAACATGCGACGTCATAGCCGGTGAGCTCGCGACCGTTGGGGCCGCTGAAGTCGGCCAGGTCATGGTCGAGCAACACGAGGTCCCAATGTCTTTCCTGGAGCGCAGCAATGCCGTCCTCGAACGTGCGTTCGACACGCGCGCCTTCGAAGTTTCTTTTATCGTCGATGAGCAGAACGAACATTGTTGCCTCCTTTCGTTGCTGCGAGTTAGTTGGGGGTAGCGATCGCCTTTCTCGCTTCGGCGACTCGCTTCATCATGCGAGCATGCTCGCGCTCAGCGATCGTAATCGCACAGCGCTGCGTTTTCGCCTTGTACGTTTCCCGAGAGTGTTCGGGAAGCAGTAGAACCTGGTCGCCCGTCGCCTTCATTTTGGCGAATGCGTCGGTGACGGCTTGAACGGCCGGCTCGAGCGCTGCCTCACGGCGGGCCCGGCTTTCGGCGTCGTCCCAGCGCACGTTGCCGACATAGGCTTCGAAATTTTCGTAGTCGCGACCGCCGAGAATCAGAAGCAGTCCTTGTCCCACACCGCCGAGAGCGAAGCTGAGAGCGACAAACTTCTGATGGTAGTCCTCGATGTCGTGCGTGAGTTGCTTGACCAGCGCGTGCGGTTCAGCAGCGTCGATGAGAGATTGATGGTAGGGCATGCTTTCTCCAAGGTTGGAGTCACGTTGGTAGCGGCGGGCGACAGCCCGCTCGCGTCGGCATTCGCACAGCCGATTCCATCCGCGCGAATTGATTTCTCCGCGTGGAACCAAAGGGTGCTAGGCAAATGAACTAGGGGTGGTATTACTCTCGAAAGTTGAGTGGAAAAGAACGTCATCCAACAGTGACCGGACACTAGACGAGAATTCAAGAAGTAAGGTTCTTTATGACTTCGCGAGAGGTTTTCTTTAACAAGATATTCGTGTGCTAACTCGCGCGAATACCGAGTTCGCGAAATATATGAGAGCGGACACAGAAAGGCGGGCAAAGAAAGCGGGCTTCCGCCCGCCGCTACGGTGTTGTGTCGCGGGCTTCCGCCCGCCGCTACGTCGTCCTCCGTAGCGGCGGGCGGAAGCCCGCTAGGGAATCGCATATATGTAATGGGGCAAATTTTTCCTCTTGTGAGCAGTGATATCATCGGCACCATGCTTTTCAACAGCTTCACCTACCTGGTGTTTCTGCCTCTAGTGGTGGCACTGCACTGGCTTTTGCCGGAGCGATTTCGGCATGGCTTGCTGTTGATCGCCAGCTACGTGTTTTACATGAATTGGATGCCGAGTTACTGCGCCCTCATTTTGGCGCTGACGGTGGGGAATTATTTCTTCGGGCTGGCGATTGATGGAGCGAAGAAAAACGACTACGTAGCGGCGGGCGGAAGCCCGCAAACGCAGGCTGCTAGCCTGCGCTCCTCTGCGGCGAAAAGATGGCTCATCGCCGCGTCGGTGTTTAACCTCGGTGCGTTGTGCGTTTTTAAGTACGCTAATTTTCTCGTGAGTTCGGTGTGGCAGACGCTCGTAGTCGGCCGGGATCTGGTCAGCGGGCTTCCGCCCGCCGCTACGATAGCCTTGCCCGCGCAAAGCCCGGTGCTGAACATCATCCTGCCGCTCGGTATTTCGTTTTTCAGTTTCGAATTCATTCACTACACGGTCGACGTTTATCGCGGCAGTCCACCCGTCCGCAATTTCTTGCACTTCGCTCTCTTTCCCGCGTTCTTCCCGTCCCAGATTGCCGGGCCAATCAAACGCTTTCAGGACTTCACCGCGCAGCTCGCTCACAAATCGCACTTTGATGCAGCGATGTTCAAAGATGGGTGCGCACTGATATTTCTCGGCCTATTCAAGAAAACCGTCCTCAGCGATAATCTCGGTCAAGTCGTAGCTATCGGCTTCGCCAACCCGCTCGCTATGGGAGCCGCCGATGCGTGGTTAGCTGCAATTGGATTCTCTGTGCAACTTTACCTGGACTTCTCCGGCTACACAGACATCGGTCGCGGCTCCGCCATGCTGCTGGGATATCGGTTGCCGATCAACTTCAACTTCCCATATCTCGCCGCCAATCTCAGAGACTTCTGGCATCGCTGGCATATCTCGCTTTCAACATGGCTGCGCGACTATCTGTTCATCCCGCTGGGAGGTTCTCGCGTTTCAAGCTGGAAGGTAAAACGCAACCTGATAATCACCATGACGCTCGGCGGATTGTGGCACGGCGCCGCCTGGCATTATCTGATCTGGGGTCTCTTCCACGGCATCGGATTGATGCTCACCAAAGATTGGATGGAAGCGGTTGACAAAGCGCCGTGGTTGCAACGAATGAAACCGCAGGCGTGGTGGCACTGCAGCGGCGTAGTCGTCACGTTCCTCTTCGTGTGTTTCACCTTCGTGATCTTCCGCGCGGACAGCTTTGGCAAGGCGCTGCAGATCTTCGCTAGAATGTTCTGCGCCGCGCCATCGGGAGCGGTCGTAGAAGCGTTCTGCATATCCACTTTACCTGTGACGCTCTCCGTTTATTCAATGTTCTTGGCACTGGAAAAACTGTGCACAACGCCAGGCTTGCTGCATACCTTGTCAGCGCCGGTGCGCTTCTTCTGGAACGGCTCGCTAACCGCGCGCGCCACGGTTTACGCAGCACTTGCACTTATCATTCTCGGGTTTGCTCCCGAGCATGCGACACCATTCATCTATTTCCAATTCTAAGGGCGGGCTTCCCCCCGCCACTACCTGTAAGGAGGACACGGTCGGCATGATCACTGCATCGCAGCAGAAAACGATAACGAAGAAACAGCCGTCCACGACCCCGGGCACGAACCGCCTGTGGTGGCAGTCGCTTATCCAGGCAGCAGTCATCGCCTGCGTCTGCATTGCGGGGCTGGAGCTGTTCTTGCAAGCAGCGGGGGTGGGCATGGAGGAAATAATCCAGCCCGACCAAACGCTCGGCACAAAACACATACCGAACAAGCTTGTGATCTGGCGGATGGAAGGCTTTTCGCGCGGGCTATTAAATTCCGCCGGCATGCGCGATAACGAGCATCCAATCGCCAAGCCTGAAGGAACCTTCCGCATCGCGCTGCTGGGCGACTCGACGACCGAGGGGCTGCAAGTCCCGCTCGAAGCCACCTACGGAGCCCAGCTACAGAACCTATTCCACACGCAGGGATTGCGCACGGAGGTGATCAACTTCGCCTGCTCTGGCTATTCAACCGGGCAAGAAGTTCTGCAATTCGAGCAGCAGGTCGCGCAGTACAGACCAGATCTGACCATCGTTCTCTACAATCGCGATGCCGTCGAGAACGTTCGCAAGCCGACGGACTTCAGTTGTGAGCCTCGACCTTATTTCTACCTCGACCACAACAACATTCTACACCAAGACAATGCCATACTGCAGGCGTATGAATCGGCACTGCAACCAAATGCGGTGCAGGACTTTTTGAGAAGAAACAGCCGGATATACGGCATTCTCAGCCACACCGACATGAATTTGAGCATTCATGAGGCTCTGTATCGCAAGCTGCGCGGCATCGCGCTAAAGCCTTTCGCGCCACGGTTTCCGAAATTGAAACCGACTGACGCACCATATCCATTACAGGACAGCACGGCGGTTACCGCGGCTCTGTTGGAAAGACTGAATAACGACTGTGCGAATGCTCACTCAAAGCTGGTAGTGGTGGCATTTCCCAACGTCGTAAACGATCCCGTGTTGGCACAACAGATTGATCATTTCGCAAGGCTCGCGCAGAAAGATCATTTCGGTTGGTTCGATCTCACACCGACATTCCGCTGGAACCCCGACCCTATGTCGTTGTTCCTTCAGTATCATTTCTCAGCGAAAGGTCACCGCATCGTAGCGGAGCAAATCGCGGACTATCTAAACAAAGCTTCGCCTTAGCTGGCTTTCTTATGCGGCTTGTCTGCCGTCGTTTCAGCCATGTGCGGATTGGCAGCAGGCGGAGGTGTCTTTTCTGTATGCGGCTGAGAAGTTTGTCGATTATTGTCCATGCCGTTGCCGTGGACCATCGCACCATGAACGGTGTCGAATGCTTGCCTGCCGGCTTGGCTGTCCAGTCCGGTGCCCTTTTGCGCTAGCGCCTGTGCCGGGTTAAAAGTCTTGTCCTGAGGAGTGGCCTGCTTAAGTAGGTTGCTGAAGCGGTCCTTGGCTCCCAGCATATCCGCGCCTGAAGCAATCGGAGCAGCGAGCTCTTTCGGCTGGGCAGCGGGATTCTTAGAGCCGAGCAAACTGACGGCCTCGGCACGCGCGTTGCTATTCTTGACGCTTTCGAACGGACTTTGGACGCGTTCTTGGCCCCCTTCGGAGCCACGGCCGCCAACTTCATTTGGATGGAAAGCCATACGGGTAAACCTGGTAACTGTTGCCTGCTACGGAGCCTGGGAAATAGGCTGATCTATTCAACCACTTTATACCCGAATGTCAAGCGATTTTGGACAGGTGGATTCGCACAGCCAGCTTAAGTTTTCGGCACATGGGCGGCAGGCAATAACTGGGCACAAGGCATCGATTTAATCTCGCCGCCGGCGCCTTCGGCGACCACAGTCAGCCCTGCGCCAAAATCGGAAAGAAACTGCCGGCAAACGCCGCACGGCCAGCAATCCGCCGCCTGCAGGCTAACGGTGGCGATGGCGTCAAATTCGCGATGACCGTCCGACATGGCTTTCACCATCGCGGTCCGCTCTGCGCAAATGCTGTTGGCGAAATTGCTGTTTTCGACGTTGCAGCCGGTATATACCGACCCGTCGGCGGTGCGCAAGGCGCTGCCGACAATAAACTTCGAAAAAGGGGCGTAACTGTGCTTGGTTGCCTGCTTCGCGGCATCCAGAAGATCGCGATACAGCTGCTTACGATCCGTTGTTTCTACCGGTTGGGTCATTCGAATTCGCGTCCTGGCCGGGGTCGAGCGAGGGGTCTCTCTCATTGCCGACGACTTTTAGCCGCTGGCCATGGTCCACGATTTCCAGATTGCGCCGCGGTTGCGGCACTTGCGGCGGCAGCAGGTTCATACCCCTGAGCGCCTGCAGCGACTGGTTGCGGACGTCCTCATTATCCCCGCTCAAAGCCAACGCCAGTTTATATTCGCCAATCGCCTCATTAATTCGGCATTCCTTCTGATAGGCCTGCGCCAGGTGCAGGTGCGCTTCAGCATTGAAAGGCTGCGCCTGCAAACGCGTCATCAGCATGGGCGCGGTTTCCGCCACCGACGGCACATCACTATTTCTGTTCTTGCGCTTGCCTTTGCCGTTGGCTCTGTCTTTAGCCATGTTAGTCAGGTGCGCCGACCGAGCGCGGGCAATCATTGTCGATTCCGCCATAGCCAGCTCGTCGACAGACGGCTCGGGCAGCGGAGCGCCTCGATAGACAATTTTTGCCTGGTCGAGGCGATACGTATTGCTTGGGCAAGAGAAGGCAACGCTGGTATTGGGCACGAAAACGAAGACTTCATTCGGGTGCCCGTAGTAATCAAAAAAGCGCTTGGAAGCAATTGTGGGCGCAGGATTGCTGCCGGTGTTGTTGGTGCCGCCGATGGAACCGTTGGCACCGGCGCTGCCGTTGGCATTGGCGGTAGCATTGGCGGCGGCAAAAATCTTCTCGATCTTGTCGAAAGTCAGCCCCATGCCCTTGAGGTGAACAATCATCCTCGAATCGACGATGCGTCCGGGTCCATCTTCGACTTGAATCAGCTCATAGACCAATTGGCGGTCCGGACCTTTGTACCAGTAGTAGTGCCGGTCGGAACCGCGCGTGACGCCTTCGTTTTCCGGGTGTCCGATGAAATATTGCAGGTACGCCAAGTTCATCAACTCTGGCCTGTGCGACAGCTCCCAAATCATCATCTGCGTCTGGTCGTCGAACACTTCTTTTTTCGGCTTCGGGCAGGAGCCCCAGGGGCAGCCCAAGCTGAAAGCAAGCGCCGGCGCAGGCGCCAGCACGATAGCCGCCGCCATTAACGCGAGGAAACCTGATTTTTGACCAAAAAGTGCCATGGGTCGCCCTTTAACGCAGCGCCATTATAAGGGCGCCGTGTCGGGCGGCCAATGCGGAAAGCCCCATTGGGGACGGGAAATGCCGAAACAGTGCCCACTTTGACCCCCATTCTTGTCCACAGTGCTCAGTCTTTGCGGTGCCCAAAATGCTCACTATAAAAAATTGCATGTCATGCAAGTTTTTATAGTGACCAGCAAGGTGGCAGAGCTGCCGTCCGACATGCAGGAGCAGCCAC
>DATNQY010000365.1:0-16484 GCA_036703785.1 Candidatus Obscuribacterales bacterium
CGAGCAGATGCACAAGTATCTGGCCCCCGGCGGCGCTCTCATTCTCAGCGCTTGTGACATCGACCTTGCGTCGCGCGCACTCTTCGAGTGCGTTCGCGAGCCGGGACTGCTGGTTTTGATCAAGCGCGACACCGTCGCCTCTCATTTGGGCAATGTGCCGCCCCGGTTCCGTCCGGTTACGGCTGTGCCCTCGTCCGATAAAGGCTTGCCGGTTGTAGGCAGTCAGCCCGCCGCCGCCCCGAAGGCGGCGCCGCCCATTCCGGCTCGACCGCCGGTGCCGCCTGCCGCTGCCGGTGCAGGGAGCGCGGCAGCCGATGCGGCGCGCACCACCTTGCAGAAAATACCGTCGCTTTCCAACCAGCCGCCGGCCAACCCGCCCAAGCCGGCGCAAGCGCCGCAACCGCCGCAACCGCCTGCCGAATACATGTCGCCTGAAAGCGCGAATCAACTTGTCATGCGCGGGCAATACGAGCAGGCAATCCGCGCCCTGATGATGATGCTCAATCAAAGCGTCAAACCCGGCGCCAATGACAAATCCGGTCCGGAAATCGGACCGGACGTGGATTTTTATCTGATACTGTTGCATGCGCTTTCCAACTTGGGACGCACGGATGAGGCTTTGCGCTGGGTGGATACGGCGTTGACAACGTTTCCACTCAATGAGGTGCTCTACTTCTGGAGAGCCGTTTTGCTGCAGCAAATTCAGCAGGACACTGAAGCCGTGCGGGCGTTTCAGCAGGCGATATTCGTCGATCCGAATTTTGTCATGGCGCACTTTTCTCTATTTATGTTGTTTAATAAGCTGGGGCGGTCCTCAGAGGCGGAAATTTGTCGGCGCAACACCCAGCAGATACTTGAGAAATATTCGCCCGATGAAAGGTTGCCCTGCTCCGATGAGATGACCGCGCGTCAAATCGACACGATAATGAAGTCGCTGGTGGGAGAAGATGGTAGAAAGTCCGTACGATGAAAACGCCAAACAGGCCGAACCCGGTGGACTTAGCGATAAGAGCCAGCAATTCATGGCCACTCTAAAGAAGGCAGTGGTGCAGTCGAAATCCGAAAAATTGAAATCTCGCCGCCGCTCGCTGGCTGCCCAGAGGCGAACAACGGTCGATGAAGAAGTAATCGAAATTGTGGAGTTTCTTCTGGGCGAAGATGCGTTCGCCTTCGAGCTCGAGCAACTGACGGAAGTATGCCCGCTGGTGGGAGTCACCTGGATTCCCGGCTCGCCGCCATTCGTGCTCGGTGTGATCAACTTGCGCGGTCAGATTGTGCCGATTATCGACCTCAAGACTTTCCTTGGCATTCAAGCAGGCGCCGTCACCGTATTCAACAAAGCACTTATTTTCCAGCAGGGGCAACTGATTGTCGGCTTCCTTGCCGATGAAGTGATTGGGGCTAAGAAACTGCCGTTGTCCTCGATGCAGTTTTCCGTGGGCATGCTCTGTGGTGCCACTGCCGATTACGTGCGCGCGGTCACCAACGACCGCCTGGTAATTCTCAGTGCCGATAAGGTGCTGACGGATTCTCGTTTGAATAAAAAAGCGGCCGGGAATTCCTGAAGGCGGTTCAACCAAAGTCATGTCGGACGACGATTTTACCAAGCAGCTACAAAACGCCTGTCGGGCGGAGGGTCTGGAGCACGTGCATTTGCTGCTCTCCAGCCTGGTCAAATTGGAATTCGCCACGCCGGAAGAAACGCCGTCGCTTGTAGAGCAATCGTTCCGCTCGTTGCATAACCTCAAGGGCTCGGCGCACGCTGCCGAGTTTTACACCGTTGAATCCGTATGTCACCCGATGGAAGACATCATGTCGGCCATCAAGTCCAACAATCTGCGCATTAACAGCGCTCTCATCGATTTGCTTCTGGAAGGCGTGGGACTGGTTGAATCGCTTTTGGGCGAGGACGACGACAGCGCCTTGCTGCCGGCCATTGAAGGTATTCTGGCTCGATTGAAAGCGGTTTTGGGCGTGCAGGCGCCTGCCGATGAAGCTGAGCCGGCGGCGGCAAAAGCATCTTCCCAAGAGTCACTTGAAGTTAAGGTCGCCGGGCCGTCCAGTAAGGACGTTGCCGTGCCGCCAGCAGCAGGCGTTCAGTCCATGGAGGCAGGCGCACAGCCGCCGGCCAAAGCGGCGCCTCAGGCGCCACGAGCAGGCGGCGAAGAAAAATCGCACGCCGACGCCGGCAAAGCCGACGAAGAAAAGGCAGCGCAGGAAGTTTTACGCATACCGGCGTACAAGCTCGATGCACTGCTACGCCAGGCTGAGGAGATGCTTTCATTGAAGGCAATGGTGCGGCAGAACACCCTCAAGCTCGATGAATTTCGGCGTGGTCTGGAAACACGCGCGCATGTGTGGTCCAAATCGGCACCGGACATCGCCGAAGCCAGACGCATGATCGGCATCATGCTGTCGGTGTCGAGCACCCCTCAAGAGCAGATGCCGTGGCTGACGATGACGAAGGCCTTGGACGCACTTGATGCGTTGCTCAATGAGTCTCCGGCCACTGCTCGCGACTTGTGGCGTAATCTCGACGATTGTGCCAACATCACCGCCAACAGTGTCAATGATTTGCTCGACGAAGCCAAAAGCTTGTTGATGCATCCATGTTCCAATCTGTTTAACGGTATTCCTGTGATCGTCAGGCAGCTTTCCAGACAATTGGGCAAACAAGCGGAAGTCACCATCAGTGGTGGCGACATCGAGTTGGACAGACGTATTTTGGGCGAGCTGAAAGATCCGCTTATCCACCTGATTCGCAACAGCATCGACCATGGCATCGAGACGCCGGAAGAGCGCGTCAGCAAAGGCAAGCCGCCCAAAGCCACACTGAAGATTGCCGCCGCTCAAGCCGAGCGCATGGTGGAAATCCGCCTCTGCGACGATGGACGCGGCATCGACAGCGCTAAGGTGAAAGCCTCAGCCGTCAAACAGGGCATCCTGACTGCAGAGGAAGCGGCTAAATTGCCCGCTTATGAAGCATTGCGACTGATTTTCAAGTCGGCTATTTCGACCAGCGCTACGATCACGGAGATTTCCGGGCGCGGACTGGGCATGGCCATCGTCGAGGAGAAAATCGAGCAGCTGGGCGGCAGCATCGAGCTGGAAACCGAAGTGGGCAAGGGCACCACTTTCATTCTGCGGCTGCCTTTGACGATTGCCACTTTCCGCAGCGTGTTGGTGGAAGTGGCCGGCAAAACGCTGGCCGTGCCCACGGGCAATATCGAGCGCGTTGTTTCCATGACTGAAAATGCGGTGCAAGCTGTCGACGGCACCGACACTTTCGTGCTCGAGGGTGGGCTGGTGCCTCTGGGATCGTTGCAGGATATTCTGCGTTTGCCTGCGTCATTCAAGCCGCGTTCGGAAGAAGGCGTGCTTACGGTAGGCGTCGTGCGCGCCGGCGCCGAGAAGGTGGGATTCATCGTCGATGAAGTGCTTGGCGAGCAAGAAGTGCTCGTGAAGAGCTTGGGACCAGTGTTTTCCGGAGTCAGCACCGTCCTTGGTGTCACCGTTCTGGGCTCTGGACAGGTAGTGCCCATTCTCAATATTGCCGACATGTTGCGCACCTACCGCGAGCGCCGCGGCCGCTCGGCGCGCGTTGAGCCTATGTCGCCCGCCAAAGACGCTGAAGCGGCTCCGGCTGCAGGCGAAGGTCACAAGCGTCGTTCTGCCAAGTCGGCGAAAGTGCTTGTCGTTGACGACATGGTGACGGCGCGCATGCTGATGCGCAACATTCTGGAATCGGCGGGCTTTAACGTCAAAACCGCCAACAATGGTGCCGAAGCATTTGCCCTCTTGCAGCAAGAACAATTCGATATCGTAGTCACCGACGTCGAAATGCCGCAGATGGACGGAATTGCCTTGACTTCCAGCATTCGGGCCGACGACAGATTAAATCACATGCCGGTGGTGATCGTTACCTCCATGGCCAGCCGCGAAGACCGCGAGCGCGGAGTGAATGCCGGGGCGAATGCTTATTTCGCCAAGAATAGTTTCGACGAAGCTAACTTGCTGGACGTCGTATGGAAGCTTATTTAGAGATTGAAGTCTACGGGTGTGTGGTAAGCAATTGTAGACCCTAGAGTCCACGTACACACGCCATTTCAAGGAGATCGCGATGGATTCCAAAGAGTGGGAAACCCTGGTTGGCTCTGTGCGCAAGCAAATTGACGATCTAAGAAGCGCACTCGCTCAAAACGAGTCGGCCGCCGCGATAGCCAAGAGCACATTGCAGGAAGCCAAACAGAACGTCGAAGCCTTGCTCGATGGGCCTTCCAATCCGCGAGAGGTGTTCTACAAGTTGCCTCTTACGCTGCAGGCGTTGACCAGCCAGAAGCTCGTGGGGGTCTTTCTGCTCGGCAATGACGGCAAGGTTGTTCTGCACCATGGAAGTGGTCAGCGTTTGCTCGGCATCGATCCCGTTTCCAACAAGCTTCCTACCGGCTGCTTCTTCGATGGAATGACGGAAGAAAGAATCAAGGACGGCGAGCTGCCCTGGGAGCGTTGCTTGCGCGGCGATGATGTCACTGGCAGCATTCCGCTGGTAATGAGAGATCCGCGTACCCAGGAAGAGTTGCACCTGGAAGTAACTGCCATCCCCTTGCGAAATAATGCCGACATCGGAGGAGTAGTAACGCTATTCCGCGATAAAACCGAGACCGTTAAGGCAGGCAAGTTTATCAAAGAGTTGTGTCATACCCTCGAGAAACAGCTTGGCGGCATCGAAGCAGCGCAGCGCGAGCTGAAGTTGTTTGCCAATAAACTTTCCGATAGTGCTCCGGAAGCCCCCGCTGAGAATCCACCTGCAGAGGTACCGAGCAGCAAGAGAGTTTTGATCGTCGACGATATCCCCGTAAACCAACAACTTTTGCAGATGCGCCTGAAAAAGTTCGGGGTCGAAGCGGATATCGCCAACAACGGCATGGAAGCAGTCAACGCCTGCAAAAAGAATAAGTACGCCGTTGTGTTCATGGACATCGACATGCCGATTCTCAACGGCTATGAAGCAACCGCCGAAATTCGCAAAATCGACGGTAGTCATCACACGCCGATCGTAGCCCTTACTTCTTTCGATCGCGATCTGGAAAAACGCGAGTGCTTTGAAAAGGGCATGGATGATTTCGTCGTCAAAGGCGACAAACAAGGACGGGTAAGAGAGATAGTCGATCGATTCGTATTCGGCAAGTCGGCTGATGCAGTGGGCGCGCAGCCCGATATGGAACAACCGGCAACCGATGAGCTGAAGTTAGACCAGGTCTGGTTGAAAAAGACATTCGGCGAGGATACCGACAACGTTATCTCGGCGTTTTTCGGTTCGGTGGCGATGTTGCTTAACTGTCTCGAGTTCGCTCTTGAGGACAAAGACTTACGTGAAGTCACTCACTTTGCGTTCTCTTTGAAAGGGCCATGCAGCATCGTAGGCGCCAACTCGATGGCTTCGAAAGCGGCCGCACTTGTCGAAGATGCCGAAAAGGGACAATGGTCTGAAGCGAGCAAGAAATATATTGTGCTTCGTCAAATGTTCAGGCAGTATCAGCAATCTGCCGGTGCAAAAAATCAATCCGGAGCCTTCGTAATCTGATATACATATTGGTGTGTTGCCGCCGCACGGCAACTGGCATCCTTTCCGGTTGAAAGTTCTAAGGAGTGCTCGTAATGAGGTTGATCGAAAGTGTTTTTTCTTTCGTAGGAAAGAAGCACAAGGGCCTGACGGCTCTATTTGCAGTTCAGTTGTTGCTTTGTGGCATTAACAGCCCTGCTTTGTCTAAAGACGGCGTCAGCGCCAATGAGATCACGATCGGATCATGCTGTGTGCAATCGGGCCCGGCAAGTGAGCTAGGCAAGCAGCAACTTATCGGTGCACAGACATACCTTTCGTATATCAACGACAAGGGCGGAGTGCACGGCAGAAAAATTGTTCTCAAAACTTACGATGACGGATATGAGCCGGACAAGGCGACGGCGGCTTTCAAAAAGATGGCCGGCGATGATTGTTTTGCCGGCGCATTTTTCGTAGGCACTCCAACTGCCGCCAAGTATGTGCCGTTGGCCGAAGAGCACAAGCTACCGATCATCGGATTGTTCACCGGTGCGCAGTTGTTGCAGGAGCCGTTCAGACCGCATGTGATCAGCGTGCGCGCCTCGTATTTCGACGAGACAGCCAACCAGATCGACCACGCGTGGAAAGATCTCGGGCCTCAAAAGGTCGGCGTCATCTATCAAGATGACGCGTTCGGCAATGCCGTGTTGGCCGGTGTCAACAAGGCTCTTGCCAAGCATGATGCCAAGCCGGTGGCCACCGGCTCTTTCCAGCGCAATACTACCGACGTCGCCAAAGCGATTGCCACCGTCAGAGCAGCCAAGCCGGATGTCGTGTTTATCGTCGGACCGTACGCGCCGGTTGCTGAAGTGTTGAAAGAGAGTCATTCACAAGGCTGGAGGCCGATTTTCTCAACCGTATCTTTCGTCGGCACTGAAGCCTTGATCAAGGCTGCCGGAGCCGATGCAGAAGGAATGGTGATCTCGCAAGTGGTGCCGCCCTTGACCCGCGACGACCTCGCCACCGTGGTGCTCTACAAAAAACTGCTGCATCAGTACAATCCGTCGGCCAAGCCCAACTTCACAAGTTTCGAGGGCTTCGTTGATGCGATGGTGCTGGTCGAAGGCTTGCAAGCCGCCGGCAAAGACCTCACTCGCGAAAAGCTCGTACAGTCAATTGAGAGCATTAAGGACAAGGATATGGGACTGGGCCCCAACTTGAAGTTGAGTTATGGTCCTACCCGCCACAAGGGCTTCGATCAAGTCTATACGACGGTAGTTCGCGACGGGCAAACCATCGCTTTCTTCAACTGGAAGCTGGTCAAGCCGAAGGGCTAACAGCACGCCGCCAGGCAATATAAAACGACGGGGGCGGCGCAGGGCGTCGCCTCCTTCGTTTGCGACTGATAATGTGCACGCCTAATCATGCACGAGAGCATTGGGCCGGCGGACGAATCTTCATCTTCGCTCCAGGCGCGGCGCGCAAGGGTTTAGGTAGACGGTTCACGATGGTACAATCCCGTTGGGGTCAGGATTTTCGGTCGATTTCTCGACGGGGTGCTTATCGTGGAAAGCGGCAATTTGGCCGACAATTTTAGAGAGCGGTTGTCCTCTCTCAGTACTTCGTTTGCCGGACTGAGAATCAGCCAACGAATTATGGTGTCTGTGTTTGTGGTGCTGGTTGCTCTCTTCACCGTGGTCATTCTCGTTTTCGCATCAATCAACATGCTGCGCGATCAATCGGATAGATTGGCGACGCGCGATATGCAGGCCATGCAGGACTTCGTCAACCTGCGCAATTACATCAACTTGATGCAGTCGGATATTTACCTGATGCTGGTGGTAGACAGTGCCGACGTACGCAGCCTGAAAACCGAAGAGATCAAAGAGACGAGCGCCAAAATCAAAGAAATGTTCCCACGGCTGGAAAAAACTTTCGCGGGCGACGAGACAACACTGAAGAAAATCAAGTCGCTCAAGGAAACCATGGAAAGCTATGCTGACGAGCGCGACAGCGAGCTCATCCCCTTGATTGTGCAAAGAGCGATCGAAGATGCGAAAACTTTGATCTTCGGCATTCAAAAGGAGAATTTGGACAAAATCGACGCCCTGTCGAAAGACCTGAGCAAGACTTCGCTCGACCAAGTCAAAAAAGAAGTCGCCGATTCTAAGCGCACGGCAGATGGTGCTCTTTTGATGACCTTGTTGTTCTGCGGTATTGCTACGGCGCTCTCCGTCGCCGCCTCCTGGTCATTGATCAATAACTTGCACCAAGCCACCGGTGAGTTGCACGAGGCGGTCACGGTTCTCGGCGACGGTGTTACCCAAATTCTCTCCTCTGTGGCCGAGTCGGCCGCCGGCACAACCGAAACCGCATCGGCGGTGAGCCAGACGACGGCAACCGTTGAAGAGCTCAAACAGACCTCGCAGCTATCCAGCGAGAGAGCCAAAGGCGTATTCGAAAGTTCTCAGCGCGCTGAAGAAATTTCCAGCACCGGTTTGCAATCTACCGAACAAACCGCCGAGGGTATGAAGCGCATTCGCAAAGAGATGGACCAGATTGCGCAAAGCATGACTCGCCTCAATGAAAAAGCGCACGACATCGTGGAAATTATTGCCACTGTCGATGATCTGGCAAAACAGTCCAACCTCCTGGCCGTCAACGCGGCCATTGAAGCGGCGAAAGCCGGCGAGCACGGCAAGGGATTCGCAGTGGTCGCGCAGGAAGTGAAAAACATGGCCGCGCAATCCAAGCAGGCGACCGCCCAAGTGCGAGCGATCGTGGAAGAAATTCAGCAAGCTGCCGCTCTTGCCGGACAGGCTACCGAGATGGGCAGCCAGGCCGTTGATGCAGCAGTGCGCCAGTCCAACCAGGCCAACGACTCAATCATGCAACTGGCCAATAGTGTTTCCGAGTCCGCGGTAGCCGCTGCGCAGATTGCCAGCGCCAGCAAACAACAGGAATCCGGCGCCGATCAAGTGGCAGTGGCCATGCTCGGCATCCGCGAAGCCGCCGAGCACAACGTGGTGGCAATCGGCCGCGTCGAACAAGCAGCCAACATCCTCAACTCGCTCGGCATAAAGTTGCAAGAGCTCGTGAAGCGCTACTAAAAATTCTTCTTTATTGCTGGATCTGATTGTCCTGGCGATAATAGCCGACCGGCGCCGGCGCATAGTATGCCGGGGCTGCCGTCATGCCCTGCGGCACATACTGGTTGAAAGCGCCTGAGCCGGGCGGAACGGCCGGCTGACGAGGGTACGGCACCATATTTGGTGCCGACGGCGCCGACTGTCCGGTTTGTGCCTGAAATGCTTGCTGCAATTGATTGAGGATTTGCATCGGATTGACTGGCTGCTGTGGTTGAGCAATGCCGCCAGGCTGTGCATTTGCCGACCAACCCTCCGAGACATGCACAGACAGACCATTCTGCGGCGTGTACTGCATCGAAAAGTCCGGCGGCTGAAGCGTCGCTGTCGGCTGTTGCTGCCCGGGCGCTTGCTGCTGTTCACCGAACTGCTGCACGGGCGGCCGGAAGCCCACTGGTTGTGGAAGCTGCATCGCTTGCTGTTGCGGATACGACATGCCTTGCTGTTGCGGATACGACACGCCTTGCTGCTGCGGATACGACATGCCCTGCAAAGCAGAGCCGTCCGGACCGCTTGCTCCCATATCCGTGCGCGCCTGCTTCATCAAGCGCTCCATGGCCTGCGCTTGTTGCTCATATTGTCTGTTCTGCGGCAGGCGCGCATTCCTGATCATCTGTGCCATTTCTTGCTGTTCTTGCGGATACAGCTGCTTGGCCAACCCCGGCGAATAAGGAGTCGGTGCCTGTCCTGGCTGTTGGAAAGTCGGCTGCATCTGCTGCTGATTGAAACCGTTCTCGTGCACTTGCGGTGATTGTGCGGCCGGCAAAAGCGAATTGCCGAATGTTGAAGCGCCGGTCAACGATGCCAACACTGCGTTTTCCGGAAGCATGTACAATCGCTGGAGCGTCGTCACATCACGCATGGAGATGTTTTGGGTAGCTCTGGTTTCCGAATAAAACATAATGTCGTTCGGGTTATCGCTGTGTCCTTCCAGACCAAGAGCATGTCCGATTTCATGGAGTGCGGTGATGCCGATGACGCGCGGCGTCATGTCCATGTGCAGGTTTCGATTCTTGGTCAGCATGATGATGGTGGCATGCCCGATGCAATCGCCGTCCATGCGATCGCAGGTAGCCTGTCCCAGCTCAATGCGCTTCAGCAAATGCGAAACATCGCCAGTCCACTCCACGGTGATATCCGCTGCGTTGGCATCTTGAACTTGCTGGAAGGCGATGTTGCCACCGGATGCGATTGACCATTGGCGGAATGCCGACAGCATTGCTTCAGCAAAGGCCGGTTGATATTGAGAGACGCCGCGCCCATCAGTCATGTAAACCTTGAGCGGCATGCGTGATAACGACCAGCGATGCGCGCCATGTTCGCAGCTGAGCGCCAGATAGTCGATGGCGCTCGGCGGGCCGAACATGCTCGTCTGTGCTTCTTGCCGTTTATCCAACTGCTCTTGCGCGGACTTGATTTGCGATGCCATATTGGCGTTTTCTTTTCCGCGCGGGAATCTGCGCAAATATTCTTCGCCGCATGCCACCGCCTGCGGTAGCTGGTTGGCGTCGATGTAAGCGGCGACCAGGTTCATCCAGGCATTGCCGATGTTTGGATCGCTGGAAATCGCCCGCCTCAACTGCACGATTGCTTCCTGCGGACGCTTCAAATACAGCAAGGCATGACCATACCCGAGCAGCGCGTTGGCGTCGTTTGGTCTGATTGACAATGCTTGCCTGTAGCTGTTTAACGCTGATTGATAGTCCTTTTCCATGGTGGCGGAAAAGCCGTCATGGCAGAAGCGGTAATATGCCACCGTATTGGGATCTTGCTGCACCTGTCCTCCGATAGGCAGTGGAATCGGCAGCGGAATCGAGAAGCTAAAAGCTTCGGCCGGCAAACAGCTGCAAGCCAGCAAGCCCGCCATCGCCATGGCGCACAATCGATGCAATTTTTTCCGCATTTTGGCCGTGCGCGAATGCATTAGGGCGGCGACCTCAGAAACATTCAAAGAGTTATATGCGAGAACAAAGCGATCTTCGACAGATTCGATCACAGATTAGCTGCCAAAGTGGACCAAATTATGGCTAAACTATGTGGCTGAACTATGGCTCTTGAGACGAGGATTGATTAAATGCCGACGAGACCTTCCAGAGTTATTATTCCCATCCTTTCCTTGCTTGTGCCGTTGGGTCTGCCATGCGGACTGGTGCCGGTTCTGGCGCAAACGGCCCAGGCGGGCACGGCGACGAGCGGCCCGGGGCGACTGGTGAGTGCTCAAGACCGCGAACGCGCCGAGGCGGCTCAACCTGCGCCAGGCTGGGCTTTCAATGCGGAAGCGCCGGCCGAAGCGGAGCAGCAGCGCGCTGCCGCCCTGCTGCCGGGCAAAAACCCACGCCAACTAGTAAGTGACTACCTTAAAACGATGCCGACACCGCAGGGTGGCCCCGCTTCGTCCCGCGGTGCGTTCAATTATGTTTCTGCGCCGTACGTGGCTAACGTTTTTCCCGAACTTCTTATATATGTATTGCGTTTTCCCAAATGGCCTTTGAGCGCCAACCTGCCGTCTGGACTCGAGAGCAGCAATGTTTTGGCCGTGGATAATTTCGGCACCGTGTTGCTGGTCAATAATCCAGACCGGCTCAGCGATTTTTTCAGCGGTTACGTGCACGATATCAAATCCGGTGCCGCCGCCCAAGACGTAATGAGAGCCTGGCTCTTTCTGTCGGAAGAGCTCGTGCAAGACGGCATGTTCCATTTCAGTGAGCCTGTAGTTTCCGCGAGCACCGAGAAAGGACTATCGGCAACCGGCACCGCGGATGTTCAGCCCGAGTCCGGTAATCAGGGTCAACTGAGCGCCACCATGCAATTCGCCGAGAATGGTGGCATCTCATCACTCAAGCCGTCCAATAGTGTGCGCGCCGGCATTCGCCCTATCTGCCAATCGACAAAACTGCTGGACAGCGATCCGATCGTGCGCAAAATGGCAGAGCAAGATTTATTGTTCATGGGCAAGAATTGCAAATCCTATTTGGATGAACAACGCGCCAAGGCGCAGCCGGAGCAGCAGGCCGCGATCGATCGCATCTGGCGTCGCATCCTCGAGGAAAACAGAAACTGATCAATACGCCTTCTGTCTGCGCTGGCGGGATTCCTATATATGGAACGGATTTCGGCTAGCTGAGAGAGAACAAACGCTAAAGACATTGTTAACGCACCACATGCTGATCCGTGGAAACGCCCATGCCAAGCTAGATCTAGCCCTCTGTTGCGCATGTAAACGCTGCCCCTTGCCCATCGTGCAATTCTTCGCTTATTTGCTATGATTACTGCTCACGGGCGCGCCGCAAGCGCACCATCGAAGAGCTTGTATTTCTGAGCGACAATTCATTTCGCAACTAGCGAAGGAAGAATCGAATCTGGTAATATGGGTCTTTCGAAGGGATAACACCCGTCGGCTCGTCGGAGCCGCGAATTCGACACCTGTACCCTGAAAACTGCATATTGAGAATGTCTGTATCTTATAAGATTAGGATCAGATCCAGAACAACAGGCGATGTCCTCACGCCCCCTATTAGCCATAGGGATTGGACAATCGAGCTGAGCAGATCAAAACCCGATCAAACCCGATCAAAAACCCTGTACCGGCGGGCGCAAGCCCGCTAATTACGCGGCCAATGATTGGAAGCGATTGAGAAGCGATCGGCAAAGCGTTCCTGCTGGATTTAGGTCTAAGCTACTAAGAGCGCATGGTGGATACCTTGGCGCCAGCAGCCGAAGAAGGACGTAATAAACTGCGAAAAGCCGCGGGTAGGCGTTATACCCTAACATCCGCGGGTATCCGAATGGGGCAACCCCGCTGGAGTAATGTCCAGTGATCGGCAGATGAATACATAGTCTGCACGAAGGCAAGTCCGGGAACTGAAACATCTTAGTACCGGGAAGAAAATAAAACAAATCAGTGATTCCCCTAGTAGCGGCGAGTGAACGGGGAACAGCCCAAACCATTGCAACGCAAGTTGCAGTGGGGTAGCGGGACTCTTGTCGAGATGGGATGACGTTAGCTGAAGTTACCTGAAAAGGTGCACCATAGACGGTGACAGTCCGGTAAGCGAAAACGTCTGAACCTCATGAGTATCCCAAGTAATACGGGGCACGTGAAACCCTGTATGAATCTGCCGGGACCATCCGGTAAGGCTAAATACTGACTGGCGACCGATAGCGAACAAGTACTGCGAAGGAAAGGTGAAAAGAACCCCGGTGAGGGGAGTGAAATAGAACATGAAACCATGTGCTTACAAGCAATTGGAGCACTATTAGATAGTGTGACAGTGTGCCTGTTGAAGAATGAGCCGGCGAGTTGCGATGTGTAGTTGGTTAAGTGGTTAACACACGAAGCCAAAGCGAAAGCGAGTCTGAATAGGGCGCCTAATAATTACATGTCGCAGACCCGAACCCGGGTGATCTAGGCATGGCCAGGATGAAGCGCGAGTAAAATCGCGTAGAGGTCCGAACCAACCGATGTTGAAAAATCGGTGGATGAGCTGTGTTTAGGGGTGAAATGCCAATCGAACTCGGAGCTAGCTGGTTCTCCCCGAAATGCGTTTAGGCACAGCGTCGGGAGTTTCTTATGGGGGGTAGAGCACTAGTTCGGTGCGGGCGGAGAAAATCCGTACCAAATCGAGTTAAACTCCGAATACCCATAATGTAATATCCCGGCAGTGAGGCTGCGAGAGATAAGTTCCGTAGCCAAGAGGAAAACAGTCCAGACCACCGACTAAGGTCCCTAAGAGCATACTAAGTGGCTAAGGAGGTGGAGATGCTTTGACAACCAGGATGTTTGCTTAGAAGCAGCCATCATTGAAAGAGTGCGTAATAGCTCACTGGTCAAGCGTCTCTGCGCCGAAAACGTCCGGGACTAAGTATGTCACCGAAATCGTGGACTCAATTCATTTTGAGTGGTAGGGGAGCGTTCTGTTGTAGGGTGAAGTACGACCGCGAGGACGTATGGACGAAACAGAAGTGAGACTGTCGGCTTAAGTAGCGAAAACATTGGTGAGAATCCAATGCACCGAAAGACTAAGGGTTCCCACGGCAGGTTCGTCCGCGTGGGGTTAGCCGGGAGCTAAGGCGAGGCCGAGAGGCGTAGTCGATGCACAACGGATTAATATTTCCGTGCTAGCGAAACCGTTGAAATCGTCGGGAAGCAGGAGGCTAAACACGGCGCACCTAATGGACATGGTGCGTCCAACAGCGTAGGTAGATCCGGTAGGCAAATCCGCTGGGTCGTTAAAAACTGAGGCTAAGTAAGGAAGGAGCTACGGCTCCAACTGTGTTGACGCCATGCTGCCGAGAAAAGCGGCGATTGAGGCCAAGCTACCCGTACCCGAAACCGACACAGGTAGTCAGGTAGAGAATACCAAGGTGCGCGAGATAACTCTCTTTAAGGAACTCGGCAAAATAACCTCGTAACTTCGGAAGAAGAGGTGCCCTGGTAGTGTGTAGGACTTCGCGTCTGAAGCATGATAGGGTCGCAGCGACGAGGCTCAAGCGACTGTTTAACAAAAACACAGGTCTCTGCAAAACCGTAAGGTGAAGTATAGGGGCTGACTCCTGCCCAGTGCCGGAAGGTTAAAGGGATCGGTTAGCCGCAAGGCGAAGCTGAAAACTAAAGCCCCGGTGAACGGCGGCCGTAACTATAACGGTCCTAAGGTAGCGAAATTCCTTGTCGGGTAAGTTCCGACCCGCACGAATGGAGTAACGATTTGAGCGCTGTCTCGAAGAGAGGCTCGGCGAAATAGGATTGTCTGTGAAGATACGGACTAGGCGTGCCAGGACAGAAAGACCCTATTGAGCTTTACTGTAGGCTGAAATTGTCCGCGGGCTATATCTGCGCAGGATAGGTGGGAGCCTTTGATCCCTAGATTTTGGTCTAGGGGGAGGCAACGGTGAGATACCACTCTGATATTGCTAGCGTACTAACCACATTCCGTGAAGCCGGTTGTGGGAAAGTTTCAGTTGGGCAGTTTGACTGGGGCGGTCGCCTCCTAAAGAGTAACGGAGGCGCCCAATGGTTCCCTCAGGTTGGTCGGAAATCAACCATCGAGCGTAAAGGTAGAAGGGAGCTTGACAGCAAGGGAGACATCCCGCGCTGGGACGAAAGTCGGGCTTAGTGATCCCACGACTTCGCATGGAAGAGTCGTTGCTCATCGGACAAAAGTTACCATAGGGATAACAGGCTGATCTCCCCCAAGAGTCCACATCGACGGGGAGGTTTGGCACCTCGATGTCGGCTCATCGCATCCTGGAGCGGAAGTACGTTCCAAGGGTTGGGCTGTTCGCCCATTAAAGCGGTACGTGAGCTGGGTTCAGAACGTCGTGAGACAGTTCGGTCCATATCCGGCATGCCCGTAGGAAATTTGAGAGGAGCCGTCCTTAGTACGAGAGGACCGGGACGGACCGACCGCCAGTATACGTGTTATCGCGCCAGCGGTATACGCACGGTAGCTGTGTCGGGAGCGGATAAGTGCTGAAAGCATATAAGTACGAAGCCCACCTCAAGATGAGATTTCCCATACCACAAGGTAGTAAGGGTCCCCCAAGACCAGGGGGTTGATAGGACGCAGGTAGAAGCGCCGCGTAAAGGCGGTGTGCAGCTGAGCGTTACTAATACGCCCGAGGGCTTGACCTATTTGATCCAAATAGAGATCAGATGAATAAGCCTCACCACCGGCGGTGGCAACACCACGGATGGTAGCGGCGGGCGCAAGCTCGCTTGGCTGAAAGTAAAAGACATTCTCGTATGCAGTTTTCAGGGCACGGTTTTTGAAAATAAAACCAAGCTCTAAAAGGTTCTTGGTGCTGATGCGGCCGGAACACACCCGTTCCCATCCCGAACACGAAGGTAAAGACGGTCAGCAGCGACAATACTTGGAGGGAGACTTCCCGGAAAGATAGCCCGGCGCCAGGATATATAAAGCCCTTGAGTTCATAGCTCAAGGGCTTTTTTCCATGCAGGACTTTCCCGCGCGTCAAATTCCATGCCGTCCTTGCTCCTGACGCCGGCAAACGATGACCACCAGTCATCATTCGCCGATTTGATGACTGCCAGACATTACGAAATTCGTCTCTTCCGCGCGAACACGAATATGCCAATGACCACCAGTCATCGTTTGCCGATTCGATGACTGTCAGACATTACGAAATTCGTCTCTTCCGCGCGAACACGAATATGCCAATGACCACGAGTCATCGTTTGCCGATTCGATGACTGCCAGACATTACGAAATTCGTCTCTTTCGTGCGAACACGAATATGCCAATGACCACGAGTCATCGTTTGCCGATTCGATGACTGCCAGACATTATGAGATTGGTGTCAGCGCGGCGAATTATTTGCGTTTGGACTTTTGCCCGAGGCGTGCACCGCGGGCTGATAATTGTTCGTGGATGTAGGTTGTCACTGCCGGAACCAGAACGTTGGGCACAGGGATCAATTCATAACCGAGAATTCCCGCCATCTGCACGAGCAATCCATTTTTGATATTGGCCGATCCGGCTTCGAGCCGGCAGATCATAGCCTGGTCTATGCCAGCAAGGTCGGCAATGGAGTATTGACTCATGCAGGGGCGACGAGCCTGAAGTAGCTGCTCTGCGAGTAGCTGAACGTGCAGCTGCGTTTGAGCCTTGCCGAAGCTAAGTCGACACCGATTATTCCAGCACTCGATACATGTATCGAGTCGCCACTTCGTGATTGTTTCCATAGCGAAGTGGCGACTGGTCAATCGTGTCATGCGCTCAAACGTGTTGCGATGACTCAGAGCATTCAAACTACCGTCCCAGGTGATGAGGTTATCG
>DATNQY010000366.1:0-53796 GCA_036703785.1 Candidatus Obscuribacterales bacterium
AATTCGGCCTGCCGTATATGTATACTCATTGGCCGGCGTGACTATATACCGGCAGCGAATATGCGCGCTTTTACACGCTCATCGACATGGCTCGCCCTTAGCTTCCGAGCAACTTTGTACCCGAAGGATCTGCAAGCCGAAACAGCGATGTTGCTGAGGGTTCTGCCAAGCACCGTATTCAGTGCATCCTATTAACGCCGAAGTATCACGAAGTAGTGACCTGATCGCGAACAATTTTTCGCGCATTTTAATTGACCGCCATCAACCTTGTTTCCAGCAAGTTGAGGCGAAAAAACATTTCGTCATCTCCGCAGAGCATCTTGCGAAGATCTATCAAGACACTTCCTGATCGACCGTTCCAATGCTGTCCACGCAAGTTCAAAGTTTTTTATTGTATCGTTGGCAGCGGTCCAATCGTTATTGCGAGCGAGCCGTTCCAATCTCTCGCAGTCTGCCTGCAAACTACGGGCATAAAGAGAAGCAGCTGCTCCTTTGGCTGCATGTGCGGCGTCCATAGCGTTTTTCGCATCGCCCGATGAAAATGCCGCTTTTGTTTTCTGAAGATCTGAATGCGAGTGCACAAGGAATGTTTCAAGCAGTTGCCTGGCACCATCTTCACCCATTTTTGCAGTCAAGGCATTATAGTCAAACTGACAAATTTCATTGCTGTCAGCATTGGTAGGCGCAGCTGCCTGAGATTCAATCGTGTATCGCTGGGTTGAAACTGTTGGCGGCAGCCACTTCTCAATCAGCAATTTGAGCTGCCCGACTTCAACTGGCTTGCAGATGTAGTCGTCCATACCTGCTCCTAGGCATTCATCGCGATTCCCTTCAATAGCATGCGCAGTCATGGCGATGATTGGCACGTGTCTACCGGTTAGCGCCTCCAGTTTTCGTATGCTGCGCGTCGCCTCGAATCCGTCAACCTCCGGCATTTGGCAATCCATAAGAACGAGATTGTACGGGATCCGTTCGAGAGCCTCGATAGCTTTCCGTCCGTTCTCGGCGACGTGAGCCTCAAAGCCGAGATCATGAAGCAGCAAGAGGGCAACCTGTTGATTGATTGGATGATCTTCCGCCACCAGGATCAATTCCGGACGTCGCCGGATAACTGCCTTTTGGTGGTCACACGCACCGCCTTGCTTGGCACCCGACTTTGCGGGTTGCTGCGATGCAAACAACAGAGTAGTTATTGTGTTAAAAAGATTAGATTGCTTGACTGGTTTCGTGAGATAGGCATCGAATCCCGATAGAATCGCTTCTTGTCCCATCCCGGGTTTATCAAATGCCGTGATGAGTATAAGCTTGGCATCTTTGAGCTGATCATCGTCACGAATCGTCTTTCCTAATTGCATGCCGTCCATCTGCGGCATGAATAGATCAATCACAACTAGCTGATACGGATCGGTAGATGCTGCCGAACGCAAGAGTCCGAGAGCCTCGTCGGCGCTGCATGCGGTACTATTTTTCATTCCCCAAGCAGTAAGGTAATCGTGTACGATCTGGCGCGCGCCCGGCTCGTCATCAACAACAAGGATTCGAACGCCGCTCAGCATTCCGAAATCAATGGTACTAGCAGTATGCTGCGAGGATTTACAAAGCGGCACCGAAAACCAGAAGGTAGATCCGCTACCCTTGACACTGGTAACGCCAAGCTGTCCGCTCATCAACTCCACTAATCGTTTCGATATGCTCAGTCCAAGTCCGGTACCGGCATGTTTGATGTTGACGGCATCGGATTGTACAAAGGGCTTGAAGAGTTGACTTATTTCATCGTCGGTTAGACCGATACCCTGATCGCTGACTGAAAATTTGATCGCTGCGGACAGCTCGTCTTGCGCTTCGAGCGTCGCGCGGATCAAAACTTCCCCTTGAGCTGAGAATTTTACTGCGTTACCAGCGAAATTTGTTAGAATTTGTCTCAGTCGTCCAGGGTCACCGATCAAGGCCGCCGGGATTTCTGGATCGACAAAACTATAAAGCGATAATGATTGCTGTTTTGCTTGCGCTGCTAAAAGCTCCGCTATGCTTTCAACGAGTTTGATGGGCTCAAACTCGGCCAACTGTAGCGAGAGCTTGCCAGCTTCGATCTTCGAAAAGTCTAATATGTCATTTATCACTGCCAAGAGCGCCACTCCGGCTTCCTTGGCAGTGCTAGCGTATGCAAGTTGTCGCTCCGTCAGTCCGCTCTTCAGAAGTATTTCGATCATCCCCAATACGCCATTCATTGGCGTGCGAATCTCGTGGCTCATGTTGGCAAGGAATTCTGACTTAAAGTTGGACGCATTGACGGCCTGCCGGCGAGCAACGTCAGCCGCTTTAGTCACGGCCTCAAGCTCTTGATTCATCGAACGCAACTGAACCAGTTTTTGTTCAAGCTCCGTCTTGTATACGCGCAATTCTTCGGCCTGCTGCCGTATCTCTTTTGTCTTTTTAAACAATTCCACAAACACTGCCACCTTGGCCTTGATGACAGCAGGAATCAGCGGTTTGGAGATATAGTCAACCGCCCCGATGTCATAGCCTTCTGCCGCATGCTCACTATCGCGCTGTGTAGCAGTTAGAAAAATTATTGGTGTGGTCCGAGTTTTTTCTCGAGAGCGAATTGTTCGTGCAGTCTCGAACCCATCCATGATTGGCATGTGCGCGTCCATCAGTATGGCCGCAAACTCCTCGTCGAGAAGTCGCTGCAATGCCTCATCGCCAGACCGGGCCTTCACCAGCTTTATCGCCGGGTCGGTGAAGATGGCCTGCAACGCCAGCAAGTTATCGGCTCGGTCGTCTACAGCCAGAATTCCGATTCGATTATCGACGTTCATATCTATTTTCCTCAGGTCTGCAATGCTTCATTAGAAACGGCGAAATTTGTTCGAGTTTCAAAACGTGGTCTACTTCAACGGCAGTCATGGTCGTCCGGGGCATCATTGGAGCTTCGCAATCGTCAGGATCTTGCACCAATACCATTCCTCCGGCCGCCTTGACACGACACGCCCCATAAGCCCCATCGCTGTTATTCCCTGTCAGAACTACTGCAATAACATCCGCTCCATATGCATCGGCGGCAGATTCGAAAAGTACGTCAATAGCCGGTCTAGCATGCTGGACTGGAGCTTCCAGCGAAAGAGCACAACGATCGGACTCCACCATCAAGTGATAATCGGCCGGCGCAACATACACCGTCGCTGCTGTGAGAATGTCTCCATGCTCTGCATCGGTTACAATGAGAGCCGTGTTCTTCTGAAGCATCTTGGCTAACAAGCCTGGATTTTCCTTGCCCCGGTGTTGCACGATTGCGATTGGTAGCGGAAAAGGTTTTGCCAGTCCACTGAGGACTGTTCGTAAGGCATCAAGTCCACCAAGAGAAGCTCCAACAACCACAATGCGCGCGGTCACTCACATCACCTTCTTGTAGACTTTCTCATTAGCTATCAGCTGCTGATAGCAGGCTCGAATATCATCCAAGCGCAATGACTCCTTCGATCCCAGGCAAAGAATTCCAAACGTTATGAGCGAATCATGCAACAGTTCCAACACGCGCTCACGCAAACGATCGTTAAAATAGATGAGCACATTGCGGCATAGAATGACATGAAATTCGTTGAAAGAGCTATCAGAAGCTAGATTGTGCTGAGCAAAGACAATATTATTACGAAGTTGACTGGCTAGCACGGCATTTTCGTGGTCCGCCGTGTAATACCTGGACAGAGAATTCTGACCGCCGGACTTTAGGTAGTTAGACGAGTACTCCTTCATGCAGGATAGTGGGAAAATTCCTGCTTTTGCCTGTTCGACCGACAATGCGTCAATATCGGTGGCATACAGCCGAACTCGGTTATCCAGTCCCGCCTCCTGCAACATAATGGCCATCGAATAAACTTCCTCTCCAGAGGAACAGCCGGCATGCCAAATCCGGATAAACGGATAAGTAGCCAACATCGGCACGATTTCATTTCGGAACGCTAAATAGAATGATGGATCTCGAAACATCGAGGTCACGCTGACGGACACGCGATGCACAAAACGCTGAAAATGAATTGGGCTTCGCAGAATCTGCTCCTCAAGCTCTCTTATGCTCTCAAGTCGCTCAGATGCAAGCACCGATGAGATTCGTCTACGCAACGAGGCCGGTGCATATTCTCTAAAATCAATGCCGTAAATCTCAACAATGCTTTCAAGCAGTGATTTGATCTGGTCGTCGGTGATTAGGTGTAGAGTTGACAATGAACCTAGTTTCCGGAGAAAGATCAATAAAGCCAGACACGCATCAGTGACAACAACTGATCACTGTCGACCGGTTTTGAAAGATAATCTGATGCGCCAGAGTCGATGCACTGCTCACGATCGCCTTTCATTGCCTTCGCTGTCAGTGCGATGATTGGCACATGCTGGTAGCGCTGTAACCCCCTTATGGCTCGCATGGTTTCATGTCCATCCATGTCCGGCATCATTACGTCCATGAGCACCATGTCCACAGGCGGGTCTTTGGACAGAATGTCCAATGCCTGTTTGCCATTGACTGCATAAAGCGGCTGCATGCCGTACTGCTCCAGCAGGCTAGTAATGGCAAAAATGTGCCTCATATCGTCATCAACAATGAGCACCCGTCGCGCCGACAAAAGGGAATCCTTCAAATGAAGCCGCTCCAAAATCTTCCGCTTCTCGTCGGGCAAGGTAGTCTCGATTCGATGCAAGAAAAGCATCGTTTCATCAAGAAGGCGCTCATCCGACTTTGCGCCTTTAATAACTATAGACTGGCTGTTGCGCTTCAATGCAAGCTCTTCGTCCGGCGTCAAAGCTCTGGAAGTATTAATGATGATCCGCATCTCGGACAATTCGGGTCGGCGTGCAACATTGTCCAACAGCTCAAATCCAGTGATGTCTGGCAATCCAAGATCGAGAATCATACAATCGAACTTTCGAGCAGCAAGGAGTTCCAGTGCTTGCTGTCCAGTTGATGCATTGGCGATTTCGACATCAGCTCCTTCAACTAGTTTGGCAATCTGTTCGCGCTCATCAACGTTATCTTCGACGATGAGGAGGCTTCGCGTGTGTCCAGCAGCGAACGCTTCCATATGGTCAATGATGCTGGCCACTGTTTGAGAACTCAAACCGTCTGACGTGCTGAGCGCACCCAACCTCCGCGCCCGCGCGGCATGCGATCCGTCAGCGATAACGTGTACCGGGATGTGCCTGGTGCTGGAATCGCGTTTCAAGCGATCAAGCAGTGTCCACCCGTCTCTGTCCGGAAGATTAGCATTGATAATAATGGCATCGGGCTTAAAGCGCTGAACCAGGGCAAAACCTGCTTTGCCCTGCGTAGCGCAAATAACTTTGAAAGCTTTCGCATGCGCCCTTGCGATCACCGTTTGAGATAATTCAGAATCTTCTTGGACAAGAAGAAGCACGCGATCGCCAGACGTTATCACGGCTCGGTCATCCATGCCATTATTCTGGTCGATGGAATTGGCTGCTAAGTTCAGAACTTCTTCTCGATCAGTCTCATGCCATAACGCATGCGCACGCCCCGCGGGATCCCGTTCTTCCGGTCCGACATATTCCGTTGGCAAATATAACGAAAAACTACTGCCGCTGCCGGGTTCGCTGCGCAGTTTCAGTTCGCCACCCAGTAGCGCAGCCAACTCGCGGCTGATCGCGAGCCCCAGTCCACTCCCGCCAAATCTACGATTCGTAGTTCCGTCACCTTGTTGGAATGCCTCAAATACTATGTCTTGCTGATCTATTGCGATACCTATTCCTGTGTCAATAACCGTAAAGCCAATCACCTGTTGAGAGCGCGAGAGAATTCTGCTGTCGTTGCGCCAACCACTCGATGCGATCGCCACGTTTAGGGTGACCGAGCCTCTCTCGGTGAACTTAATTGCGTTTGAGACAAGATTTTTTAGAATTTGCTGGAGACGCCGGCCATCGGTTTTCAAAAAACGCGGCACATCCGGCTCAATCTCGACAGAGAAAATAAGCCCTTTCTCGGCGGCCGTCGCCTGAAAATTTGCCAGGAGCGCCGTGCACAAATCGCGTATTGATTCAACGGCGACATCAATAGGCATAGCACCAGCTTCGATTTTAGAGATATCAAGCACATCGTCGATAAGCACCAGCAAATCAGATCCGGCCGAATGAATCGTACGGGCAAACTCCACTTGCTTGGGCATCAAGTTTCCATCCGCATTTTCGAAGAGCACTTTTGAGAGGATCAACAGGCTGTTCAGTGGAGTCCTAAGTTCATGGGACATATTGGACAAGAATTGGGACTTATACTTTGACGTAACCGACAATTGCTGGGCCTTTTCCTGCATTGATTGGCGGAGCCGTTCAAGTTCGGTGTTCTTTGTCTCTAGTTCAGCGTTTTGTGTAACCTGAGCCCGAGATCGCTCTTCAAGTTCCTCATTAGTTTGCTGAAGCTCCTCTTGTTGTTGCCGCAACTCTTCCTCGGAAGCCTGCAACGAGTTGGCTAGCGACTCAAGTCTTCGATTGGTCTCCGTGAGCTCTTCCTGCTGAGCTTGTAACTCTTCTGTCAGTGTTTGCTCCTGACGCAAAAGCTTCTCGGTCTGTTGGGCGGCCTCTACACTATTCAGAATGACACCCAGATTGTTCGCCGCCTGATCAAGATATTCAAACTGCATACTGTTCAATGGCTTGAGCGAGGCTTGCTCGATTACAGCCTTTACTTTGTTTTCGAACATGACTGGAATAACGACCGTGGCTGCCGGACTTGCTTCGCCCACGCCGGAGCTAATACGAACAAAGTTGTCGGGCAGATCGTCAACAACAATTTTTTGCTTTTCTAGTGCGCACTGTCCGATTAGTCCTTGCCCGAGAGCAAAACTATTGGACAGAGTCTTCCGTTCGTGATGCGCATAGCTCGCTAAAAGGGAGAAGTCAGACGCGCCAGTACCACTATCCAAACTGTAGAACATGCCGTGTCTTGAACCGATAGCATCGGCAAATTCGCTGAGGACTTTTTGGGCGGCGCTGTGCGAATCACGTTCCCCTTGCAGTGATTGTCCCAGGCGGGCCAATGCTTTGTTTAACCAAGCCCGACTCGCACTTTCCTCGATCGAAAACATCAATTTACTTGCCATATCATTGAAGCTGGCGCCAAGCCGACTAAATTCATCACTTGAGTCGGATGTAATCCTGTGATCAAGATTGCCCGCGCCTATCTTGTCCAGTCCATTTTGCAAGCTGCGAACTGACTTTCCAAAACTTGAAATGGTCGCAAAGGCAGCAAGTAGAGTCAATAAGATTGAAAGTGAAGCACCAGAAATAGTGGCAATGGAGGTAATGGTCAACAATTGATCGGCGTCGGCTGTGCGCTTTTGAAGCAGCGACTTTTCCTCATCTTCCATCTCGCCAACCAAGGCACGCAGCTCATCCATCAGCTTTTTGCCTTGTTGAGTAGCGGTGACATCGGTTGCCGCTTTGATATCCTGCGTGCGCGTCAATTGAATAATCTTTTCTCCAAACGCAATATTGGCGGTCTCAAGATCTTCCAAACGATCAACACGCCTTTGCTGGTTGGAGTTATCACCCGTAAGCGTTCGAAGTTGCGCAGTCATCGGACCGAGTTTGCCGCGTGCACGAGTGAATGGTTCCAAAAAGACATCTTGTCGCGTAAGGTTGAATCCACGCGCACCCGTCTCCAAGTCTTTGCAGAGAGACAAGATTGATTCCAGCCTTTCAAGTACTGTTTGGGTGTGTTCAACCCAGCGTCTCGCCTCCAGCAGACGTCCCAATGATTGCTGGTAAATCACACAGACCACAACAAGTGAGATCGCGCTTACCGCAAAAGCTCCGATGAGTTTGGCTTTAATAGTCATATATTTTGTTGTGCCCAGTAATCGCCAAGCAGCTGAAAACAAGAGGTATTATCCGCGCTTGACAGGACCTGCGGGGTCAGGCGCCACTCCAAAGGTGGCGAATCGCGGCCCAGATGTTACAACCGAAAGCCATATACGGAAATGATAGTGGGCAGAATCTGTCCCGAATTGAGGCTATTCTGACGGAAGGCGACCGCGCAATCGAGGCTTTGCTCGCGCTTATTCTCGAAACTGGGAGCTAACATGTCGAAAAATCGTTCGGAGCGTATAGACCTGGATTGCCCCACACAAAGGCAGAGGAGTTCATGATGTCTTCCTTGAATGATGGCGCTTGGCACGACCAGCCTCGGACATCGCGGGAATCGGAACAATGCCTGGCTAAAATAACCAGAGATTGGGCCGTTGGTGTTTCGAACGGCCGAGATGAAACGTGTCGTCCTGACGGCACGCTGGTGCGCTACAGAAGTACCGATTCGGTTGGACGTCCTACGGTTGAGCAGCAGGTCGCACCGGACGGGTCTCAGACGTTTTGGCTGAAGCTTCAGGGCGTGAAAGCAAGCTTCGACCCCAAGGGACATCTACTCGCCTTTTCAGATGCCAATCATGCATACACGTTTGACCCTGCGAAGCAAGAAGGTCTGGCCAAACCTCATGAGCGCTATGAACTTCCGAATGTTAATCTTTTCATGAACGAAGCTGGCAAGCAAAAAACAGAACCGGAAAACCCTGGTGTTCAATCTTTGGACATCGGTCAGGGTGTGATTGCTTCGCGGCTGCCGGATGGTGGCGTGCAGTTTCAACTTCCGGACGACGGAGCGCGCATTGTCGTCGATCAGCACGAAAAGGTCACCAAACTGGCTGAAGCAGGCAAGTATGAGTATCGTTTCGGTCCTACATATGAGTACATTAGCAGTGAGGACACAAATGTGCCGAAGGATGCGCGTCTCAATGATCCCGTGGCAGTCCATGACGATGCTGTCAATGCGTTGACAGCACAGAATCAGTGGCAATCCGCACAGCTACGCAGCGAGGCCGAAGCAGACTTTGCGCATCACCTACTCAGATTGCCCGAAGACAAACGGCTTGAGTATGTCCAGTCAGTGAAATTGGAAGTCGATAGTCTCGAAAAAAACAAATCGTGGGGCTCGCGAAGGACACTGAAGATAAAGGAAGAGAACGGACATTTGAACTCCGTGAGTGTCGGTGACATCCTGCACATTCCCACGTTTTCGAATCCCAACGTGTTGCTCTTCGATGAGAGGTACCGTTAGACAGCTGCACACGTATTCTTGCGTACCCACGCATCTATAGTTATTGAGAACGTCGTTGCCGATCAATCGCTAAGAAGTGAGATCAAGAGGTATCGTGCCCTGAGTGCAAGACATCCGCATCCGAATGACATCCCCCTCCCCCCTTGCGACACTGCTGCGAGCGTGAAAAGCTCAAACTGCCGATGCCGTGCCGCTCTCGATCCCAGTAGATGGCTAGTGAAAGGGAATATAATACCGGCCTGATTGTGCCCGAATCTAAAGGATGCCTGCTCCATTCACTCTTCGCAATCTCGATTAAAAAGCATGCGCGTGGACGCTCTCTTGATCTCTCGATTTTCGGCTCTGACAGTCTTCGTCGCGGGCAGCGTAATTCTCTGTGGCTGGTTTGCCCATCTATCCATTCTCGTCTCTCCAGTGTCTGGCGCTGGCGTAGTGGCGGTTAACACCGCTGTTTGCTTCATGCTGATCGGCATCGCTCTATTCGTACAACGGCGAAACCCTATTCTGCAACGCGCATGCGCCGCTATTGCAGGTGTGTTCGCTGCACTCACATTGCTGCAAGACGTTGGCGGAGTAAGTCTCGGCGTGGATCAATTTTTGGTCAAAGATTGGCTTGTTGCAACGGGCGCCAGTCATCCCGGACGAATGGGACCCAACACCTGCATCCTGTTCATATTGCTGAGTGTCGCCATCCTTCTGCTTAACGGCACTAGAAAAACTGTCATCGCGCAAATTCTCGGAGCCCTAGTGGTATGGCTATCAGTGCTCAGCGTCGCGGGTTATTGTTATGGCTTCCCGGCCTTATATAAGATTCTGGATTTTTCAGAACTGGCTTTCATTTCGGGCGTACTGTTTATCGTCGCTGGTGTTTCTCTGTTTCTCGCCCGTCCTGAAATTTATCCGGCTGCTCTTTTGCTTTCCAACGACATAGCTGGAAGGGTTACCAGTCCTATAGTGCTGGCTGCAATTATTTTTCCATTTCAAGGAATGATAACTGGATTTCAGCGCCGGCTCTCTGTGGATACGCTGTTTTTTGTCATCGCCACGACTGTTGTTTTTCCATTAATTGCGTTTGTGAGTGGTTATTGGCTCAGACGGCAGCACAGAGAAATCGAAGCGGCGCGTGATCAGGCCTTAGCCGCGCTTCAGGTCAGCAGGCGTTTTCTCTCCACCGTAAGCCATGAAGTGCGCACGCCCATGGCCGGCATCATTGGACTGACAGAGCTGCTAACATTGGAAGACTTGGGCGCTGAAAATAATGCTACCGTCCAAACCATTTTTCAATCTTCGAAAAGACTTCTTCAAATTCTCAACGATCTGCTGGACGCAGCTCGCATGGAGGCAGGCAAGCTTAGCCTAGAACACACACCGTTTGCCATTCGTCCTGTGCTTGGCGATATTCGCCAACTAATCCTGCCGGAAGCGCAAAAAAAACATTTGGATGTAATTGGCAGTTGCGATACCAACATTCCTGAACTGCTGTGCGGCGATGAGCTTCGCCTGAGGCAAATCCTTCTGAATCTCGCATTCAATGCAGTGAAATTTACCGACTGCGGTGAGGTGAACGTCAGCGCGACTCTTAAAGAGCGAGTCGCGGAAAAAACCGTGATTCGCTTTACGGTCACTGACACGGGTATTGGGATCAAGCCGGAAGAACAACAGCGGTTGTTCGAGCCATTTGCACAAGCGCAAGATTCAACAACTCGCGTCTATGGTGGCACGGGGCTCGGCTTGAGCATATCGAAATCGCTGGTCGAGATGATGGGCGGGGTGGTCGGTGTCACAAGCGAACCCGGCAAGGGGTCAACATTCTGGTTCGAAATCCCTTTTTCTCATGGACAATCCACAAAATGAGCAAGAAGCTCAAAATCTTGATTGTGGAAGACGATCCGGTCGTTCGGCTGATGACGTTCAAGCAGCTCGCTCGACTGGGAATGGAGAGTGCCACCGTCGGCACGGGAGAAGAAGCCGTAGATTATGACCGTACAGAAATTGGTCTCATCTTCATGGACATCGGTTTACCCGGTATCGATGGCATAAATGCCACCATGCGCATACGAGAGAAGGAGTTGCAAGAAGGTTGCAAGCGAGTTCCTATCGTGGCGCTAACCGCGCATTCGGACAGGGCTAGATGCATCCTGGCGGGTATGGATGACTTCTTGCAGAAACCAGCTTTGCTAGCCGATTTTAAACGTATCATTGAGAAATGGATGGCATCCAGTAACGGAAGTGGTAGCAGTTGATCTATAAGCTGAGAAATGGTGATCACCCGGCGACCGCATTAAAACGCGAAGCGGAAAGTCAAAGCTGGGAACGCCTGCAGAAAATTAATATCCTAGATCTTGGCGGCAAAGTTCTTGTGATAGAGACAGCTACCCCCGGTAAGCGAAACCCGGCCGTCAAATCCTTTAGAGCGCAACGTGATTTAACGGCAGGCGCCTGTGGCTGTCCGCTGGCGGGCGGCGGCGGGCGGCGGGCGGCGGGCGATCCTCTTCGTGCCAATTTGGCAGCAGCGGCGCAGACCAATCAATGCAGCATCGGCAAATCACTGCTGCCTCCGAGCCGGCTGTGTACGCAAAGGCAAAGAGCGTTATCTGAACGATTATGCTAAGACGCGGACACCAACCACGTGGCAAAGTGCGATTTACAATCACAGCGGGTTACTTCAAGCGTTGGCATTATTGTCCGGTAACTTCCATAACAAGACAGAAAGTTCAGAACTGGGTGAATGACCTAGCAGACGAATTCAGAAAATACACCGCAAATCGAAATTTCGCCACGATGCGCGCGGTGTTTTTCTGGGCGCTTCGTAAAAACATCATCGACGGTGAGAACCCTTGCATAGGCGATGACACGTTTAAGACTAAAGCGAGAGAAAGATTCATACTGCCCGGCGATGAATTCGCTCGATTCGCAAAAGCATTGAATGAGGAGCCGAACGAGACGATTCGTGATTTCTTCTGGATGTGCTTGTTCACCGGTGCCAGACGAGCTAACGTGCTCGCCATGGAATGGAGAGCCAGATCGATTTCGAGCTGATGACCTGGCGAATTCCAATCACGAAAAACGGCGATTCGCAAACTTTGCCATTGACGCCGAATCGGTTGGAAATCTTGCGGCGCCGGAAATCGGATGGAGCAGCGCATGAGCGATGGGTGTTGCCTTCTGATCGAGCCGGACGGAAGACCGGCGTCAGAGGGCATCTCGTCTCTTCGAAAAAGGCTTGGAAGCGAATTTTGGAAAGAGCCGGAATCAAGGATCTCCGCATCCATGATTTGCGAAGAGCCGCCGGCAGCTACATGGCTATCGAAGGTATCAGCCCGACAATCATCGGCAAGGTGCTCGGACATCGCTCGACCCAAGCGACAGCCATCTATGCCGCCTCACGCAAGATCCTGTCAGGGAGGCTCTGGCGAATGCACAGGCGGTGCTCGTTGATCCGTCCAAACTAATAAAGAGCGATGGTAAGGTCGTGAAAATGAAGCGAAAGTCCACCAGTGATCGAAATCGCCAGAGCTAGTTAACATTGCGCGCTTTCGTTTCTTGCGCCGCTTCGCTTTCTTATACTTTCCCGGCTGATCTTTATGCCTTGGAATGTGCATATGCTTCTCGAATGATTTCCGACATTAGCGGTCTGTCTTCGTCAGTGAGGTGGAATGGGGAACCCAAAACCTCGCGTCCCGCCGGATCAAATCGGTGAACATGGTGCTCGCTTGCATGTCCAGCGTGTGGCTTGTCCGCATGAAAGTTGTCGTAACGGAAAATGTCGCTTTTGGATTGTCCCGCGATGAAGCAGACATCCGCACAATCGCCAGTCGAGAATCTTCAAACGCGAAGATGCCACCATCCCTCGCTCGACGCTCTGCGATTGGTTCCTCGCTAGCTCGCTTACCATTGAACCGCTCTGGGAACGCCTGAAGAGACAAGCTCTCGACTCCGACATAATCGAGACTGACGACTGTCCGGTGAAGATCCAGAACCGGAAAGCCCGAGGCACTATGCGCAAGGGCAAGATGACCGTTTATCGCGGCGACGCTCGGCACCCGGCAGTCGTTTTCGACTTCTCGCCCGATCTTTCCTTCGCCAGAAACAAAGAGTTTCTCCACAGCTTTTCCGGCATCGTCCAGGCGGATGCCGCAGGCGGCTTCGACGAACTCTACATCGACTGGCGGTCCGGCGCAAGAAATCCAAGCCTTGGACTAAGAAGCTGCGCAGGAAGCTCAACGAGCTCAAAGATATGCTGCATCCCACCCATCCGCTCATGGAGGGGGTCAACTACACTCTCAAGCACTGGATCGCGCTGAATCGCTTTCTCGGCAATCCGGATCTCGACATAGGTAGAGTCAACGACCGGCGCGGTGGCGGTAGGTTTGGGGAGTGTCTGTTTGCCGGCGGCTTTCGCCTGCTTGCCGGTGTCTCAATCCATTCCATTGCTCCGCCTCCGGTCGCTGCTCGTCAAACCGGACATGCACATTTCGCGCATCCGGCTTTCACCTGCATTATCAAGCCTTCGCTCTCGGCAGGTCGGCACGCGTTCGCGGCAGCTTGAAGAGACCAAGTTTCTCGTAGAGATACTCGTCCGGGTATTGGCGGTACCCGGTGCCTCTCTGCTTGCTTCTGCGCATCAACCATCGCCTTATCCGCCGTTCGGTGTATTTCCTGATCAGGTTGTATGTCCTGGTCACAGGTCCTTGGTCAAAGTATCCTGCCCAGCCACGTAGGAACGGATTGATCTCGCCAACTCGTTCTTCTGGACTGGTGTAATTCCACCGGCTCGACGTCTCGTCGTGGACCTTCTTGAGCGCGCGCTTGATTGCTTTCCGAGATGGGCGCGTACCCAAATAGGGCACCCCGCCTTTTCCGTAGAAGCGTCCGATTTCATACCCGAGGAACGTGATCGCCCCATCCGGGATGGTTACCAGTCGCGTCTTCGTCTCATTCACCGTGAGTCCGAGCCGTTGCATCAAATGCCTCATCGCCGCCATTGCTGCAATTCCGTTTCCTGGCTTGCAGCAAATGACGAGATCATCGGCATAATTGACCACGAAGGCTCTGTATCGATCTCGGTGCCCATGTTGTTCCCACGCGAGCAGGAACCGACGGAAATAAAGGTTCGCCATCAAGGGCGAAATTGGCGACCCTTGGGCTGTTCCTCTATTACTGTCGCGGGCTTCCGTAGTCTGCTGACAGCCGTGTTGCGTTTTCTCCACAACCGGAGCAGTCAGCCACGCCTTGATCGCAGATAGAATCGCTCCATCTGCAACTCGGCGCGCGATACAGCGCATCAGCTTCCCATGCGGAATCGTGGAAAAGTAATCGCTTAAGTCCGCGTCTACCACTTCCCGTCTTCCGTTTTGGCTAATGTGCCAGAACGCTCGGCGTACAGCCATCTTCGCGTCTACTTTGGGGCGGAACCCGTACTGGTTAGGTAGCAAGTCCTCCTCAAAGATTGGGTTTAGCACCAGCAGCATCGCCGTCTCGACGACCCGATCTCGAATCGTCGAAATCGATAGCGGGCGCTGTCCCCCATTGCTCTTCGGTATCCATACACGAAGAAGAGGTTGCGGTCGGTATTTACCGGCGCACAACTCTTCCCTCAGCTCTACCAGCCATGTCGCCAAACCTCGGGATTCAATTGCTTCGAATGTATCGCCGTCGACTCCAGCCGCGCCAGCGTTTCGCTCGCATCGGCAATAAGCCTCCTGCAATACATCCAATCGGCAGACCTTGTCCCAGAGGCTGTAGAAGCGAAACGCCGGTTCAGCCTTAGCTTTCGCTTGCAGCGAGTTCTGTAACTTCCGAACTGTTTCTTGCGGCGTTGGTAGGCTTTCAGCCAATCCCCGAGTTCTTATCACTTTCCTCACCTCATGTAGGTCAGGGACCCTTCCCTCCACCAGCGTTACCCGGTTTCATCAGTACTACGATCCCATCCGTCATCTGCGCCAGCCGCCGCCATCCCTTACGGGCGCGTCGTTGGCGATGGCTGCCAGCCACCGCCGCCGGTGCAGACTTCCCCTGTTGCGCACAGGTTCTCTGCTATGCGTGCTGCCACCACTACCCCGGTGGAACCGACGAGGCTTGTCGCTCGTTTCCTCGTCGGCATCGACCTTCCTCGTTATTGTGGCGAGTCGGCTTCCACATTGGATCGTTTCGAGGCCTGTTCGGTGTTCGCTCGCGCTGCGGCCCGCATAGCCCGCTTCACCCCTTTACAGGGCGATTTTCCCAGAGTGCTTCAAGTCATTTGTCACCTCCTGACTCGCCCTGGGAGCTTCCGGCTGGAGCGAGAGTCGCCGGGTGGGACTTGGTACCCACGGAACCCGTGCACCTTGCCAGGGCACACACAACAATGCGGCCGAAAGAGCCATCAAGGCGTTCGTTTTGGCGAGAAAGAATTTTCTTTTTGTCGGATCCGACGCAGGCGGACGTGCAAGGGCTATCCACCTCTCGTTTATCGCGACGTGCAGACGCCATAACATCAATCCGGTTACCTACCTGAGCGATGTATTTGCGAGGATCAATACCATGAAGACCAGCGAGCTGGATCAATTGCTTCCCGATCGGTGGGCTCAAGCTCAAAGGCAACTACGAAATTCCTAAAAGTCGCGTCTTTAGGAAATCACAGCCCGCGTCAAAATTCTAGACACGGGTACGACCGGACACACACACCGCCACCGCAAACTAACGGAGGACAGTCCCGACGCCAGAGACAATCCAGTTGGTGCAGGCACCAAATACAGTGCACACTATGCTGACCAAGCCTAGCTTTCGTTTTACGACTTTGCTCGTGTGAGGTGGTCAGACTGACGTTGTGCCGGTCCAAAAGACTGAGAACCCAAAGCGAAACAGCAGCAAGTCCGGGAAGCGGGCATCCGGCAAAGTAAGGCAGAAAAGATCGCGAGCCAAATAACTCGCATCCCGCTTGCGACAACTTGCCATCGATTTGCGCGCCGGCACTACCTGATGCGTTGCTGGCGGGCTGGCGCATGCTCGGCTGGCCGCCAGGCACGCAGACGAGCGCTTACGCCGCAAAACCACTGGCCACCGCTGCCCATGCGCCCTCGCCTGTGGCGCCTGCCTGAAAGCATCTGCCAGCGAGCCCCGCCGCCAACCAAAGCATCAACAGCACTTCGATTCGAGGCATAGCCCAAGAGTTGTCGGGCTGTTGCGTAACCGCAAGACAGTACCCGAGCGGGCTCATATGAAGCCAAGCGGCTGTGAGACAATTTTCTGATCCAGCCGGAGTGTTCCGGGTTAGACTGGAATATATCGGAGGGAGCCATGTCCGAACCCAAAAAGAAGCCGAGTCTTGCCCAAGTGTTGAAACTAGTCGACGAGCTTTCGCCTGAAGATCAGCTTGAGCTTCGGCTGGAACTAGATAGCAGGGAGCCCCCACTCACCTGGGCGAACGTCGATTTAGACAATCCCTCCGAACGAGCTGCCCTCTATAAGCAAGAAGAACTCAAAGCAGGAAAACGGGCCAAGCGTGCATTCGAGAAGTTGCAAAACCAAGGCATTATGGATAAAAACGGCAATCTGCTTAAGTCAGGACTGCCGCCTGATATGGAGCCCGGGTCGAAACGTGACGTAGGCGGTTAATGCATCCAAAAATGTTGGTTGTTGCCGGACCACCCGGCAGCGGCAAGTCCACATTTTTTCCGGTCAACGGTTTCGGACTGGATGGTTTTAACGCCGACGATCGAGCCGCCGCCCTCAATGGCGGTTCATACGAGAACATATCTCTCGACATTCGTGCTCATGTCGGCAAAGAATTCGAAGACTTCGTTGCCGATCACATCAAGGCACAAAAGTCGTTCGCGATCGAAACAACCTTGCGGACCGACATCACCTTCCGGCAAGCACAACTCGCCAAGAAAGCTGGATTTCAAATTGAGATGATGTATGTGACTGCCGGAGACTTTGATAGTTGTTTGCAGCGAGTCATCGCCAGAGGATTTTCAGGCGGGCATTCTGCCCCGGCTGAGCAGCTCAAGCAAATCTATGACGAAAGCTTGAAGAACTTACCCATACAGTGCCGGCTGTTTGGGCAAATCGGCCGTCCGACGCGGGTTGACCCTCAGTTGCCAAAAACTTGCCAACTATTTGCCAACAACAGGTTATAGATTGTGCCCGGTGTTCGCAAACATTCCCGCAGAACGACAAGCCTGGTCTTGGCGCTGCGTTTCTCTTCGAGGTATTGGCGATGTCAGACCGAATCACTGTCACAGAAATACGCGAGAGCCAGCTGCCACAATCTGGGAGCCAGCCCAGTGCCGAAGTCTGGCGATCGATGCCGGACACGGGCAAACACAACCCCGAGGCTCGTGCCAATCCTTTCGTAACCTGGAACGGCGAACTCACCGACGTCGGCAAGAAACTGCTTGGGCAACTCGGTGCAGGGAAAGTTCCGAAGTATGTGCTGGATCGTGGCATGCACGATTTGGAAATACTGGACAAGCAACTAAAGAACATCAGCCCGGTAAGAGAGCATTACAGCAACAGAGGGCTTGCGACTGAAAAGGCAGTCCTAATTGATTTACTCGACCATTCGTTCGACAAAGACAGTCGACCAATCTTTCGCGATCAACTTCAGCAATTCGAGACGCGCGCATGGGCGAATGCAATTCCGAAGGAAGCAGTCGCCGAGACGTACAAAGAAATTGGCAGAATATTGCCAGCCAGAGGAAACGAGCCACTAACACCAGAATTACGCAAACAAGTCGCTCGCGAGGTCATTCGCAACTGCAGCGATCCCACAGTCATCAGCCAGGGTAATCACAACACTTGTAACGTAACGGCGGTCGAGGTGAGAACATACAGTCTGCACCCTGCACAGGCCGCCCGGCTCGTGGCAGATATCGCCACCACCGGCAACTACAAAACGAAAGGCGGCATCGCCGTAGCCCTCGATGCGCCGAGCATGGTTCCGGACAAAGAGGCCCTGAAAAGTCGCCCACAGGAAGGGAAGCGGGAGTATGCGACCCAATTGTTCAATCTGGCAGCCGCAAATATCTGGTACAGCGCTGTGAAACCTGGCATGCACTATGAACAACGGCTACACACGGCTCACAGCAAGGAGATCATTGAAGAAAGAATCACTGACTATTCGAGTGGAACAGCAAAGTCAGTGCTCGATCCGTTGACCAAGAAGCCCATAGACAGTCCTTACTTTGCTGCCGATCAAATCGCTTTTATCAGCGATGCAATCGTTGGCCATCATGAGCCCTTTGCGGTACTGGCAATGGGACCGCACTCTCTATATTTGCCAGGCGAGAAACGGCAACACGTGCACGCAGCCAATATAATCGACGAGCCACATCTACCAGTAATTCTTGAAACGTTAAAGAAGAAGCATTTGCTGCCGGCAATTGCACATGTCGATACAACGGTTGAGCCACTCAACACGGATACTGGATGCGGGGCTTACGGTGACGGCGGCGGGCACGTTATCAACATCTTCGACTATAAGAGCGGCCACCAGCCCCGTGTGTCAATGGATAATGAATGGCGAAAAGAAGATGACCACCTCGACGCTTCTGTCGATCTTCATGATGGGTACCTGTGTATGGCGGGCAGCGAAATAGCACTGAATGATGCAAGTATCAATGCCGAAGCGGCACGAGAAAAAGGAAAGCAATCGGCCTACGACGAACTGACGGCTGTCCGCCTTCAAGGCGAGAGATCAGGTAACTATGCCAAAGAGGCAGCGGATACCGTGACACGCTGTACAGGGAACGAACGAAAGCTGATCGGGGCTGACCGTGAGAAATGGTTTGATACGCTTCGAACCATTGTCAACACCGTAGCTCCGACCGAAAAGGTCTGCTTGCTGAAACGAATTGACACAGACAAGGTTTGTTCGAGCGAGGAATTCGGTAGACTGGTTGCCGGTGCGGCGCACTCGATCGCATTTCAGAAGAAGCAAGCTATGGAAGAGCAAGATTCGGTGAGGAAAATGACCTGCATTCACGCGACGACGGCATTAGCCGAATACTTGATTACACTCCCGTTAGATGCGAGAAAACATTATTTCAACGCTCTGCAGAATGATTGATGAAGGACGAAGATGGATTACTTGCCGCCTGAAAAACCAGCCGTGATAGCCAAAGCCGATCAAAAACTAATGGCTGCGCGGCACGAGGCATCCTACGCCTTCGTAGATCTCGGCACGATCAGGGCTTTGCCGGAGCCAGAAGACTGGGACAGCACGCAGACGTATGAGCAACAGTTAGGCTTACACAAGCTCACGCCTGGGCAGCGCGTAATTTTCGCGAAGCCCGACTCGGCAGTCCAACCGGTTTGGTACATAGACCAACACAAGCCCTGTTCTCCGGCTGCTTTTGATGCGTTTACGAAACTCGTGAATGGTAATACTGCGCAAATATTGGGACAACCGCAGCTGCAACCGTTGAAGGACATCCTCGGTTCCAAGGCTACTGATAAGACATTCGACATCCAAGCCGACGTAACAGAACGCGGCGGGAGAAAAGTCTTGAACATACTATACAGCCGGCATGGTGCAAAAACCTTCGGACATGCACTGTATTTGGTGGCTGATACCAAGAAGAGACTCATTCAGGAGGTCGGCTACGAGGGAGCAAATTTCGGGAAGGATCATTGGTCCGAGGAAGCCCAGCAAATGCTGGCCAATATCAAGTTCAAACCAGAAAAATGAACGCCCTGAGACACAGCGCAACGTCAGTCGTGCCTTGCCCGCGCAAGTTGGTCAGCCGACTCTGTTCGAAGCGCGCTCTGCCAAATTCACTGTAAGTCGTTTGATCCAATAAGGACCGCCGCCAAAATTGGACAACTCGGGACGGCAAAACACCCATGAGGGTGTTCGGTCACAGTGATAACTTGTGGGCTGGTAGAAGTTATCTACTTAGTTGAGAAAGGCAAGCTGAACCAGATCGCGGCAGACCGGCTTCTTAATAGTATCAAGGATCCGGTATCCAATTGGATCTGACATCCATTGGATCTTGCAGTTACGCAGGAGTTGTCCAAAGTTCCGCGAGCACTAGTGCCAGACATGCCGGACCGGATCATAGGCGCAACAGCAATCCACTTGGGACTGCCGTTGGTCACCTGCGATAGCAACTTATTGGCGAGCGTAGTGCCAACAATCTGGTGACATTTCTTCCCAGATCACGACTGAGCCGTAGGTTGATATTCTTCTTTCGTCATCCCAAAGGTCCACGCCACCGTTTCCCAGGCAGGCTTGACGGGCTGGCAACCGTCCTCCTGCATACGCGATCTGACAGTTCCAGGTTTCTTTTTGTACCCGAGACCTTGTCCTCAATGTTGGCCAGCTTCTCTGCTTTGGGAAAGGGAAATGCCATCCCGACAGCGCGAATCCAGCTATCGCGAATGTTCACATCAGCGCCAGGCGTCGTAATCATTGCCCACATGATGGTGCTGTTATCTATGGATAGGCTCAACTTCGTCGCGGGCGGTGGCGAATAGTGCTCTATGCCGCGCTCCGTTTTTGGCAGAGCCATATCTGCCTTTTGGCCTTCTCCGAACAGCAACCACAAAAGGACACCTCTACAACGACTTACTTTGAAATGATCGTTAGGTTTGACGACAAATTCTCCGGGCGTAGAGACGTCATCGAGAGCAATTGTCGAGTCTGTAGAATTGCAAGTAAATCCATTGCCATGAAATGCGCATTTATGGAAGCTCAAGCGGGAACCGGTAACATCAAGGCTGCTCATGAAGGGCGAAGCAAAATCGCATCCATCCAATACAAAGCTCGATTGTGTAAAGCGCAGTGACACCTGATGAGAAAACTTATTGTCGATCGCTAGAGAACCGCCGTGCATTTCGAAAGCACCATTTGAGACATCTATATTGCCGGCTAGATGTAGTGATTGTGACTTGACGATTAGCTTGCCGCCGTTGCGGATAGATATTGGATGATTGATGGTGCCGCTCTCCGTAACACTGACTGTCGTTCCGTCAATCACCGGCGGCACAGCAAGACTTTTCGTGTTTTCGGCCTGCGACTTCCCGTGCTCGAGCCGAAATCCAGAAATCCTAATCACGTTGGGATTCGTTTTTCCCATCATAAACCCAACATCGACAAGCAAAAACGGCGACGAAACAAGATTAGGATCGAGACAAGGCTTTTTCACAGGCGAATCGTCATTGGGCTGAAAGTCGCCTGGCGCAAGCGAAACGTCAGTCCAATTGTTTGCTTCGATTGGAACAGGCGAATGAAATTTAGCTTTGTCCACATCTTCGAGCATCACCATAAGCATGGTTTTTTCCTGCGACCATGCTGGGAGCCCGGTCGTGCATCTTCGGGTTCACCAGCACCCACGGCGCATGGCTGGCAGCACCGAACGGCAACGACACGGGCTGCTGGGCCAGGCTGCCACCGCAAGTGGTGCCGAGCAAAGAAACGGCGAGAGCCAGAAAGACGGGAAACTTTTTATTCACGATTCGACTCCTTGTTGGATGGCACAATGCTGAGGTGACTGTTTGCGGCGAGCCCTTCGAAACCGAAGACTACCGGGCAATCAATGCTGAAGGGATGACCAGAAGGTAAAAACTGCACGAGCGTATCTCGAGAAGGACAGACACCACCGTGCTTCGACAGAGAAGCGGCAAAGGATTCCCAATGAGCTTGCTCAACACCGCGGCCAAGCAAGAGCATTTTGTGAATTGTTGTGTCATCGAATTCGACGAATCCCTGCCAGTGCAACTTGATGTGATTCGAATAGTTGGCACCATCTTCTGGTCTGACGGGGCACGAGACGGACACTTCAGTTTCGCCGCCAATGTCAATCCCATTTGCGCCGTTTCGCTGAGCGTATAAGGTGCATACCGGCACTTGGTTATAGCCGCTATGAGGGCCCTCGCGCAACGGCTGCATGTCGAGCTGTCCAAGGTACGCCTGCTCAATGATCCAATTCGCCAGCAGCGTTGGAAGCGGAAAGCGATTATCGCCATTCGCCTTAACGGCGTTGATCAACTGCTGCTGCATGTATGACGGCAACTCGACCTTGTGCTCGACGTAGTGCTCTTGCTGCAAGGTATCTGCAAGCAACCTGCCGTGCTGATCGAGCGCGCGACCAGTCAGACGTACGAGCATTCCCGAACTCGGTGGTGGAACGACGCTCCCATTGGCCTTAAGTAATATGGAAGAACACTGCTCGTACCGCGGTTCAACTAGGCCATCGGCCGTCCTGCCTTCAGGAAATTGCATGTACCGTTCCGTTCTCCACGGCTGATTGCCATTCGGATTCGCCCTAAACAGTTCGAGCGAACGATCCAGAAACGATTCAACACTTTTGCCATCCCGGAAGGTGACCACCCAGCTGAGAGCCTGTCCTGACGAGTTAAGGACACATAGCCCTTGCTGCGCCAGCTTGGATGGCGCTATGGTGCGGATTAATTGTCCTTCCCCATCGATGCCAGGGAAGTTCAAATCAGCTGCTCGAATTGCCACCGGAACGAATTGGCTTTTTAGCCGATTGATCACATTTGGATCTGAAAGTACGGTCTCACGGACCGCGCCGGCAAACACTCAACAGCGCTCCTCATCAGGATTGTCGATAAACGCCCACAAGAAAATCGGTTTGTTGCTGCGACGGGCTTCGATCAATCCCTCCGTTAGAGACTTCTTCCAGGTGATGCGATGCCAATAATGGTTGGGCGCGCGCAACGACTCGATTTGCGATTGAAGCGGGTTGGCATTGGCGGGCGCGGGATCCGCGCTTGCGAGCATCACCAGTCCAGCCACAAACAGAGCATTGAGTGAAGTTCTCATAACGCGACGACCCTCGGGGTAACATCAAGATGGTAGACCCGAGCCGGCGCCGGCGCATCTACCGCCAGCCACGATCTATTGTCCAAAAGTCACAAGTGTCCATGACCGCGGTCATGTCCTCACACTGGGAGCGCAGGCTTCCAGCCTGCGTTTCTCTGTAGCGACGGGCGCAAGCCCGCTATTTCACCCGTATGGTAGCGGCGGGCGCAAGCCCGCGTTCTCGCTCCGACGAGCGGGCAAACGGCAGTCCAATGCGATCCTGCACAATATACGTGGGTCTGGCGCGTACTTCGTCGAGAACCTTGGAAAGATAGACGGCGACAATACCAAACAAGATGGTTTGGATTCCAGCGAACATCGCGAGCATAGAGCCGACCCATATCGGCGTCGACACGTGAATTTTAAACGCAGTGACGGCGAGCACGGCGATAACGAGTGCGACGGTTCCCACCGCCAGCATGGCACCGCCGAACATGGGCACCAAGTACAACGGCGCAACGCTGAATCCCAGCAATCCATCCATCGCCAGATTGATCAGTTTACGCAGCGTATACGTGCTCTCGCCAATTTCGCGGGCACCGCGCTCAATCGGAATACCGACTTGTTTAAAGCCTAACCACGGGATTTGTCCGCGCAAGAATCTCGACTTTTCAGGCATGGACAAAAGTGCGTCGAGAACGCGGCGATCCATCAGACGGAAATCACCGGTATCCCAGGGAATTTTGACTGAAGAGACGGCGCCCAAAACTCGGTAGAACAGGAAGGCGCAAAATTTCTTGCCGAATTTGTCTTTGCGAGCAGAGCGTTGGGCGTAGACAACGTCATACCCTTCCTTCCAAAGCCGCACCATATCCGGTATCAGCTCCGGAGGGTCTTGGCAGTCGGAATCAATATTGACGATCGCATCGCCGTCGGCATGTTCAATGCCCGCTGAAATCGCCGCTTGCTGGCCGAAGTTGCGCGAGAGCACCAACAGTTTCACGTAATCGTACTCATTGGCGAGACGAATCAGCGCCTCGCTGGTCGGCTGCCGGCTGCCATCGTTGACGAAGACGACCTCATAGGCGAGCGCCGTCGGCGCCAGAGCCGCCTGCAAACGATCCAGCAAATGATCAAGGTTGCGCGGATGTTCGTTGTAAACCGCAACTACAACGGAAAGGTCTACCGCCATCGTGTCCCCGGTGGATTCCTATCTCTCAACAAGCGGTCATTGTCCTAGGTGGTCGCCGTCCTGGTCAACATGACAATTTTTAGGTGGGCAGCACGTGGTTAAAGGACGCTAAGGTCAGCGGGCTTACGCCCGCCATTACATTAGCATTGGCTCAGAGAGAGAGTGAGAGAGAGGCAAAAACTAAACTGATCGCTCGGGAAGGCGCTCAGTGGCGGCGTGCAGCGTTTTTATCCAGGACCAGGAATGTTTCAGTCCCTCCGCAAGCGTCACCTGTGGCTGCCATTCGAGATGGCGAGCAGCGCGTGAAACATCCAAAACGTTCACGGGTACGTCAACCGGGCGTGCGGGCGTGTAGCGAACTTCAACAGGCAGATCCGCCACTTTTTTGATTTCGGCGACGATTTGATTCAGCGAGTGGCCCTGCCCATAGCCAACATTGAAGATGCGCGGCTCATCACGGCCGGCATCGTACTCAGCCGCCAGCACCAGTGCCTTAACCGCATCCTTTATATATACGTAGTCTCGCACAACTTCGCCGTCGCCCCAGATGGTAATCGGCTGATGCTGCACGACATTGCCAAGAAAAACGCCGATGGCGCCCTGCTTCGCGAAAGGATTTTGATACTCACCGTAGGGATTGGACAATCGTGCCACCACGTAATCCAGTCCCCACAGTTTGTGGAACAAGTTCAAATACTTTTCAATTGTTAATTTGCTTATACCGTACGAACACATCGGCTCGGTGGAATGCGTTTCTTTAATCGGTGTTTCCTGCGGAATGCCGTAGACGGTGCCGCCGGAAGAGACGAATACAAATTTGCGTACATGATGTTGGCGACAAGATTGCAGCAGTTGCAACGTATCTATGACATTGGAGCGCACGTCATAAACGGGATCATCATTCGACGTCTCCGGCAACGTGGTGTACGCCAGGTGAAAAACCCAGTCGATACCTTGAACCGCAGACTCGACTTCGCCGTGATTTGCGAAATCACCGGCAATATATGTCACGTCGGCGAGCTTCTCGCGGTAGCGGCTCGGGTAGCGGTCGAACACCGTCACCGCATGCCCGGATGCGAGCAACGCATCGACAAGATGCGTGCCGATAAAACCGTTACCGCCAATTACCAGCGCTCTCATGCGTCTCCACTACTTGGCCGCCAGGGATGTCATCCTAACATGCTCGGACGGCTGAGCAACCGACCGATAAATAGATTGAATATCATCTACCATCTGCGCCACTGTTCGTTCCGGCGGTATGTTATCGCGCAGTTGCCGCAAAAATTGGCGATCTGCAGCAAGTCGTCCGAGCTGCTCGCACAACGAATGCGCATCATTCAGTTTGAACAGCAGACCGTTGTATCCATGCTGCACAATTTCGGACATGCCACCGAGATCCGTGACCACAAGCGGGGTGCGCGTGGCCAGTGCGGATTGCATGACGAGCGGCGTGTTTTCATACCAGCGAGACGGCACGACCAAAACATCCAGATTTTGCAGAACGGAACCCAGCTCGCTATTTGGAAATGTCCCGCAGAAACTGATCTTGTTAGAATTCGGGAACGGACGCTCAGCAAGCTGCTTCAGGCGCGCACCGTACTGCGAAAACTGGTTGAGATCACCGTAAATGCGCAGCACGGCATCCGCATCTTGCCGGAGTTGCTGAAACGCTTCAATCAAAAGATCCACACCTTTGTGCTCGAAAAGTGTTCCGATAAATCCAATGCGCAACGTTGCACTCGGCGTTTTTTCCTGAAATGCAACCAACGGTGCAGTATCAATTCCGAATGGAACCTTATGGATAATCCCGCTGTCAATGCCGTTTTCAACGAAGATATCGCGCATGAGCAAGGTGGGCACCATGATCGCCTGGGTGCGGTTAGCCACCTCACGAAGCGCAGCCGGCCTATTAATGGTGGCGCGCTCGGCATCAGGTCTTTTGCGGGATTTGTAGATCTCGAATAGTGCATCGTTGGCTGCCGAGCGAACGGCAGACGGCATGGCACCGAGCATCGCGCTAAGCGGCGGATATTTGGCAGCAAGCGCTTGCTCAAACTCAACTTGCGGCGGGAACAGCCGCGGTGTATAGCAAGACAGACAATTTTTCGCGCCCCGGCTCGGACCCCGACACACCGAACCATCGGGCAGTTTCAACTGCACGATCGGGCAGACAAACCAGAAATCGGTGGTGGAGCAAACGACAGGAATATCGCGCTGCCGCGCGCAATCGATGATACTTGCCGAAAGATTTTGGGCGTGGAATATGTGGACAATGTCCGGGCAAAACGCATCAACGACATTGGCGAATTCGGCAGCCATTGCCGGATGCAGATACTCGTGCTCGAATGTATAACCGCGCAGACGCAGCGGCTCGCGAAACACCTTTACCGGCAGCCCTTCATAGACAAATTCTTCGATGTCGTCGCCGGAAGCGTGGCGCGCGTCGGTGTCCGGCGGATCGGCTGTGACCACGAGAACTTCGCAGCCGCGACGCTGCAATTCCTGACCGACTTTAAGCGTCAAAACCTCAGTCCCGGCGCGGTGCCCCGGGAAAAATTTGTGGACGGTAAGTAAAACTCTTTTCACCATGTCGCTGACCGATCATACATGAATAATCCGTTTACTTCATGGCATCCATCTCACGGTCTTCAACCAGGCGTCCATTCGCACGTGAGAGGCGTTTCAAATAGATAGCAAGTAGTCCCATTACAATGGTCCGACTAAGCGGGCTCCCGCCCGCCGCTACGGATAAAGATCACGCCGCTACGGATAAAGATCCTGCCACTACGGATAACGATGCGAATTTGCCTCATATCTCGGGAATACCCGCCAGACACCGGTTGGGGCGGCATTGCCACCTTCACGCGTCACCTGGCGCACGGACTGCATGAGCTCGGACATGAGGTGCATGTGGTGTCATTGGCCGAGGGGCCGCCGAAGACGGTGGATGATGAAGGCGTGCGCGTGCATCGTGTGGCGCCGTATGTGGTGCCCGGCGATTTAGGTGCGGTGGCGATGTGCATGCCGTACAGCAGGTATGTACTGAAGACCTCCAGCGCGCTCTGGCAAAAATTCATTGAGCTGCACCAACAAAATCCTTTCGACATCGTTGATACTCCCGAGTTGTTGGCGGAGGGACTTTATCCCGCGATCACCAAGGCAGCACCGCTGGTAATTCGGCTGTATACCCCGCATTCGAAGTTTATGGCCGAACAACTGCACAACGTGACGGCAAAGTTCGACCACCAGTTCGTGGCAATGCTTGAGCGTGTCGCTATGCTCTCGGCTGATGCGATAACCTCGCCCAGCGAAGATCTGGCAGACTTCGTCTCTGAAGATCTCAATTTCCCACGCGAGCAAATTCAGCTCATTCGTAATCCCATAGACCCGGCCGCGTTCACTCCCGAGGGACCGCGCGCCCTGGAAGAGACGTCCAACTTGCGCGTCCTATTTGTGGGTAGGCTCGAAGAGCGCAAAGGAATCACATACCTGGTGCAAGCCATACCGGGCATTCTCGAAGCATATCCCGATTGCGAATTCGTGATCATCGGTGCCGACACAATAAACGCAGAGGGGGGTCAGCGCTCGGTGCTCAATGAGTTGCGCGATTTCCTTGCTCGCCGGCGTGTGATCGGCAAAGTGAAGTTCATATCGCGCATCCCCCTCACGGAATTGCCCTCGTATTATCGATCGGCCGATATATGCGTCGTGCCGTCGGTTTACGACAACTCGCCATATACATGCCTGGAAGCGATGGCATGTGGTCGTCCGGTGGTCGGCACTTCAGGCGGTGGCACGAAGGAATACGTCACGCACGGCGAATGTGGAATCATTGTTCCGCCCCGCGACAGTGAGGCCTTGCAGACGGCTATCGTCAGTCTGTTGAAGGATAATAAGGCTCGAGCTCGGATGGGACAGCGAGCTCGTGAGCGCGTGCTGGAAAAATTTCAGCGCACCCACATTGCCAAGGAAACACTCGCGCTGTACGAAGCGGCAAAACGAAAATTCGCTGCTCGCCAGAATCCGCTCTATATAAAACCGGCAGATCAGGCGCTATCCGATGCCGCCGTGTTTTTATACTCCTTCGACAAAATGCTATATGAACTGCTCTACCAAGCGTCGTGGCGTTTTCGCATCAAGCATTGGTATGGGCAAGCTATTACTCGCCCTCGTCTTTTCGGAGCTCGCGTCGTGCTGCGCATTGCCCGCGCCGCGTCCACAACATTCCTGCCCAGCAGCACGCCGACGCCGGCATTTATTTCGTGGCTGGAGAAAGAGATTGCCGACAAGCACGAGCAACCATTCGCGTCTATCTCCAATCGCTCGCATGAGCAGCAATAATTTATGAGTGTGTTGGCATTGGCAGGAAGACGACGAGCGCAGGACGATTATGGCTACGAACGGCCTCAACCGCCGCCCATTGGCCACTGGTTATTGATGGCGGCGATTACGTTTATCGCACTGTGCTTCAGGTATTGGTTCAACTTTTTGGATTCTCACCTCAACGACTTCAACGCCTGCGACGCCTCAGAGTATTTGCGCAACGCGGCTGCGCTGGTCGACGCTCTCAAACTGCCCACTACTTTTTGGCCTGATTCATGGGCAGTAATTGTCGGTCACGCCACACCGCAGGTCGTCGATCATTTGAGAGCTCAACTTGCATCGCTTTTGGGCTTAGCCATGAGCGGACCGATCTTTCCCATCTTTATCGCCTGGTCGTACGCTCTGGCAGCGGCGCCGTTCAATATTGCCGACTACGGCGCGCCTGTCCTTGGACAATCGTTGATATCGGGACTGACGTGTCTGTTCATCGGACTCACAGCTAGCCGCGTCTACGGCAAGGGCAGCGGCTACTGCGCCGCGCTGCTGGCGGCGGTATATCCGGCGTTCATTATCAACTCAGGACGTTTATACTCGGAAACATTCGCCGCATTTTTGCTCAGCATAGTTTGCTATATCACCGTCAACAACTTCAGTGAAGAGCACCGCACCGGAGCCTTCTTCGGGTCGAGCCTGATTAACGGCTTCATCGCCGCCTGTCTGCAGTTTACGCGCTCGATAATGTTCGTGCTCACTCTCGCGCTTCTGCCCATTACGTTCGTGCAGCAAGGGTTCCGAAAAGGCATCGCTGGTCTTGCTGGAGTCGCTCTTGGCTTTGCATTGGTGGCACTGCCCTGGCTGGCGTTTCAAAAGGTCGCACTGGGGTCCGCCAGTCTAGTGGTAGATCGCGTGGGACACTACAACTTTTTCGTCGGCAATGACACCGACACACTCGGATGGCTCTCGGTGCCCTACCCCGATGGTCGCGGCATCGAAGACAAATCGTTAGCGCAACTTGCTGCTGAAGCTTATAAGCGATCACCCTCGCACTGGTGGTCACTAATGCTCGATAAACCGCTGCGTTTGTTCGAATTTCCTTGGAATGACTTCAGAACGCCAATGGCGAAAATCGCGGTCAAGGCGCAGGTTTTCTGGCACCAGGTAATACTTGTACTGGCGGCAATCGGCTTGACGCTGGGTTTCATCTCGCCGGGAACACGCGAGGGCGATTACGGATATGAAGACCGTCGCAAAACTCAACGGGACATGACTGCGGCGAAGATTTTCTTGGTGTTTGCATTCATGCTTCATTGCGCATATCTATTCTTCATAACGGTGCCCAGATACAACTTGACCGCAATGGTTGTAGCGTGCGTATTCGCTGGAGCCGGTATTGCTGCGCTCGTGAAATTGCTCAGGGCAAACAACGGGCTGATCTCGACGATAACGGTGATTGCGGCGTCCTGCTTCGTATTGGTAATCAGCAGGCTCCCGTTCGTCAATGTTGCCGCTACGCTCTTCGGCGGAGAGCACGCCATCTCCGGGCTGATCGTCGGACAAATCTTGACCTTATTGTCGCTATTGGGATTGAGCATCAGCTTGATGTCTGCGGTATCGGCCTATGATCAACAAAGGGACGGTAAGCGGGCAAAAGGCACAATCTGGGCTCGCGCTTCCATAATCGTGCTCGCGCTTTTGGCGGCACCAAATTTTCTGCTGCATGCCAATGCCAGCGGTCGCTGGTACGAGTGGCGAGCTCCAATTGCCGGTGGACAAACGATCAGGCAGAGCTTCACGCTTCCGTCGGACTTCGCTCAACAAATTGAAGGAAGACAGTTGTACTTGATGGTCGATGCCGATTCGGCCGCACAACTATCCGGCGCAACCGTTTCAGTTGAAGAGACCAAACTTGACGGACCCATTATTCCCTCTTTGTCGCTTACTCATGATTTCGATCGGTATCAGCAGACAGGCTCCGGACAAATGCGCGAGGCGGAATGGATCTTCCGCAATTTGACCTATGCGGCAGGTCTTACTAATTCCGATTTGCGTCAATGGTTTATCTACCCCATTCCCAACGAGCTCACGGCAGGCACTCCGGGAATTAAGGTACAGATAACATCGAGCTCCGACCATGCAGTTGGCGTTTATGGCAGCTATGCCACCAGCCCAACTTCTGTGCCCATTCCCAGTCCAAACCAGATCTCATGGGAGAAAGCTTTCTATGGAGTGGAAAATGATTCGGGACTCTCGGACTGTCGCTTTAACGCTCGCATAAAAAGCACTGCCGCCACGGCGTATGAATCCGACTTGAGCAGCGAGCCCGGCGTGCAATCAGGGAGGTACAACGTTCATCTTTTAGCGGGGCCGCCGGCCGCTTATTCGGGAAATGTCTTTGTTATCAACCCCTCGATGGTCGAGTCGTTTCAGAAGCTCACCGAACGTCCCTTGCCTCTCGAATATCTGCCTGACAGCGCGCATCGGTGCACGATTACCACGGCGGGAGTGCCCACGTACCAGCCGGCGGATCTGTGGATCGTACGTGTTTCAGGGGAAGCAAGGCGCGACAGCGGTGGCGCGAAATTCGGCGTCACTGTGCGAACGGCCAACGATGACGCGAGAAAAATTTACGTTTCGCCGTGGACGACTACCACGACTCTTGATCAACAATGGCACCATTTCGATATCAGCGCGCCGCTAAAGCCGGGGGCGCTGCCTGCGCCGCCTGAAAAACTAAGCATTGATTTCTCGGTGGGACTGCCGTCCGGACAGCCGCCAGGCACCACCCAATTCCAAAACGTTACTCTGCAAATCGACCGCCTGCCTGCAAATCCATTGCAGTTGGGCAACCTCATCTACTGAAGGAGAAAGTCGTGGTCATGCAAGCCAGCCAATTGAGAACTGTGATCAACGATAAGCGCACTGCTGTCGGCGGTGCACCGCCGCAAACGAAGGCACCATTGCTACCCACGATGCTCGTCTGCGTCGGCTTGATCGCGCTTGCCCTCGCCTGCTTTTTTAGAACGATGAAAGACGGGTACTTCCTGGCCGATGATTTTGGCGCAGTGGGTTATGTCGCTAAAGTATTCCAGGGACGCTGGGATCTTTTCTGGGCGAACTGGACGGGGAATTATATGGGAATTCCCAGCATGAACGTGTATCGTCCCTGGCAAATTGTCACTCTGTATCTAGACTTTGTGATGGCACATGGGACTGCCTTCGGCTACTATTTCACCAACTTCCGCTATTACGCCGGCGATGCTCTTTTGCTCTTCGCGATTTGCCGGCAGCTAACCTCGGCATGGAGCAATTCTCGATCACTTATAGCGAGTGGCTTGGCGGCAGCGTTGTTTATCGTCAATCCTCTCCATTGCGAAACAATGTCATGGGTGGTGGCACGCGTCGATTCCGAATGCGCGTTCTATTACTTAGGTGGTTTGTGGTTCTACTTGCTTTATCGCAAACAGCAAAGACCGATCTGGATGGTTTTGGCAGTTGCTGGATTTTGGTTCGGCATTCTCGTCAAGGAGATGGCCATAGGCTTCCCGCTGTTATGCACGGCGTTGAGTTTCCTGGCGATAAATGAGAGGGCAAGCGGGCTTGCGGCCGCCGGTACAGGTGCATCGACGAGCTGGCTTGCGGCCGCCGGTACAGGCATCAAACGTGCAATTAAAGAATCGGCTCCCATATGGGTGAGCACCGCCCTTTATTTCATCATCCGCTATTTGGCGCTTGGAACAATTGTCGGCGGCTATACCGGAGCCATCGGCGACGATCAGGCGCACTCGGCGCTACAGCGCTGGCTGGATCCGGATTGCTATTACCGCTTGTTCTTCCCATTCGCCACCTCGTTGTACCCGAAAGAAAATGCGCTCGCGCATTGGCTCAGCACATGCTACGCCGTGCTGGCTGCGGTATTCGCCGTCAAGTTCTTGCGCAAGGAAATACCAGGCAAGCTATCTTTGTTCTGCGGCATCTGGATGGTGAGCGCGCTGATGCCGATCTACAAGCTGTGGGGCATGGGCATGGATCTCGAAGGAGCGCGATTCTGCTTCTTCTTCACCATGGCTTTCGCCGTGGCGATTTCATTGCTGACGCTGGCGCCGAGTGCTCCGCGACAAAGCGGGCTTCCGCCCGCCGCTACAATAAGCGATCCGCAGTACGCAAGTCCGAGGGGAGAAAAGGCGACGGCAATTGTTGCCGCTCTGGCGTTATCTGTTTCGGTTCTCATCCTCTACAAAGCTTGTCTCAAGACGAATGCACTCTGGGTACATGCCGGCAAAGAAGTGCACACGTTGTTCAACCGGGCGCGCGATCTATTTCTGAGAACACCAGCCAACGCGAAAATTATTGTGCTCGGCATTCCCAAAAATCATCATGGCGCGCACGAGATATACAACGGTATTACCTTCCGTCTGGGCTTGACGCCGCCCTTTTCGCCAATCAAAGCGGATGAAAAGTATTTGACGTTCGATCCGCTTATCTGGGGACCGGCCGAGTTCATCAACGCTACTCGTTTCAAATCAAGCTTGGCGAACGGGGCGATCGGTCCGTTCGTCTGGAATTCTAGAAGGCGGGAGTTCATCGACGCTTCCCTCAAATCGCCATTTGCCTCGGCGCGTCCGATCGTGCTAGCTTCCGAGGTGCCTTCGCCCTCGGTGCAAGCTTTTGCCGACGGGCACGCTACTGTGCAATTCCGAAACGGAATATTCACCTTCACCAAGAACCAAGAAGGAGACGGACTGCAATTCAACAATCTGTTGGTTGATCCTCGTCAGTACGATTTCCTGCAATTTGAGTATCGGCTACCGGCCGGAACAGCTCCGCAAAAGCTCGTCTTTCAGTCGAAGTGGCATGGTGACAGCGATATTACCGGCGAGCAGAATACGTCCGTAGCGCACAAACTCAGCGTTCCAATCGGAGCATCCAGCGATCCCGCTCTGGCCACATCCGAATTTCAAACTGTGCGCATTCCCGTTTCACATTTCTGGCGCTGGTATACGTGCGGCCACATTACGGATCTGGAGCTTATACTTCCGCCCGTCCCGGGCATTGAAGTGCGGCACCCTGTTTTGACGTCGGACACGAGCATTCGTCCGCAATTCAAAGCGATAGGCATATCTGACGACGGTTCAGGAGTCTTCAACATCAACAACAAATCGCTGTTCCATGCAGATGCATCGAACATTCCCGGGGCTACTCAACTGAAGATTGAATGCTCGAAGGCGAATTATTTCTTCGACCAGGTCGAGGACAACGAAGGAGAGGCGGCAATATTCGCTTCAACCGTCGTGCCATCCGCCCAATTCGATGGAACGCTCCCGGGGAATTTTGCTCCGCAGCAACAGTACTGCGAAGTACGCGTGCGCGCGCTCGACGCATCCGGCAATCCGGTTGGTGAATATTCCGACCCAGCAATGATCCGCCTCAACTAAACAATGACTGCCACCATTGCCAGTCATGTACCAAAGACAAGCTCGCGCACCGATAGGCGCGTGCCGAGGAATGCATGGTCCAGCACAATCGAATGCGCATTGGTCGTGTGTGTGGCTTTTGCCGGCTTTCTCTTCCATCAATATTATTTCGCCATGCCCAACGCGTGCTTGACCTTTGACGCGCAAGGATACCTGATGGTGACCAATGGCTGCCTGCAGGCTCTGCGGCCGGAGGTCGGGCACCAGGTGATCTCTTACATCGCAAATGGATTTCACGAGGGAGACAGAATCGCGCTTGTCCAAGCATTGGGACCGGCTGCCGACCTGGTGAAAAGCGGCCCGATCATGCCAATCGTTATGGGACTTCCGCTTCTGCTTTTACATAAGCAGGCGATGAGCTTCAACTGGCAAGTCGTGATGGTGACCATGTACGGACTGCAAGCGATCTCGGTCGGCTTGATTTGGGCCATCGCCAGAAAGTATTGGGGCGTCGCCGAAAGTCGGGTGGCCGCAGTCGTGGCGATGTTTTATCCCGGGTTTGTGATAAACGGTGGACATGCACTGTCGGAAATCCCTGCTTGCGCAGCGGTACTGTTGGCAGCGTGGATGGTGATCGAATTATTTGCGAATGAGCGCACGGACGAGCGGGCTAACGCCCGCCGGTACCATATCAAGGCCATAACGACGGGATTTGTATTGGCGCTGGTGACATTGGCGCGACCGACATTGCTGCCGTTGCCGGTAGTTTTGCTCACGGGATTGTTTTGTCTTTCGAAGGCCTTGCCGTCGGCAAACTTCGCCTGGAAGTCGAACATGGTGGCACTGGCAGCCGGTGCACTACTCTGCTTGGCTCCATGGTGCGCGGTCAAATACGTGCTTACGGGACACCCCTCGATCACGATAGATCGCTACGGGGCGTACAACTTTGTTGCAGGAATGGATACGGCGACAGACGGACTAGACATCGTCTCGACAGGATTCGTTGCCCATCCCGACCAATTCAAGCTTGGCTTCGCCGACGTGCTGACGCGGGTGTACCGCTCGGCAGCAGCGAATCCGCTCGCATTTGCGGACATGATGATTCGAAAACCGATGCGCCTCGTCGAAGGTCCATGGAACGACTTCTCCGTACGGTCTTGGACTTTTCCGCCGGCGTGGCAAACATGGTGGCACCGGATTCTATTCTTGATGGCTCTGCTCGGCGTCATCAACATGAGCGTTCGAGCGCTTAAATCAAGAAGCTTCCTCAAGGCAGCTCCTACCACGGTGCTGGGCGTGATTGTCGGATTCCACTTCATCAGCTGCTTATTTATCGCCATGCACCGTTATATGTACACCGCACTGCCGGCGGTGATCATTTTGGCAGCGGTGGAAACGGTCGCCTTGTACCGCGAGCTGGATCGTGCACAGTTGTTTGCATTGGCGCTGGCGACGGCGGCATTTCCCGCGGTGTGTTCGTTGGTTGACCTCTTCTCGTCAGATCAAACCCCTTTGTTGCCATGGACGGCTGCGCAGTTGGGCATCGAATTGACGAGCATTTTAGTGGCGGCAGCCGTCGCCGTGGTCGCCTTGTTTTGGTGCCTGACCGCATTTGCGTTGACGGGTCGCGCCCGGACAGCGGGGCTACGGCCGCCGCTGCAATTGACAGCGTGGGTTATTGCCAGCATCTTTTTGATGGTCGGCTGTTTTGCATCAACGTACCATTCGCTGCGCACGATGGAATACAACCAGGTGCTAGACGCAAGAAACGGTTCCATAACCGTGAATTTTGCGACGCCGAAGCCGCTCGGCACAGAGCGCTATTTTATCCTTGCCGACTGCCATAGCGAATCGGTCCAACCTCGGCCGCTGCGATCGATTGCGGCGAGTATAGATGGTCATTCGGTTGCCGGCGAATTCGCTCCGCTGTTCGCCATCGATCAAAGTCAGCGCGAAAACCTCATGTACGCCCGTACGATTGCAGCAGCCTCGGGTACCGAAGTCGAAGCAATTCGTCAGTGGTGGTGCCTGCCGATTCAAGCCAAGGAATTGCCGCAATCGTCCGAGATGACTGTCACCCTGACCAACGGCAGTGCGGGAAACAGCACCATCTATATTGGCGCCGATTATTTCAGCTCCGGCACCACCAACCACGAACTATCCATTACCGAGTTCTCCTGGACAAAAGGGTTCATGGCCAACCATCCAGGAGAAATGCGCATGGATGTGTGGGGAAAAGCGGGTTACCGCCCGCCGCTACAACAACAGATCCGCCCTCGCATATATCTCCTTTGCGTGCGGCAAGAGGCGATCACCGATAGTGCCTCCGTTTCGATTGAAAGACGTTTTCCTGATGCACTCATCTCGCCCAAGCTATCGCAACAGATGGCGCGCTACGAGCTTAACGATTTGGCTACGCTGCCACGTCAATCGGCAATTAAGGTCACAACCTCTGGAATTTACCGCGCAGTTGGCCGCAAGTCCGGTGAAGCCAGTGTATGCATGGTGGAACACGTCGAGCGGGACGGCGAGACTGGGGAGCAACTTGCACCGCTTGCACCATCGGTGTTAAAGACGATGCGGTATTGGCAACCCTTCAAATTCTGCGATTATGTTCCTCTATCAAATTTTGCTTCGGCCAGGCTCGGATCACTGCGATCGCTCGATGTGCTCGTTTTTGGTCGACCCTGGTATGAAGCGCTGCAGTATGCCACCGTCCGTCCCCGCAGCACCACAGAGTTCAGGGACATCAAAACCGAAGTCGAGTCCGTAAGTCTGATTGATCTGCAACACCAACAATGGCGACTAGTGCGACCGACGCCGCAACAAGGTGATAGTCGCGAGGAAGCCGATAAAACCAAGTGCCGCCAGTAAGCCGGCCGCTTGAGCATATGCTCTCATGATGAATCAGCGAAAAGACCTGTCATAGGGGTGTCAATGCAATATAGCAATCAGCTATCCTCGCTGGCGAATGCGCTGCAGCAATCAATAACACAAACGGTCTCGTCGCTTCCTGACGTCGACACGTTGCGCGCGCAGCTGACCACCCGGGTCGATCAGTCCGTCTCCTCGGGGAGACTGAACTCATCTTCAGCCGCCACACTGAAAGCGGAATTGCAACACGTGGCAGACATTGAATCTGCGTATAAAACCGAAACGGGCGGTTCGCTTTCGCCGAGACAAATTGAATTGCTGTCCGATGAACTTAACAAGGCCAGGGCAGACATCGATCAGCAAATCAAGCTGTCCGATTCAGCAGCTCCCGCGCTCGATGACAAACGGAGATCGATCGAATCTAAAATCGATGCGGACGTGACTGCCGGGAGACTACCGGGTCCGGATGCAGTAATCTTTAAGAAACAACTGGCGCAGATTGCCACCGAACAATCCTCATATGTAACGGGCGGCGGCATGCTCACCGGCAACCAAGTGTTGCACATCGCACAAGAACTTGACGCTGTGGATCAAGCGGTGAGTGGCAGGCTGGTTGCACAATTACCGCCGCAAGTAATGCCGGGTGCGGTGCCGCCGACAGTCGCAGTTCCGGTACCGGTGGCAGTGCCCGCACAAATCCAATCAATTGACCCGCGAGTCACGCGTGAGCTCGATGAAGGACTGGAACACATGAGGCACAGGCTCCAAAACGCCATTCAGTCGGGTCAAGTTTCTGCCGAAGCGGCCGCGGGGCTGACGCACCAGCTCGACGAGATCCGGATGGAAGAAGACAGATTCAAAAGCAGCCCGGGCGGTGTCAACGCCGCTCAAGTCGATGAATTGCACGGCAGACTGCTCCACCTGGATAAACGGCTTGATGAAGCGGTGGCAGCATCAGTTCAAGCGGCACCACCGACGGACGGCAACTTGCAAACAAACATCGGCAATTCGACATCCGTCGGCAACCTGCCGATCGTGAATACGAAGCCGCTTACCGATATCCGTGGATTTTGGGGTGAGCAGTACATCTCAGAACTTTCCGCGCGCGGTGTAATCGGTGGTTTTCCAGACGGAAGTTTCAAGCCAAACGATGAAATCACAAGAGCACAATTCGCTGCGATAGTGGCTCATGCCCTCAATCTTTCGCCGATGCCGCAAGCGGCGAACTTCTCCGATGTTTCACCGAAGTACTGGGCAGCAGGGGTGATCGGATCTTCTGTCAATGCCGGATTGATTACCGGCTATCCTGATGGCACCTACAAGCCTGCGGACAAGATTACACGAGCGCAAGCTCTGGTCATTCTCTCAAAAGCGCTGAGAGGAGGTCGGCTAAATCCAGCCGCTCTGAACTCTTATAGCGATGCCAATTCTATCCCCAGATGGGCGCAGAAGAATTTAGCGATGGCGGCGAGCTCAGGGATCATCGTGAGCTTCCCCGATCCCGCGCAAATACGTCCAAACGACAATGCGACGCGCGGCGATGTGGCGGCGCTGATGTACCAGACGCTCAATGCACTCGGTGCTAATTTGCCTCCGCTGCGCATCGGTGTACTCGCGCAGCGCTAACTTGCTGTCGAGCGGTCGCGCTTTCGCATCCGGAGCAACGCGCGCGAGAGCAGCACGATAATAAAACTAACCGCCGTCAGTAAGCCGGCGTAGAAGGAAACTGGCTCATAACGGAACAGTACGCGATGAGCACCGGCAGGCGCCGAAATCGCACGAAAGAGATAGTTGGCTCGCACAAGGGGAACCCGCTTACCGTCAAGGTAGGCGTTCCAGCCCGGGTAATAGGTGTCTGTGAGAACAAGCCATCCTACATCACGCGAGAAATACTCGATCATTGTTTGCGCTGATCGCCTCTGCACGATGTTCGCCCTGACAATTCCGACGTTCGTTTGTTGGGTCGGCGACGGTAGAGTCATGGGCTCCGTCCCTGGTTCCAGTGCAACTTGTGTGTGCGCATCGAAAGATGGCGAAGTGATCAGTTGGAATGCTTGCTTCTCATCGGAGACCATTATCGGATTGAAACAAACATAAGCGTGCGGCAGGCTGCCCGTATTTCTGTAGAGCCGAACTTGGGTATCAGCAAACGAGCGGTCCAGCACGAAATGAGGATTGCTAACGTGGGCGACGCGCGGCGCCGTGCCCACACTTGTGAGCGGGAGCTCTTCTTCCCCCGCAATAGAACAAAACCGACCACTGCTTGAATCAAACAGGCGCAAGTACAGCTTGCAAATCTGTTGGGCGCGGACGGGAAGTGGAAGTGTGAAGGTTTGCGCCTCCAACGGAGTCAGTCTGTCGCTGAACCAGACGACATCACCGCCGGCATTTTTCAGCACGAAGATCAGACGCATCTTCGAGGCACGGAGAGCATCGGCGGATTGAACGAATTTCAGATAGCCGCCGGCGGCGGCATTCGCCTCGTCGGTCCAAAACTCGCCGTCAGACAGACTCAAATTATCGTCCAGCAGCAAAGGGTAAGAAACAAGGTCCAACGGGTTGTTCGGTGGACTGGGATCTTCCTTGCATAGCACAGGACTTTGGCTCAGCACATACTTGACGCTGCCCAAGTCAAGCAACGAAGACAAAGCACCACTATACACCTGGCTGTACTGATCAACAGTTGCACCGCATGCGGTGACAAACTTCAAGTACCGCTTCGGCCACATGACGTTCATCGAGCGAGCGTCCTCGATGCCATACATAATGTTTACGTTGGGCTTGAGAATATGCGCGGTCGTCGCCAAGCACCGCTCACGCGATTGCTTCAAGAAAGTCGTGACAGGCAACTCGGGAAACGTAAATGATGGGCATATCGGCAGGCTCGATTTCGCCACCGATGCAACGCTCACGAAGTTAAGCATGAGAATTATTAGTGCTGCTGCGATGGTACCGGCGGGCTTTAGCCCGCCTTTCGTTCGTCGAGCCCACCAGAACAAAGCAAAAACGACAACAACAAATATTCCGCCAATCACGGCGTCCCGCTGCCACCCCTTAACGTTAAACGCAGCATCGGGCAATTGCAAATCGAAATTCGTTATTGCCAGATTGAAATGCCGCGCGTGCAGCGTCCACGGCACCGCGACCGCCAGCAGAAGACCAATCGCCATAACTGGGAGCACGGGCACCGCGCGGCGTTGGAGCGGCGGTGTCTCGGCGTCATTCCTATCAAAAACGTCGGTCAAGTTCGTCAATCCGATCGCGGCGAGCACCGCAATTGCCAGCAGAACGATCGGCACAAAATAAACGGTCACCAAATAGCTAAACGGTGGAATTTGTGAAAGCAAGGAGAACGGCCAGAGGTTGGCGGCGGGGATCAATGCCAGCAAGCCGATCACGGCCACGCATAAAGCGGGCTGCCGCGCGCCGTTACAGAGGAGCGCAGGCTGCCAGCCTGCAGTAACGGGCTTTCGCCCGTCGCTACCAAGGAGGGAGAGCGGGACTAGCGGCAGCGTGAGAACGCCTAGAAACGGGCTGGCACCGCCGGCGGCAGGCGAGAGCAAGTTGTAAGCCAATGCTTGCCATGGCAGCGATACAGATTTGCCGACACCGAACTTGTAGCAATCGGCGTTTCTCATGAACTCGAGAAATGGAAACAAGACCGGCGCGGCAATGCAAACAGCGGAGACAGCGGCGACTGCAAGGAGGCGAACGAAACGGAGCCATCCGTGTGCGCGCACCGCGATTAATGCCATTAAACTGGCGGCAATAGCGGTTCCAAAGAACGCCGGTTCCGGATGGCCAATCAGCAGCGAAACGCCGGACGCAACTCCAGCAAAAATAGCATCGCCGCTTCTCGCAGTCTTGGCGGCTCTGGCAAACAGCCACAACACGCCCGGGTAAAGAACAAAAGCGACCCCAGACTGCAGCTCCAGATACCAAAGCATGAACGGACAGAGGGCAAAAGTAATCGCGGCGAATACTGATGCAAGACGGCTTGAGCCTAAGGTGCGCGTAAGCGCGAACGTGCCCAGTGCACAAATGATCACTTGCAGAACGAGCTGCAAATTATATGTGTACGCATTGGGAACCAAGTCGAATAGCCATCGCAAAGGCGAAAGCACGGTCGCGTTCAAGTCACCGCAAAACGGCGAACCGAAGGCATTAAGGTGGTTCCATAGCGGAAATGCGCCGGCATGAAACTGCCGCGCGCACATTGTGTAAAACGGAATTGACTGAAGCAATCCCGTAGGATCGATGGGCAGCGCTGGAACCCCCTGGCGAAAAGCAGCGAACAAGCTATCCCAGTGCGCGATTAGATACAATCTCGAGATTGGAGCACCACGAAATATCGTTTTCCAAAACACTGCCACCACAACAGCGACAACTGCGCAAGCCGCTAAAGCGGTTCGTCGACTCTCGGAAAGTTGTGGTTTTCGCTCAAGCAATGTCGACTGCAGAGTCGGACTAGCTTGAAGCGTCTCGGAGCGCATGTCGGACATCCCTCGACAACACGCCAATTTTCCTAAATAGACAGGCTTCTGGTCAACCTGACAATTCTCATTCAGCCGTTACCCTCAAGCGATCCGATGGTTTCCATACATTACCCGAAGGGGTGAGCCCCTAATTGCTGATCTAAGATTAAGTTTGGCCGGCGGCGAACCGCTTCATTATGCCGGTCTCAGACGGATTACAAGCGGTTGCGCGTACAATCGTGCCAACTCAGACTACCGGCAGATTCAATGAGAGTTTGTCTACTTACGCGCGAATATCCTCCAGAAACGGGTTGGGGTGGCATTGCCACCTTCAGCTATCATCTGGCGCATGGACTGAAAGAGCTAGGGCATGAAGTCGTCGTTGTTTCGCTTGCACAGCGTGCAGCCAGCATGCAGATCGATGATGGCATTACAGTGCATCGCGTCTGCGGCTACAAAGTCCCGGGCGAATTTGGTGCGATATTCTCGTCGATGCCCTACAGCCGAACCGTTTTGGAAGCGTGCACCGCGCTGTGGCAAAAATTTCTCGACCTGCATGAGCAAAAGCCTTTTGATGTAGTCGACACACCGGAGTTGTTGTCCGATGGACTCTACACCGCCATCACATCGGCGGCGCCACTCGTGATTCGGCTGTACACGCCGCATTTCAAATTCCTCGCCGAAAAACTGCATGGCACGAGCAACAATTTTGACCATCAGTTCGTAGCAATGCTGGAACGTCTCGCTCTGTCGCAAGCCGATGCCATTACATCGCCCAGCGACGACCTCGCCGCTTTCGTCGCTCAAGATCTCGGCTGCTCACTAAATCGCATCGCGATCATCCGAAATCCGATTGACCCACAAGTCTTCAGTCCTGAAGGCACCACCGCGTTGCCCATGACGACGAAGAAGCGAGTGCTGTTCGTAGGCAGGCTCGAGGAGCGTAAGGGCGTCAAATATCTGGTCCAAGCCATACCCGGCATTCTTGAGCAGTGTCCCGACGTGGAATTCATCATCATCGGCGATGATACGATAAACGAAGCTGGCGGAAAGCAATCTACATCAGCTGAACTACAAGCGTTTCTCAAACACGAGAAAGCGCTCGCGGCAGTCACGTTTATAGATCGGGTTCCGCTGGCGGATTTGCCTGCGTATTACCGCTCTTGCGATCTGTGCATCGTTCCCTCGTTGTACGACAACTCTCCCTACACTTGTCTGGAAGCCATGGCGTGCGGACGACCTGTGGTCGGCACCTCGGGCGGTGGCACGAAGGAGTACGTGACTCACTGCGAAAGCGGACTCATCGTTGGGCCCGGCGATAGTGAAGCGCTGCAGTCGGCCGTCGTGACACTTCTGAAAAACGACGAGCTTCGCTTGCGCATGGCACGCCAAGCTCGACAAGATGTGCTCGACAAGTTTCAACGGCGCGAGATCGCCAGACAAACCCTGGAGCTATACGAAAACGCCCAGCAGAAGTTCGCCAAGCGCACGACCAGGTTGTATCTCAAACCCACTGACCATGCCTTGCCGGATGCTGCGGTATTTCTCTACTCCTTCGACAAGATGATCTATGACATGCTATATCAGCATTCTTACCGCTTTAGAATCGGACATTGGATGCGCATGGCGAAGGCACGTCCGCGGATGTTTGCAGCACGCGTCGTTCTGCGGCTTGCCAAAGCAGGCACCGCTGTCGTCACTCGCAACCGTGTCTCCCAGCCCGCATTCGTCCGCTGGCTGGAGCGGCAAATACAAGAGCGGGAAACCGCAGTTCGGTAGTCTCCGGTCCTAGCGGGCTTCCGCCCGCCGGTACATGATTGTTGCCTGGTAGCGGCGGGCGGAAGCCCGCTTATTGCAGCGCCGACTTCCTATTCGCGAGTAAATCGCGAACGAAGGGTTGCGCGCAGTCCGCGACGAATTCCTGTCCTTTTGGAGTCATATGCACGGCATAAAACAGCTCGGGGCGCTTCCGCGCCGAAAGCATTTCCGCAGACTGCTCGACATCGCAATACGGGATTTTGTTCGTCTCGCAAACGGAGCGGACGACTTGCAACTCGTCATCGTAATCCATCCCGGCGAATGACGTTTCGCAACCCAGTATCGGACACAGTTGCGAGCGCACAGGAACGTTCATGATTGCGAAGTCGGCACCATTCTCGGTGCATGTTTGCCGCATGCCGGTAAACAGCGAGGTCAACATGCGCGTGACGAGCTGACGGTAAACAGTCTTATCGAGAGATGGTCCGCGCACGACGTGCGGCGTCATCCCTACACCGTTTTGTCCGGCACCGGCACCCTGCGGGTTGGTTACGGACCCAATGATCGTTTTGCTAAGCGCCGAATTGTTGCTGGCACTGACGAATGCTTGCTTCATTGCCGACTTATCCGCCGCGGCACCGGCCGAAGCCGGATTCGCTCCCGGCGAAGCGGGTTGAAAGGGCTTTGGTCCGTCCTCGAAGAAATTGATCTTGAATGACGGCCCGCCCTTTTGCGCACCGGCAATCGCAACCTTTAAATCCTCGACGACCTTTTTCGGGCTCGAGAAGACGTCAACAAATGTCCGGTACCAGGGATCGTGCTGGCTCATTTCCAGATCGAGCGCCGCCAGCAAGCCGGCAATTCGGCTGTGGTGGCGGAACCAACTGGTGGCACGCATGAACTGCCCGCGTGGCGAGCGCAACCAACGGCGCACCGGCTGATCAACGATGACCAATGGATGACCAGGGAAATGCACGGCGTAGGGCCGGACGTTCGTGATCACTTCATCCGGCGCAGTCCAATTCTCGAACATATCTCGACTGTTGTAGCAAACGAGCACCAGGTCAGGCTTGTACTTCATCACTTGCCGTTTCAACTGCAGATATTCCTGCACGGTGGAATATCCGGAAGTTCCGAAGTTTAGCCATTGGACGCGTTTGCCATCCAATGGGCTCAAACGTCGCGCGATGATTTCACCGAAAGTCTGGTCGATAGGAACATGGAATGACTCGACCATCGAATCACCGAGGACAGCGACTCGATAGGTATTGGCTGGTTTGGCAATGGTCAGTCCCGGTTCACGCATACCATCATTGTCCAAGTACGACTGCGCGAAGCCTTCGCTCCTCCAAGTCACACGCTTGTTGTGCATGTGCGTGAATCCGATTGCCTGGTCGAACGAGAATATTTCTTCCTCGCCAAGCCCAGCACAAAATAAGATTGCTTCGACGAATAGAATCGCAATCAGTTGCCAGAAAAGAAAAATCGCGATTTTGCGAAGCGGGCTAAGCGGGCTTCCGCCCGCCGGTACACGCGTCGGCGACGGGGGTGCTGGTTTGATTCTTTCTCTAGTGGAAGTAACCATTCAGCACCTAAAACTGGAAGTACACAAACGGCGTAGCAATTGTTGGACGTGCCGCAATCATCAAGAATGTCGCGGCCGTCCACGATGCAAAACGAATCGCTGCCGGATAAAGGGGAACCGAATCGAATAAGCGGATTTGCCGGTGCTTCTTGAGCGCTTCGCTGAGTAGCCAGAAGAGCATGTATATGCCGCAGAACCAGAGGACGCCGGATTTCGCTATGGGCGACCACAAGCTGAACCCGCTGCTGCCGACGAACCACGAGGCAAGGACGTTCAATCCAGTCGGCATATCCGGCGCACGGAAAATTGTGAAAGTGACGATGATGAACAATGCAGTTCCTGCAATACCTGCCCATTGTCCCAGCGCGGATTTCGCTGCCGATTGCAGCGAAGCACTCGAGCGCAGAAAGTCGCGCCATTGCCGTTGGACAATCAGACCAATGCCTTGCAAGCATCCGAAGATAACGTAATGCCAGGCCGCGCCGTGCCACAGGCCGCATGCCACCATAGTCAGAAACAAGTTGCGGCTGTTAGCGATTTGACCGCACCGCGATCCGCCCAGTGGAATGTAAACATAGTCCCGCAGCCATAAGCCGAGCGACATGTGCCATCGACGCCAGAAGTCGGCGAGGTCCACTGACAGATAGGGCAGCTGGAAGTTTTCCGGCAGTCGAATGCCGAGCAGCAAGGCGGAGCCTCGCCCGATGTCGGTATATCCTGAAAAATCGCAATAAACTTGAATGAAAAATCCGAGAGATGCCACCATCGCATCAGGGGAACTCAACACCACATGCGGTGCAAAGCATCCATTGACGATCGAACCGATCGGATCGGCGATTGCCACCTTCTTAAACATTCCCTGCATTATTAGCGCTCCGCCTTCCGCAAACAAGGCCGACGACCAGGGCAGCGGACCGCGCAAGAATGGCATAAAATCCTGAAAGCGCTTAATCGGTCCGGCGATCTGCGATGGGAAGAAAGCGGAGAAGGCGGCAAATTCCATCCACGACGAGATAGGCTTGTCACCGCGATAAATATCGACGAGATAGTGCACGAATTCAAACACGAAGAACGAAATGCCCAGCGGTAACATCACGTTCATCGTCGTCCAGCTAACGATGTCCCCACTGCCACCGTGCAGCTGAGCACCGAACCAATTGATTGCACTGCAGAAATTCGACAGAAAGAAATTTGTATATTTGTAATAGCAAAGACAGCCAAGGTTGCCGATTAGCCCCAGCGTCAGCAGTGGCTTGAGCAACGACGGATTTTTCTGCCGACTGCGGTCCATCGCCAATGCGATCAGCCAGTTAGCGGTGGTCATCACCAGCAAGAGAATGCCGTACACAGGCAGCCAGCTCATATAGAAGAAATAGCTGGCCAAGACTACGAGCCACAGGCGTGCGGCGCCCCGCGTGTTCCAAAAAAGGACCACGACGATCGGCAGAAAAAGCAGATACTGCAGACTGCTGAAAATCATAGGGTGATGATAGCATCCGCCCTCTTGTCATTTGAGAAACACAGTTAAGGTTAAATGGACTTAGCGCGAGCTAATGACATCAGCGCAGTTCGCCCGATCATCATTGCGAACGTCCTGCGCCGAATTGATGGGCAAGTTCAAGCCGGCACGACATGACCGCAGCAAAGCCTGAAGTTCCGCTTGCTCCCGCTGCTCTTCCTGCGCCTGAACCTGTCGGTCTAATCGATTGAAGAATTCGACAACTCTGGCTCCGCCCAGACTGGCGGGCTTGAGAAAAAGCGCTAAAGCTAACTTCGCGGCAAACAGCCGTGGTCGGTTATATAACAAAAGGACGTCCCGTTTCATTCTGAACATCAACGAATGTCGGGCAATCAAATCGCACAGATTCTTATGATAGGAATGCAACAGGGACACGAAATCAGTCAAGGTCTTCTCGGTGCCAAGGCGATAGAGCGAAGCGTCAGCATAAAGGTGATGCCGGTCGATGGCCACCTGGTAAGTAGCAATAGCCTGCTCAGCTATGACCTCGTTGGAGAAGCGAGCCACCGCGGTTTCGCGAGCACGCCATCCCATGGAAGCGCGCGCCGACTTGTCACGCAAGAGAGTGATAAGTGCTCCGGCTAGTGCCTCGGAATCGCGTGCCGCCACGACGACGCCCGTTTCCCCATCGATCACATACTCTTTCGATCCGCCGGCGGAAGTAGTGACCACCGGTTTGCCGCTGGACTGCGCCTCCAGCACCGTATATGGTGCGTTTTCATACAATGACGGCACAACGCAAATGTCAGCAGAGCGATAATACGCGGGCATTTGCTCATGGGCGATTTGCCCGACGAATTGCACCGCCTGTGCGCAGCCATCGCGAGCTAACTTCTGTTTGAGTTGTCTGAGAACCGAGGTCTTTCCGGCAGCTGTTTCCGTGTCAGAGCCGACAATGATGAACCGTACATCAGAATATTCTTTCAAGACGAGCGGAACGGCATCAATTAGATATTGAATACCTTTTCGTTCTTCGAGCCTACCGGCGAACAGTACGGTGGCACCGTTGCGCGAGTGCAGCGCCGTTTCGCCGTCAGGCGTGAATTTCTGCACGTCCACCGGATTCGGTACATGGAGAATATTCGCCGGCTGAATACCGCAATCTTCTGAAATGAATTGCGCCAGATCGCGGCTGGGAGAGGATAGAACGTTCGCTTCCAGAATCGCGAGCCGCTCGAGCATGGAGAGCAACTTGTGATCGAACGAGGGGGTCAAATTGTGATATCGATCGCGGACGAATTTTGAATGCGGCGTGTGCAACCGAACAACAAGCGGGCAGATTCCGGTGAGAGTGAAAAACAGTCCTTCAGCCAGGTGCTCGGGTGCTTCGACTACATCGAACGGAAGGCGGTTGTGCACTTCCAAAAACTTGCGCCACAATGCCATCGCCGACTTCATGGCAAAGTGAGTATAAGGCAGCGATATCCAAAGTGTGGCAAGCTCTTGCAGAAGAAAGCCCCAGCAAGCGCGGTGTACTGGGACATACAACGGGTCGCTCGAATTCACGAGCGGTTGCGTGTCACATGTTGAATCCTTCGGCGTGAGCGCGATTACTTCGACATCATGACCGAGCTTCTTCAATGCACGAGCGTGTTGATACGTGTAGGCGCCAATGCCGCCCCAACCAGTTTCGGGCGGATACTCTCTCGATATAAGACAAATTCGCAAGCGAAAAACCCGATTCATATGCCGATGATACTACCAGCCCTCTTGTCATTTAAGAAACAGAGTTAACGATAGGGACGATTAAAACCGGTTCACGCACTCAAAAAGCGGGCTTTCGCCCGCCGCTACCAAGAAGATGACGATGGCGGGTTATTCATGGCTAATGACATCGCCGGTAACGCAAGATACCCTATTTATCATTCTCAACCGCTTGCAAGGCGGCTCGTTATTCGCGTGATCGCAACACAGAAGACTCTTCAGAAAACCGCCCCGAAGGCACCGCAAGGACGCCGTGGAATTACTCGGCGAATTTTTGCCAGCGGTGCCATATGGCTCGTTTTCTGGTTGGCTTTGTTTGACGTATCGCTCGGTTTAATGAAACCCCTTCGCCACGTTGACGTTCAAAATTACATTTTTGAAGATCAGGATCCGATGGACGACAAAGCGCGCGAGCTTTTGTCGCCGTTCAGCCACTACAACGTGCTGCTCATCGGGTCCTCTCTGCTTGCAGCCACCGCCGGTGTCGATTTCACGGAAGAGAAGCAGGTGAAAACCTCTACCGAATGGAATTTCTATACCAAGGCGCATGCGCTCGATCATCGCCTGTCCAGCAACCTGCACGTCAACAGTGAGTCCTTCAACATGGGCATCGCCGCGTGCATGATTCAGGAAGACAAGCTCATTCTGCAGAAAGCGCTCGAATCTGGGCACCAGCCTGCAGTGCTCATGCTGTTTCTCGCGCCCCGCGATTTCATCGACAACTCCCACAAAGCAGACGCGCACGTTGTTAAATACTTTGCACAACGACAGCCATTTTGGACGAAGCTGTCATGGCGGGCTTCCACCCAGGAAAATTTTGATCGCGTAATCACCGGTTTATCCAGTTTGTACCGGTCGCGTGGACACTATATGAAAGTAATTGAACTTGCGGCGTGCAATGCCATGCATCGCGCACCAAACCTTTTCTATGCCCAACAAGGCGAGAAGTACTGGCGAGAGTTTTCCCCGCCGCAAATCATTGCACCGCTGTCGGTGTTCAAACACAATCGTCCAAAAGTTTTGCCTCGCGAAGATGCCGCCAAGAAGATGAGCAAGTATTACGAAGTGGCATACTGGCCGATCAACCATAAGCGGTACCAAGAAGAAATGACGGCGCTTGCGCAATTGCTCGAGCTCGCTAAACAAAACCATATCCTGCCGCTCGTGGTGAATATGCCGAGAGGTCTAGCCAACGAGAGCATGTTGCCCGAGGAATTCCGCAGCCAGTACATGGCAGACTTGGCTAGAACCTGTGCAAACGACCAAGTCAAATACGTCAATTTCGAAGGCAGCCAAGCGTTTGACGCCACCGACTTCAGCGACGGCGTGCACCTGAGTCCAACGGGCGGCGCCAAGTTTCTAGACTTGCTCACCAGCCAACTTGCCGAGGACAAAGGCTTCGACAAGCAGTTACACACAGCGCTCGACCGTCGGTGACTTAAGGGAGTTTCGGCACATGCTGTTCACCAGCCTGCAATACATCCTATTCCTGCCGGTGGTCGTGCTGCTCTACTGGGTGATGCCTAAATCCTGGCGGCTGCCGATGCTGCTCGTCGCCAGCTACTATTTTTACGCGACGTGGATTCCGGCATTTCTTCTGCTGATCGTTGGACTGACGCTGTTCAACTATGTGCTGGGCAATGTTTTGCACAAGGCAGACAAGGGACGCAAACAGATTTTTATAGCAGGCATCTCAGCAAACCTGCTCTGTCTGGGCTTCTTCAAATACAGCAATTTTTTCCTTGACACCGTCAATTCAGTACTGAAACTGACAACGCATCACAGCCCGGATTGGCAAGCAAACATCATTCTGCCTCTGGGTATTTCGTTTTTTGTCTTCGAGTTTATTCATTACCTCTTCGAGATTTATCGAGGCAATGAGCCGATCAAGTCGTTTGTACTATTTGCGCTGTTCGCCGCATTTTTCCCCACCCAGATAGCCGGACCAATCAAGCGGTATCGTGACTTCGCTGCACAAATGGCGGAAACGAAGATCTTGCGCCTTCAGTATTTCGACGAAGGACTGCCGCTGATCATCCAGGGCATGGCTAAGAAGCTATTGATCGCCAACAATCTTGCCACGCTGGTTCAGATGGGCTATACAATGCCGCGCGAGTATGGAGCTCTTGAGCTGTGGATGTTCGCGTACGCGTTCGCGTTTCAAATCTACTTCGATTTTTCCGGCTACACCGATGTCGCTCGCGGCTCAGCAATGCTGTTTGGCTACCATATTCCGATCAACTTCAATTTGCCGTATATCGCCAAAAACATGTCCGACTTCTGGCATCGCTGGCACATTTCTTTGTCGACATGGTTGCGCGATTATTTGTTCATACCGCTTGGCGGATCTCGTGGCGGCAAGTGGTCGACCAACCGCAATTTGCTAATCACAATGTCGCTTGGCGGACTGTGGCACGGCGCATCGTGGAGTTTTATCGTTTGGGGCGTTTATCATGGATTGGCATTGATCGTTCACCGTGAGTTCGCGGTGGTGAAAGAACGCATCGCACCACTCAAATCATTCGTGGATTCCGGCGTCGGTAATTTTCTGTCGATGGTGCTTACCTTCCATGCGGTCTGCATCGGCTGGGTCTTCTTCCGCATCCACGATATTGGAAGCGCCGCCATGGTGGCGCGACGAATGGTTTTGCTGAATCCGCTGCTGACGCATGAGGAAGGTCATAAGCTTTTGATACTGCGTCCGGATTTGCCGATTATTGTGCCAATCGCCTTGGGCATCACGACGGCCATGCTGCTTGCTACGATCATCTTGAACTTGCCATGGAAAGAGAAGCTTGCCCGCGCAGTTCCGCTGCCGGTTCGCATGCTCTATCCTGCCGCGCTCGTGGTGGCAATGGTGATTCTGATGCCGGACAGCCAGGAGCCGTTTATTTATTTCCAGTTCTAATCGCTCGGCATAATCCCGCAGCGTCGAGAACACGAATATCGCAAGACCGTCAGTCATCACTTGCCGATTCGATGACTACCAGGCATCATTTAGATTCGTGATCGTTACGAACCGACGACCACGCCTTGCGCCGGCTTGCCTGAGGAGATCTTCGGGGAGTCGGGATCGACGCCTGATACCTGCTTTTTGCTCAGTTGACGCAAGGGCTTGGTAGCGCGCCACCACGGGTTGGCCTTTACGTCGTGCACCATTTCGTCCAAATCCTGAATCGTGCACAAGAGCGAATGACGTTCGACAAGCAGCTCGCTCAGGTAAGAGAGCGCATGGAAGCTGAGCTCCTTGAACTGCCGCAGTTGTTCTTTTTGCTCCTCAACTTTTCCTTTTTCGATTGCCAACACGTCCGCTGCTGTGAGCCCGTCGTCTGTACGAAGATGATCGACATGACGCGCCGCCACCTCCAGCGCGCGGCGGAGGAAATGCTCTTCGCTTTCGCCGAGCTCTGCGGAGTAGCGGCGATATATCTTGCCGAGCAAAAGCATGTCCAAGACGAAATACAAGCCGGCCAGGTTGCCGGTAGTACTGCTGCCCGAGTGGCGACGGAAGCTGCAGAGGACATCGTCGAGATAGAGGTAATCACCGCTCTCGACAATGCGAAACCAATATTCAATATCGCCGTAGTGGTGAAACCGAGTATCGAATCCGTCGCCCGCATCAGCCCGACGAAACATCGTCGTGCTCGGTTCGCCAACCCAATTGCCGAGCTGCATAAGGTTATAACGAATGACGTCGGTGCCGGCGATAACTCTAGTCTCCGGAAAGGGGCAGACGACTTGGAGCTGCTGGTTGTCCGGTCCGATCCATCGTCGTCCGCAGGAAACTAATTTTACCTGCGGGTTAGATTCCAACGCTTTCACAAGCCACTGCAACGCATCCGGCTCGAGTAGATCGTCCTGAGCGAACAATTTGATGTATTCACCCTGCGCGCGTTGAATGCAGCTATTGTAGTTGGCAAACAATCCCAGGTTGGTGCGATTGCTCCAGGCATGCACGCGCGGATCTCTTTGGGCGAAACGCTGCGCAATCGCATAGGAGCCGTCAGTGCTGCGGTCGTCAGCGATCAGTACTTCGAAATCACGAAATGTCTGGCCAAGCACGCTTTCGATTGCCTGTGCAAGAAATCGTTCTCCGTTATAGACCGGTAAGCATACCGAAATTTTCGGCATACGACCTCACTACGTGACTGCTACGGGGGCGCTGAATTGTTTTGTTGCCAGCGTGCCGTTTTCCATCAGTTCTTTGTACACAGGGAGAATTTCGTCTACCGGACCCTGCGCCAGGATTCGGCCGCCATCAAGGAGCACGGCCTTTTTGCAGAACTGCCTGACGAGGTCATCATGGTGCGAAACGAAGATGATCGTCTTCTGCTTGCGCTGCAGCACATGAATCTTATTCAGGCACTTGTGTTGGAAACGCACATCACCTACCGCCAGGGCCTCATCAATGAGCAATACATCCGGGTCGACGTTGATGCAGGCGGCGAAAGCAAGCCTGACCACCATACCACTCGAATAAGTTTTGACAGGCTGATCGAAGAATTCACCAATCTCGGCGAACTCAGCAATCTCATCCATTTTCTTCAGCATTTCTTCTTTCTGCATGCCGAGAATCATGCCGCCGAGCATGACGTTCTCCCGACCGGTGTATTCCTGCTGAAAGCCCGCACCGAGTTCGAGAATTGCCGTCAGTCTACCGTTGACTTCGACGCTGCCTGTTGTAGGCTGAATCACACCTGCCATAGCCTGCAGCAGCGTGGATTTTCCGGAGCCATTTGGTCCGAGGATAGCGGTGGCCTCTCCTCTGTCAATGGAGAGATTGACGTCTCGTAGTGCCCAAAATTCGCGGTGGTAGCACCGGCGATTTCGCCAAGCGATCTCTTTCAAGCGATCGACAGGACGCTGGTAAATGTTGTAGCACTTGGAGATGTTTTTTAGTTCAACAAGGGCCATCACATCACATCCGCAAACGAACGTTTCGTTTTGTTGAAGAAATAGTATCCGCCAAACCAGAACAACAGTGCGAAAGCTGTGTACGCACAAAACATCGGCCAATCCGGCAGCTTGCCTTCGAGAAGCACCCGTCGGTAATCAGACACCATGCCGGCTATTGGATTGATCCAGAGCAGAAAGTGCAATTTGTTAGGCAACGAGGTGGCCGGATACACGATCGGCGTCGCATACATCCATGCCGAAAGGACCAATGAGATCATGTGCCGAAGATCTTGCACATACACACCCAAACTTCCAAGCAGCCAACTAAGTCCGCCAACGAAGAGAAACTGCGCCGCTAGTATCAAGGGCAGCGCAACTATCACTGCCTTCGGCGGATAGCCCATGATTGCGGCAATGATGATGAGAATAACGCTGCCGATCAACTGACTTATAGCAGCGGATATGGTAACGGAGAGCGGTAAAATTTCGAGCGGAAAAACCACCCGCTTGACCAAGTTTGGTTGCTCCAGCAAAAGCCCGCTCGCCCGGTTCAGCGTCTCAGACACTGCGCCCCAAGGGAGCAATCCTGCCATCAGGTAGAGAGCAAAGTTGCTGACGCTGGCATTCGTCCCCAGCCGCACCTTGAGGATGATGGAGAAAACGAATGTATAGAGCAGCAAGTGCCCGAGTGGGTTGATAATCGTCCAGAAGAATCCCATGATCGAGCCGCGATACTGTCCCAACAGATCGCGCTTGACCATAAGAACGATTAGATCGTTCATATCCAAAAGTCCGACCATGCCCTTGCGTGCTGGACGCGGGGGTGACAGCGGCGGCGGCGGCTTTGGACCTGGCGGTCTAGTTGGAGCTTGAACGGTCATCTAGTTTATCGGCACCAGTACTGGCATTCTGAGGATTACAAGATAATATCACGCGGTTGCTTGCAGCCTCATGAGAAGGGCGCAATGCAATTGTGTGTTCGTGCCGTAAGCCTGGTTGTCGCTTACCCGACGATTATTGGAAGAGTCTAATGCAAGCGATATCAGGTTTGACGCCTAGCAAACGGCCTGCGCTTTTGCCGAACCGAGAAATTGTTGCTCAAGATCAAGCAACTTGTTGGAGCGCGTACCGATCGGCTTTGCCGGGTAGCCAGCCACAATTGTGAAGTCGGCGACCGGTTTTTTGACCAGAGACATAGCG
>DATNQY010000367.1:0-4059 GCA_036703785.1 Candidatus Obscuribacterales bacterium
GCGCGGGACTTCGATGCCGCTTTCGGGCGCGTCGATGCCATCCTGACGCCGACGGCTCCCTCCGCTGCGTTCCGCATCGGCGACAAGGTGGACGACCCGCTGTCCATGTATCTCAACGACATCTTCACGGTGCCCGTCAACCTGGCGGGTCTGCCGGCGATGTCGGTGCCCGCCGGTCTTTCGCGCGAAGGTCTGCCGCTCGGCTTGCAAGTGATCGGCAAGGCGTTTGACGAACAGACAATGATCCGTGTCGGTGGCGTGCTGGAAACTTCCGCGAGTTTCGACCCGCGGAAAATTTGTGGAGGTGATGATGACTGATCGCAAACCGTATCTGCTGGAAGGCGATACTGGTCCGTGGGAGATCGTCATCGGTCTCGAAGTCCACGCCCAGGTCGTCTCGAAGGCAAAGTTGTTCAGTGGTGCTGCTACTGAGTTCGGTGCAGATCCGAACTCGCAGGTGTCATTCATCGACGCCGCCTTCCCTGGAATGCTGCCGGTGATCAATCGCGTTTGCGTCGCGCAGGCGATCAAAACCGGTCTTGGCCTCAACGCCACGATCAACCTGGTATCTGTGTTCGACCGCAAGAACTACTTCTATGCAGACCTGCCGCAGGGCTATCAAATTTCTCAGTACGACCAGCCGATTGTCGGACCTGGCGAGCTGATCATCGAGCTGGCTGACGGCACGACGCGCACCATCGGTATCGAGAGGTTGCATCTCGAGCAGGACGCCGGCAAGAGCATACACGACAAGCATCCATCATTGTCGCTTATCGACCTGAACAGGGCCGGTATCGCGCTGATGGAAATCGTGTCCAAGCCGGATCTCCGTTCGCCGGAGGAAGCGGGAGCCTACGTTAAGAAGCTCCGCGCCATTCTGCGCTATCTCGGCACTTGCGACGGCAACATGGAAGAAGGATCGCTGCGCTGCGACTGCAACGTCTCGGTGCATCGACCCGGAACACCGTTCGGAACTCGCTGCGAAATCAAGAACGTCAACTCCATTCGCCACGTCGTGCACGCGATCGAATTCGAAGCGCGACGGCAAATCGAAGTCATCGAAGCCGGTGGCACCATCAAGCAGGAGACTCGCCTCTATGATCCTGTTCGAAACGTTACCCGCGCGATGCGCTCGAAAGAAGAAGCGCACGACTATCGGTATTTCCCCGATCCCGACCTGCTCCCGCTCGTCCTCGACGCGCAGTGGGTGGAGTCGATCAAGGACGCTCTTCCCGAGCTGCCGGACGCTAAGGAAGCACGGTTCGTCGAACAGTACGGCTTGAGCCGTTACGACGCGCGTACGCTGGTGGCGGATCATGAGGTCGCGGACTTCTTCGAAGCCGTCGCTCGTGGTCGCGATGCCAAGCTTGCCGCAAGTTGGATCACAGGCGATCTGTTCGCTACGTTGAACAAGCTGGGCGTTTCCATCGACGAGTCGCCGGTATCGACGACGATGTTGGGCGAGATGCTCGACCTGATCAGCAACGAAACGATCTCCGGCAAGATCGCTAAAGACGTGTTCGCCAAGATGGTTGATACCGGCAGGACCGCTGCTGGGATCATCAAGGCGGACGGACTGGAGCAAGTCACCGACACGAGCGCCATTGAAGCTGCGATCGATTCCGTGCTTGCTGCACATTCGGACAAGGTCGCCGAATTTCGCGCCGGCAAGGAGAAGCTGTTCGGCTTCTTCGTCGGGCAGCTCATGAAGGCGACACAAGGCAAGGTCAACCCGCAACTAGCCAACGAGTTGCTACGGGCGAAACTTGCCCAATAACCAGAACGTATGGGCGGCGCATCTGTCGCCGCCCATACCTCCTTCTGCCGCGCTATAAAAACTTGCATGTGATGCAAATTATCCAGTGACATCCGAGACCTGAAACATCCGACTGTCGCGGCGCATGCGCGAGTTGCCAATGGAAAATTTGCATGTCGTGCAATTTTTTCTAGTGTGCGCCAAGGCTTCTTGTCTTATACCCGGCACTACTAGGACAGATAATAGAAATGGCACCAAAACATACAAACACAAAGAACCGTGCTGCACCAGAGCAAAGGCACCAAGGAACGCAGACACGTTCCATGGTGCTTTGCCGTGCTGGTGCTTTGCGATTACGGTTTGCGCGCAACAAGGATTACACGTTCTCGGCCGTCGAGCTTTCGATCCTTGAGGTCGGCGGCAAGGTACGTTGCTTCGTCGATGACAAATCCGGCCTCAGCGAACCCACGAGAGAGCGTCTCCGGGTCGAGGAAATGGAAGAGTCCAATCATTGCGTATTGAATAGGCTCTCGTCTCCAGTCTTCCACGACACCAGGCCATTTCACGCCTGATGCCTTCCGCTCTTCATACACCGGAATGAACTCCTTGCACTTGGATATGTAAGGAGATTGCGCGTGGGCAAAAACCTTTCCACCCGGAGCCAGGAGTCTGAACATCTTGCGAGAGGCCGCCTCGAGCGTTTTTCCGTCCATGAAGTGCAACACGTTTGCTGCAAGGATTGCACCGAACGCGCCGGACGGCAGGGAAATCTTGTTGAAATGCCCCTTGCGAGTTCGGAGATTGAGACTCAAATGAGCCGGCACCATTGATGCGGTAATGCTCAGGTGATCTTGGTTGAGATCGTTGGCTACCACGCGCGCACCCGCTTTGATGGCTGCAGCCGTCTGAAAGCCGTAGCCGCAGCCGATGTCGAGGGACCATAGTGATGACTGCGATGAATGCGCCGTGAATTGCTCGCCGCTTGGTCCGGTATCCGGCCTCGACCACCCGTAATTGTTCATGGTTTCATACCAGCCTTTTTTATCCGCGGGCGTAAGCTGTGGCCGATTACGAATTGCGTTCATTTGATTGCTTTCGATTACCGATGTTAACCATCAAAGGAAGGCGGCGATAAGCGCGCCGCCTTCAGTGTTTGTTCAGGCGTTATTCACCGGAATGCTTCTCGGCTGCATTTGCCAATGCCGAGAGCCATATGTGCGCGACACTAGCGCTTACGGCAAGCATGGTGCGACCCACTGGCATGACCAATTCATGCGCGGTATCGTAGGCCGCCATGGACTTGTCGTACCCCGCGTCACGTCCTGCGTCCGACAGAACATAATGCGCCTTGTCCAGAAAATGAAGATATTCTTCGCCGAGACGTTCGCCGGCGTGAATCACTGTTTTTCCAACTTCTCTCACATCTTGGGCGCGAACACCACGTCCGCGTTTTCCCGATGTGCCATTTTGCTTCATGGTTTTCCTATCAATGTTTTCAATATGTTGGGTGGCGACTCAGTCGCCCTTCTTCCACTCGGAGTAAGTGTCTTTGTAATACTCGATATTTTTTTCGCCGCAGTCAGAACAATCCCACTTTAGCGGCAACTTGCCGATCGATTTTACCGGGTCCTGTCCCTTCCTGTAGGGGACAAACCAGTCCCAGTACAAGACAACATTGTGCGAGCAACCCCTGCAATTACGGTCGAATTCTCGACGGATTATGTAAAACCGTGAGCCATCATGATCCAGTTTCAGCAGCCGCATGTACTCAACGTCGTCGCCGCGGTACCACATCTCGTCAGCGGACATCGCGCTGTCTATGACTATTTGCGGGGCGGGTTTGAATTGGGCCCAAAACTTTTGCTGCCGGTCCGTCAAACCATTTTGATGGGTGACCGTTGTCTTCAGCGACGCCACTTGTTCGAGACGTTGCTTGCGGTCGCGCACCATGTCTGCCGTTACAAGGACTGCCTTCGGAAGTTCGAAGCTGATAGGCATCGTAACCTCCGAGACAATGGTTTCGAGGGCGCGCGCACCAGTCGTTGACAATGCAGCTTCTTCCGACATGGCTGTAAGCGCCTCTTCCGAATACTCGAGGTTCACTTCGTCTTGCAGCAGGAGTTTGCTCTGTTCGATGAGCGAATTCCGAGGTTCCGTCAGCACGCGCCTGAGTGCTGATGCACTCAACGGATGAACTGTTGTAATTACGGGAAATCGACCGACAAATTCGGGGATCAATCCATAATTTTCCAGATCCTTGGGCGTCACACTCGACAGCAATGCGGAGTTGCCTTTGCCTGAAG
>DATNQY010000368.1:0-30321 GCA_036703785.1 Candidatus Obscuribacterales bacterium
GTGATAGCAAGAAAGTCGAAGTGCCCGTAGAACTTCCCGCCGGCGTTTCCAGAAACGGGGTATTCGGTGTGGCCACCGACGCATTAAAGGAGCAAGCACAGTCCAACACTCGCGGATTGCCGATGAGTCAATTGTATTCCGCAGGCTCGCGGGTGGCCGTACATTCGAAGAAGACGATGGGCGCACAGTGGGGCTTCGCGGGCGGCCATAACCAATACGCTCCGATGGCGTCACCTGCTTTCTCGCTTCAAGGAGCCACTGCGGGTACGATCGGAGCGCTTGCTCAGAACGCGCCGCCACCGCGGATGGTCGCCGGTAAGCCGATACTCCGTTCGGAGTCATATAAAGACGCTCGCATTGCTCAGAACGAATTATCTGCGAAAGAACGCTCGGCAGCCACGCAAAAACTTTCGAAAGACTTGCGTGAGCTGTTGAACGCGAAGATTGAACCGGCTGATACGAAGCATGGCGCCATCGCCCTGAGAAATGGCGCGGCGTTCGTCAGAATCTCGGTGAAGGATGCTTCGGAAGCCGGCGTGGCAAAACTGTACGTGCCCGGCGCCACGATCACGAACATCGTTTTCGGGGACGGCGTCATCTATGCATGGATCGACGTGCACCAATTGCTTCGGCTGGCAGCCAACGATAACGTACTCAAAATTGAGCCGGCCAAACCAGAATCGTAACGGCGGGCGTAAGCCCACTCTGCATCTAAAAGCCGGGACCGGAAGGCCCCGGCTGCTATGCTATTGTCGAAATGGTCAGACTATCTGTAAATGGCATTAGTTTGTATGCTGAAGTCCAGGGCGATGGAGAGCCCATTCTGTTATTGCATGGATTTGCCGACTCGTTGCGTATGTGGGATGGTATAAAGCCGGCTTTGCTCAAGGCCGGTTATAAGGTCATCACCTACGATCAACGCGGATTTGGACAGTCCGACGCACCACCTGAGGTGGCGGCTTACGAGCTGGCAAAAATTGTGGAAGACGCAAAGGTTGTCATAAATGAGTTTTGCCGAACTCAAAAAGTCCGCCTGGTCGGTCACGACTGGGGCGCGCTGGTTGGATGGATGGTTTCGATTCAGTATCCCGAACTGGTGCACAGCTTTGTGGCAGTTTCTCTGGGACATCCTCGAGCGTATAGAAAGGCAGGACTCGAACAGCGGAAGAAGGGGTGGTACATCCTGGCGTTTCAGCTTCGAGGCATTGCCGAGTTTATGTTGAAGGCAAACAACTTTGGCTGGTTGCGTCGCCTGTCAAACAATCAAGCGGAACTGGAACGCTGGACAGGCGATCTTTCACGCCCAGGGCGGTTAACCGCGGCACTCAACTGGTACCGTGCTAACATGGTCGCGCTTATGAGGGCACATTTTGCCGACTGCACGGTGCCTGTTATGGGGGTGTACAGTACGGGCGATCCGGCTCTGGTGGAAGCGCAAATGATCAATTCTAAAAACTACGTCAAAAACACATGGCAGTACGAGCGAATAGACAACTGCGGACATTGGATACCAACTGAAAGACCCGAGCTGTTTGCAAACCTACTGCTCGATTGGATCAATGCTTCCGAGTCCAGCGCTTGAATCTGTTCGATTCAGTCGGCGAGGTCAGCCCGTATTTCTAAATATGCATGTAACCATTAGTCGGAACTCGCTGAAGCCCTCGCGTCCCGAAGGATTCGACAATCGGTTGGAGCTCGCCCGCCGTTATCAGCCGGATCGGGTGACCAGCCAGTCTGTGGGTAGTTAGACCGCCTGCCGATGGGGTAAAACCTGAATAACGGCACATATCCCAATCCCGGAGCCACAAGCCTGGCAACGGTTACAGCACGTTTCAAGCAGGGAAGGACGTCCCACAGGCATCAGATATGACAAATTGGGATGAATCTATCAGACAAGCGCGCCAGCAAATCAATGATTTGAAAGACGCTTTGGATCAAAACCGTCTGGTCAAGGAATCGCATCATCAGTACATCAATGAGGCGCGCAGCAAAGTCGAACAATTGCTGGATCACCCCTCGACGCCCCGCGAGGCTCTCTACCAGTTGCCGCTGGTGCTCGAATCCCTTTCGCACAACAAAGTTTTAGGCTCCATGCTCATTGGCGGCGACGGGCAAGTGATGGTGCATAATTTCACCACAAGCCGTCTTCTTCCGATAGACGTCGCGACAGGCAAATTCTCTGCGGGTAGTACTTACTTCGACATTGACACGGGCAAGCAACTGACAGAGGAAGATTTGCCCTGGAACCTTTGTTTAAAAGGGGCGGAAACGCCGCCCAGTGTGCGGATAAAAATGCGCCACCGTGACGTTGAGGGAGACGTGCATTTTGAAATCGGAACGGTTGCCTTGCGTACAGGGGAGGGCGTGAACGGCGTTGTAGTTCTATTCGTCGATGCTACGGAGCCGGTGAAGATTGACGAGTACATCAAGAAGCTGTGCCAGACGCTGGATAAACAGGTGGGAGTAATTGAAAACGCTCACAAACAGCTGACGAACCTCGCAGAAAAGCTTGGAGTTGAACCATGGGGAAACGCTCCTGAGCCTGAGGCTCTTCGTCCGGCTCCATTCTCATCTCCATCCGCATCTCCATCTCCATCCGCATCCGCAGCTCCATCTCCATCTCCATCCGCATCCGCAGCTCCATCCCCAGCAGCTCCAGCTCCAGCAATCAAACCGACCACCACCACAACCAACGACAACAACAACAACAACGACAACAAAATCTTGCTCGTCGATGATATCCCTGCTAATCACAGGCTGCTCACTATTCAGCTTAAGTCATTCGGCCTACAACTTGCCTTTGACACTGCCAACAACGGGTTAGAAGCTGTGAGTATGTGTCAAAAGCGAAGCTACTCGCTGGTTTTCATGGATTGCGACATGCCGATCATGGATGGTTACGAAGCCACTAAGCAAATTCGCAAGAATGAAAAGGCGACAGGTGCACACACACCAATTGTCGCGATGACATCTTACGATCGAGTTGGAGATCGAGAAATGTGTCTGGCCAGTGGCATGGATGACTACGCATTTAAAGGCATAAGCAAGGAAAATCTAAGGGCCATCCTCGATCGATACGTGTTCAAGAAAGAGACGGTGACAATAGCTCCGGCTGTTCATGCGCCGACTGCCCAGAGCCAAGCCGCGGTGGCTAACGACAGCTTCGATATTCAAAGTTTGCAGAAGAGATTCGGGCACGAAGCCGCTGATGTTGTCAGCCAATTTTTTTCATCCGTTTCTACTTTGCTCAACTGTCTTGAGTTTGCCATCGAAGAAAAGGATGCTAAAGGAGTCAACCATTTCGCGTACTCATTGAAAGGACCATGCAGCACGCTTGGACTCAAGCACTTATCTAATCTCGCCGTGACGATTACTTCTGCTGCTGAAAATGGACGCTGGGAACAGTCATCAGCAGAGTATTCCAATTTGCGCGCTGCTTTCCAAAAGCTGAAATCTGAAGCGGGCGCACTGGCATTGCCGGGGTTTTAAGTGGTCTCTATGTCGATTAACAGCAATACAAGTTTCGATCATGCTTCCCTCGAAAAAGAATGGGGTGATGAATCGGCGTTGGAAATGGCCAAATGCTATGCAGAGGATACGAGAACTGTATTGCAAGATTTGGATACAGGCAGCCAAATGAGGGATGCCGGCAAAGTGCGCACGCAAGCTCACATGCTAAAGGGCTGTAGCCGAGCGATTTGTGGTCGCCGAGTCGAAAAGGCCAGCGCCGATGTTGAAATGGCGGCAATAAAGCAGGACTGGGACGCGGTGCTCTCAGGTATCGAAGTACTGAAGCCGCTGTATTTGCAACTGATTAGTGAAGTCGATGCGTATGTGCAAAGCAAACAGACGTGAAGATGCGGCATGTAAAATGCCACCAGGCGGATCTTGAATATGGACCACGACGAATTTCTTGCCAATCTTGCTTCTGAGCAAAAGCCTGCCGAAGAAAAGTCTAACCTGCCAAACTTCAATGTTCTGCTGGTCGAGGATACGATGACGCAAACTGCGCTCGTGAAGCGTATGTTGAAGTTTACCGATCGTGGCCATTTTGCAATTACCAGTGTCCGCACACTGCAAGAGGCAGTCGGGGTAACGGACATGGAGCAATTTGATGTCATTTTGCTTGATTTGGGTCTGCCGGACAGCACCGGTGTGGAAACATTGGCTGCCATGTACGACGCAGCAGGAATTGTGCCAATCGTGGTTTTTACCTCTGACTCTGAAGAAAACATGGGTATGGAGCTTATTCGCCGCGGCGCGCAGGATTACGTCCAGAAAAGCGCTGTAGATGTCGATTCTTTGACCAGAGCCATAATTTACGCTTCTGAAAGGCGCAAGCTCACGGCAAAGCTGGTTGCGGCGCAGCGTATCTTTGCCTCATTCATGCAGAATAATCCGGTGGCGACATTCGTTTTCACTGAGGATGGAGAGAAACTTTACTCCAACAGCAAGTATGGTCAAACGTTTTCCAGTCGGGCTCAATCGGCAAACGTTAAATTGACTGATGATTCGTTCATCAGCCAAACGCGACCGGAAGAACTCGATCTATTGCGCAAAGGCATACCTATCGAGATGATATGCAAGCATGAAACGGCAGCCGGTCAACCGAAGGACTGGCTCATAGTGAAATTTCCATTCCTCGATCCTTTAAACCGACAGGTAGTTGGTGGCACAGCAATTGATGTCACCGACTTCGAGAAGTCTAAAGAAGCCCTGCGGCAGACTCGCGAGATGTTTCAAGTTTTCTTTTATCACTCAAATATGCCGCAGGCCATTCTTGGCCCTGATCTGGCGATCCGCCGCGTGAATCAAGCTTATTGCAAGATGCTTGGATTTGATGAAGGCGAGTTGGTTAACCGGCCGCTCAAGGATCTCACTGCTGAAAAAGACTGGACGGTTGCTGAAAGCATTCTCAGTACGCGCGAACTACATGCATCAACGCAACATCTCGTGTGCAGATCAGGGCGGTACATTACCGTATCTAGGTCCGGCAGGGTTGTCTTCGATGCCGACAATAATCCTGCTTTTATAGCAGTCATTGACCAGCCCGTGGAATCCTAATCGGGCGTGTCAAAACTTTTTGGCGGGCCAAACCGGAATCGTAACGGCGGGCGTAAGCCCGCTACGGCTGAACGCACTGTACCGACGGGCGGCAGCGTGACGTCGAGCGTTTACGATCCACGCTGCTCATGAAAGGAGGGCCACGGCCCGAACTGTTCACGGTCAAATTAAATGAGCTCGCGTTTTAGTTGACTGCCATCAGACGGCAGGACGAAGAGAAGTTTAGCGGACTTCACAAATTCTTGGAGCAAGCGAGCTAGGTGAATAGCTCTCGACACGGGGGGCAATGCCCTTAAATTAATCAAGGGTTCGGTTCACGCCGAGCCATCCTCTTGTTGCTTAGCGCAGCAGCCTGAGCCGCTCATCAGTAATGAAGTTGCAGCAGCGCAAACACGGCTTGCCCGGCACGGAAACAATAATCTGTCCGCTTATCAGAAATTGGCTATCCGGTAACTCATGGACATCCATGCCAATGTCAATATATGGAATCAAATAGCGGCGAGCAAACCGTTCCAGTTCTTCCCGCTCTCCGTAAGTATCAAATCCACCGACGATAACGTCACAGAACTTCAGTTTGCCGGCAGCTTCTTTCCATGAGGCTTTGACCGATATGATTCGGGCTTTCGGTTGGACCGCGCGAATAACACGCTCCGCTACGGCGGTCCGGTGAAATTTAGGGGGGTTGAAAAGCCGGGACCGAAAGGTCCCGGCTGCTGCGCTACTGTGGATCGATGGATTTCCGCCGGGCATTCAATTGGTTGAGCCACTCCTTTGCCTCGGGAATCGTTTGCGTGTTGAACTCTTTGCGAATCGAATCGGTGATTAGATCCAGCTGCATAGGTTCTGTCAACTTATATGGTGCGTTTGCTTCACTGCAAGATTGAGAGCCGAAGATCTGAGGTTGCCCGACACTCAGCATCAAACGATCAAATGATAATGCACTCAACGCAGGCGCGAGCTTGTGTCCTTTCTGTGCTGCCGCCATGGCGAATATATGCGCAAGGGAGAAGTCTTTCGTATCGCTTCCATGCTGCATGATCATCGCCGCGTAATAGAAGTCATCAGCAGATTTCAATTTGTCCTGCCGCATTAGCTCCAGGATGCGGTCGTGATGCTGCTTGTCGTGAGCAGAGATTATTTCCCACTGTCCGGGCTGTGGATGCGTCAAGATTGTTTTTCGGTCAGCTTGGTCCTGCTCGAACATTTTGGCGAGCTCTCCTGCTGCGCCGGCATTTGCATCTGCACGCCGAATGAAGGAATTCCCGGCGACCGCGGCCAAAATGCCCATGGCTGCGATAAACAAGCGTTTGCGTTTACTGCTAATCAACATTGTTTATGTGCTCCCTTATGATTGCCGTTACTGGTCCTAGACTTGCTCAGATGCCATCGGCGAGCGATCGCTGGTCAATTCTCCGGCATAGCTGTTCTGGTTCAATGACGGAATAGCTGTGAGAGTAGGCTGCAGAACACCAGTGGTTCCAGCATCTCTTTCGGCGAGCAATTCCGATCGCTGAACGTGTAGTTCCATCAGCGCGTCGGAACGAAATGGCTGGAGCCCGCCTGCATCAGCGGGCTATCGCCCGCCGTTACAGAGGAGTGGTGCGAACTCCGCCGCATCCTCATCGGCATTGATGACTACGTCGTCAATGCCCGATTCAGTCGACGTGTTCGACACAGCGCTTATTACTGAGCCCGCGCCAATCACAATGGATTTGGCCGAAGCAGCACCGGTATTGAAAGTCATGCCCCCATTTCCGATGTTCAACACGACGTTTGGAGTGTTCTTAGCTATCAGAGCAGTGAATCCACTCGGACCATAGAATATCTGGCCGGAACCCGTCCTGTTTACTGTCACGTTGGCGGGTTCGATGCCCGCGATATTTTGTGGAATAGGAGTCCCCAACGTAATGAATACTTGGTTGGCATCTATGGTATCTCTGGTGCCCAAGACAATCTTGCCTTTCCCTGCTGCGGCCACATTACCGCTGTTGATAAGAACCTCCGCGCCTGTGATTGCGACATTCGGGCTGACAGTCACCGAGTTTGTTCCAAGTAGTGCGACGTCATTGCTTGCGGAGGTGATGGCGCCGACGACTTTTAGAGCGCCGATATCAATTAGGGTGAGCCCCTGACCAACACTCGACGTGTTAAGCGTGAGGTTGCCGGTATTCGTGATGGTTGCACTGCCATTTCCTGAGCCCTGGTCGCTGACAAAGAGTTGCAAAACCTTGGTGCCCACGGTAACGCTTCCGTCCTCAATGTTCAAGCGTACAATCGAGCCTATGAATGAGTTCGGACCCTGACCGTTTATCTCCCCGTTACCGCTCACGGTTGCAGTTATCTGGCTGCCGGTTTTACCGACCACGCCGGTACTGTCGATGGAGATCACTGAATTGCCGTTCGTGTCCAGCGTGTCAGTCAAATTTATGGTTTTAGCCGTTACCGCACCGGACAACAACATTCCGCCGACGGTCGTGATTGTAAGTCCACTGGTCGAGCTGATGCTTCCTGTTGAAGTGACGTTCAGTTTGCTGGCAATATTTATTGTCGCGGAGCCGGCAATTTTCTCTGCACCCATGATCTGGACGTTATTTGCATTCGGAGCAATGAATATAGGCGTGCTGTTGGTGAAGCCGCTCAACGTCAACGTCACACCTTGTGGAATGTATTCCGCGCTCAAAAGCGGGAACAGAGTCGCCGGTGACAGAATCAGGGTGCCTCCGACAGCTACGCCGTTTTGCAGAATCAGTGAACCGCCGAAAACCTTGCTGTTTTGGTCGGCCTTGATCGCGCTTGTCACTGCCGGATTGGTGAGATCGAGGCTTGTAACCATTGGCGCTTTGCTCGCGCTTATCGAAACGCCGCCTCCAAGCGTGATGTGACTGGCGGCAAGCCCATTCGTCGCGAAGAAGACGTCCTCCCCGTTCGCCACAATCGTGTTGGTCGGCGCCGTAGCGGTAATGCTGTCCGCGCCGAATGACACCAAGCCACTATGGCTGGCTATGACCTTAACGTTCTTCGGCCTGGCGCCGCTGCCTCCTGCAACCGAGCCGATCTGAACTGAGACCGTTCCCTGAGAGGCGAAGAGGCGTGCGTTTTGTCCGATGGATATCGATCCGTTGCTGGTATCGTCGGACTGAACTAAGGTGCTACCATTTGCGGTGCCAATGATCGCTCTGGCTCCCACCGTCATTATGCCGAGATGCGATTCCAGGCGTATATTGCCATTCGTCGAAAGCACGTTGGAATTAATTGTTTCGTCAGCGGCCGCGTTGATCAAAATATTGTTGTCGCAGGAAATTGTAAGCCCGCTAGGGGTGGTTATAGTTCCGTTGTTGCCGCCGATTACAAACTGCGTCCCTTGAATCGACAGCAGTGCGCCTGAGCCGTTGTGGGTCACCGATACGCTGGCTCCGGGATCGTCGAACGATATGGCCGGGCTGTTTGTCGAACTTAATGTGGCGCTGACGAGACCGCTGTCGGAGGGTGATCCTATCTGAATTATCGGAGATGAAAGTTCAGTTGAATTACTCGCGTTGAGCTGGAGATTTGTTCCATTGCTGAGGGTGATTGAGGTTGTGCCGCTGATTGTGACATTGTGGTTAGCGCCCGTTGCCGTGAGAATTCCTGGAAGACCGACACTTCCTCCCGACAGCGTCAGGTTGCTGGAGGGCGCCGTGACGTTCAGATTGCCATCCGTGGACAGCGTGAATCCGGCGCCTACGGACAAATTGTTCGCCGTGACGTTCACGGCGCCGCCACCACTAAATGTCAGTGCCCCATTTGTCGAATTTGCGACGAAGCCAATGCTGCCGGTTGGGGACTGGATTTGGAATAGCGGATTTGATGTGCCGGTGATGATGACATTTGGGCTGTTGTCTGCGCTCACTATGCTTGGACTATTTATTGTTACCCCCGCGGCATTTGGAAGGGTTTGAGAGAATCCAGACAGAAAATTGATCGAGCCCGAAGCGTTCGTCTTGAAAAGGACAGTATTGAACGCTCCAGGGCTGAGAGTGCCGGACCCGGCGAGCGAGAGGTTGCCTCCTTGTCCGTCGACAATGATGGAGGTGATGGGCGCCGTGCTTCCGGTGTATTGAATGGTCGAATTATTGGTGAGTGTGCCGTTCGGCAGAGTAAACGTGATCGGGCCGGCAGCTTCCACCACAAAGGACTGGTCATTGAGCTGCACGTCCGTGTTCGGCGCCGTAATGGAGATGCCCAAGCCGTCTGAGCCACCGCGGGCGGTGAGGCTGCCCAGTATTCCGTTGGAGCCGGCAAAACCGACGACAAAAGGCGAAGTCCCGCCGACGGTGATCGCAATGGAACCAGCCTGCCCCTGGGTGGGACCTGTTCCCCCACCGTCAGCGCTCAGGTTGCCCTGGACAAAAAAGTTGTTTTGCGCGTTGAGAGTGAAATTCGCGCCGGCTCCGCTAGCACCTGCGGATGCTTTGAGGAAGAAGGGTTGGAGGTTGATGCTGCCGGTCGTTGCTTGCAAGGAGACTGTGCCCGCACTTGAGGCAGTCTGCGAACCATCATTGGTGATGATTTCGATATTACGCGCGCTCCAGGCGGGGTTGCCGACATATAAGTCGCCGCTTTCGACTTTGACGGAGACTGACCCGCCACCCCCACCATTGACGCCTTGCGCGCTTAACGTAATTCCCGTGCCGTTGTTCTGGCTGATTAAGCTTTGAGCATCAATGCTTATGGTGCCGCCTTGATGAGCACTGGTGCCGGCAGCATTCACGGCAATATTGCTGATGGCGACAGGGCCGAGCGGCGCGGTGATAGTGATACCCCCACCTTTTCCTTCGCTGGACGAGACATCGATTCCACCACCAATGATGGCAACCCCACCTGTTGCAGAGATGGATCCTTCATTAGTGAGTACCACCGAGCCGCCGTCACCGCCGGCGGTTCCGCCTTTGCTGGTCAATACCCCTGTGCCATTGAGACCTACGGAACCTCCGATCGCCAGCGTGACTGGGGCCATCGAATTAATCGTAATGGTTCCTCCGCTCCCAGGAGAAGTGCCATTCGTGCCGCCGCTTGCCGTAATGGTTCCAGGAAAGACTACACTTCCGAAAGTCGCGTTCAGAGTCACATTGCCGCCATTGCCAATTGAGTTCGATGTATCGATGTTCGGGCTGCCGGAGCTGAATACGTCCGGACCATCCACTTCCAGGCTTCCCCCATTGGATTGCAGAGACTGCGTAAGCTCCACAAAATCCGCGCCCTGAATGGTGACCTTGGAAGTTTGGACAGCAGGAAAGGTTCCTGGCCAAGCAATGGTGCCGATTGTTAACTGTTTGGTGATATCGCTGGTCGTGACGGTCGTCGTACCGAATGGAGCACTGTGGGTAGACATATCGATATTGACGGTACCGGAAATACTCTGGATGTTTACAGAAATGTCGCCTATGCCGCTATCGGTTGCCAGGTTGACGGTGGTGGTGTTGTTGTCCCCGAGAACTCCTGTAGCGCCGGAGACTTGAAGTCCGGTAACAAGAAGCCCGGTGGCATCATCGATTGATATGGTCGTACCGATGAGATTTGTTTGGTTAGTGCCCGCACCAATATTCAATTGGTTCGTATGCACGTTGAGCGGACCCAAGACATTGATGTTTGCTCCGTCAGCTATGTCGACGGTGGCACCGCTCAAAGTCCAGGAATAATGGTTCGAGTTTGTAATCGACGTGCCGTCCCACACTGTCAAAAGTCCGCTAGAACCCCTTGCAGCTAACTTAACGGGTGCATTGGTGGTTATCGTAGGTCCAGTCGACGCCGTCCCATCATCGAGTGAAACAGTGCCGCCGGAGATGACAACGGTCTGATGAGTCGTGCTGTTGCCCAGCACTACCGATGCTGCGTGAATGCCCAATGTCGCCAGCGCGCTGCCGCTAACGAGACCAGCACTGGCATCGATTTGTGCGCCGTCGTTCATAGACAAAGTCGGTGCGGTGATCGACCATGCGCCCGCCGCGGTGCTGTTGCCGATGCTCATTTGAATATTGACGGTATTCGGCGCGAATATGTTGACTGCCGTTGCGCCATCGAGCAGGAGCGACTTTCCGCTCGCGCCATTGAAGTGGAGATTCGACAGCGGTTGAGTCGCGTTTACGGTGAGCGTGCCGGATGCAGTGATGCTTTCCGGATTAGATAGAGCCAGGATTGTGATAGTGAGTCCACCTGTAGCCATTCCTACGTCGTCGATAGTGACGGTGTCGGCGAAGATAGATGATTGATTTCCCGTGGAGTTATCGCCCATAGTCAAGGCGTTTGTGTGAATGGTTAGATCAGCTGTAGCCGGTGATATCGCGTTATTGCCGAGTCTTCCCCCGTCCGCAATGGTTACGGACGGAGCCATGGCTATCCAATTACCTGATGAGGATGAGTTGTCGACAATGAACCCCGGTCCAATGCTTATGGTGTGATTGGCGGTGAAGCTCACCTGTCCAGAAGAGTCGACATGGAGACTCAGTAATCCGCCCGCATTAGTCGGAGTGGTGAAGGTCAAATTATCCGTTGTGCCATTTTGCGCGGAAAAGGTGATCTGTCCTGTCCCATCGAGCGTCGTCATACTTGCCGAAGCGCTGTCGGCCAAAGTGACTGTCAGTCCGCTGTTAGAGGTGAATCCAGCGTCATCGACATTAATGTTTTCGGCGCTGATCCCCCCGTCGTTATCGAACTTGAGATTGTTGGTGTGAATGGTCATGCTGGCATCAGCACCGCTGCTTATGCCTATAGCACCGCCGACATGAATAATCGGTGCGGTGGCAACCCATGTTGCTGGCACTCCATTGTGATTGTAGATCCCTGTCTGAAAGCTTATCTGGTTGAGCGCATTAAACAGGATCCCTCCAGGAGCACTCAGTCCAAGTCCCTCGGTGGGCGGATTACTGGCGGTGATCGTCAACGATGAGCTGGCCGTCTGCGTGGCAGAGAATTGTACGGTACCGTTGACAGGCAGGACGTCGATCGTTGATGGAGTTGCAATCGTAATTGTGACTCCAGCCGCTGGTTGTCCGGCGTCGTCCACGACGAATCCGCTACTTCTGATAGCTACTGTGTTCGCGTCACTCGATGAACCATCACCGAGGTTGAGCGCATTCGTGTGTATTTGTGTACCAGCAGTCGTCAGGCTGTTCTGAATGCCGGCACCATCCCCGAAACTGACTGTCGGTGAGGCAATCGTCCATCCGCCTGTGCCGACTACATTGGTCTGGAGTACGGTTCCCGCTGCGACTGTTATGGATTCGCTGGCGGATTGTTTCGTTTCGATGGTGACGCTGTTTGCTCCGTTGAGATCGAAGGTGGTGCCAGTCGATCCGTTCGATTCCAACGTCACCGCGGTCGTTCTCGTCGAGTCGCCTATAGTGATGCTGCCGTTTGTCGTATTAAATGACTCTTCGCCGCCGTCATCGCCAACGATGGTCAGGGTATTGGCATTGGTACCAACCGTCGGAGAAGAAATACTGAGGTCGCTTGTGGCGTTGAGCTGTGCCCCGCCGTCCATGTGCACAACGGACGCGGTGACGTTGCTACCGACAGCGCTATTGATACCGCTGAATTCTGCTGTTCCGGCCGTTGCCACGGTCAGCGTGCCTGTAGCGGTGCTATTGGTTGAATTGACAGTCACGGTGCCTTGTTGCAGCACGGCTCCAGAGCCGAAGTCACCAGTGATCGCGCCTGTGGCATCGCTGACCGTGGCGCTTAGATTGGGTGTTGCGTTCTTCACCGTGACATTGTTGCCCTTTACGGTCGCCAGAGAAATTGCACCGTTAGTGTCAGAGGACTCGCCAATCACCGTCACGTCGCCAACGCTACCTGAACCGATCGTGTTGATGGTAGAAGGCATAAAAATGTGCCCGCCCGAGGCGCCCGTGTTGTCAGCGGAGACGGCGATCAGCGTCACCTTGCCACCGCCAGTAGTGATATCCACAACATTTTGAGTGGCGTTGCCGCCGATGGTCAGTCCACTCTTAAGGACAATGTCACCCCCGACATTTGAGCGTGTGAAGGTGATGGTGCCAGTCCCCGTCGAGATGCTGCCGGAATTGGTAGGACTTGTAACGCCGCCAGTGCTGTCCGACGCAATGACGCCCGCGGCAAGCACCACATTTCCACCGCTGCCTGACGTATCGATCGCCTGGTTGCTCACTGACGTATAGATGCTACCGGCCGCCGAGGCGACCAAATAGTTAAGCGGTCCGGTGATCGTCGCACCCAGGTCCAGATTGCCGCCGTTGTTCCACACAAAAGGATCGCCTGACACGTCGAACACGCCCATATGCAAATCCGGAGTGTTGGCGCCAACATGAGCGCAGCCGGCGTAAGTGTTGACGATGCCGGATACTTGTCCGACATTCATCTTCACTGTCCCTGTGCCGTCGTTGAGGTTTAGCGATTGTGACAGGAAGTTGCCGCCGACTAGAGTCAGGTTGCCTGAGCCCGCATAGCCGGCGTTATTAAAATTGATGGCTCCGTTGATTGCTGAGAGCGTACCGCCGGTATTCTTCAAGAAGATGTCGCCTGCTGTCGGCGAGGATACATTGATGTTGCCGGAAGTCGTCGAGACCAATCCGCTGTTGGTGATGTTGGGAGATGCGAGATTGATATCGGCGGCGCTTGTTATCGTCCCCGCGTTGACGAGTCTGTTTGACGCATTCAAGCTGATTGACAATGGACTCACTGTGCCCGTAAGACCGAGTAAATTCGTTGGAATCAACGAACTAATCAGCGCGCCTTTGAGATTGTAAATATTGCTAGCAGCGAAAGTGCCGTTGGTCACCAGAGAGTTAGAGCTGTAGCCGAACAACCGCCCGCTATTGGTGAGAGCGTTGGCGACGTTGATGGTGCCGGTGCCGGCGAAGTTGGCGAGCGCCGTCACGCCGGAGGGCAGTGCCAGTCCGGACATGGAAGTACCGATGTCCGTTGTTATATTCAGACGTCCGCCTATCGCATCGCCACCGGCACCAATTCTGATTGTCTGCCGACCGATGTCGAGGATTTGCTGTACTGCCACCATCTCGGCTGGAGTGAGCAGCGCGCCTTGTGTGACAACCTGAGGTTTGGAGCCGACATTGATTGTCACCGGCTGCACATTCGTGGCAGTTATCGTGTGTTGTTTCGAGACGAGGTTGTAGTTGGAGGCAACCTGCGCAACAGCTGCGAGCGGCTGCATGGACAGCAAAGCAGTACAGGCGACGGCAAAACCACGCTTGAACGAACGAAGGCACGGCAGCATCATTGAAACTCCAGTCGGCAAACCGATAGGGGAAAAACGATTGAGACCCAGCTAGTGTACTTGAAGATTAACCCGCCTGAGTTAATTACCAAACTCAATAATCGGATTGGCTAGCTCAACTCATCGCTCGTAGAACAGACGCATGCAAGCAAATCGGCTAGCGAAGCCAAATTGGTGCGATGCACCGTCTCGGCGGAGACGACCTTGCCGTCCGGCGAAGGCAAATCTCGAGTGGCGCAGGCTGAGGCTATGATGGTGGGTGCGTAGCCGAGATCGACAGCGCTCCGAGTTGTAGCATTGATGCACATGTGGGTCATGAACCCGGCTATGACCACCTCTTTTCGTCCGGTCTTTTTCAGGTATTTTTCGAGATCGGTGTTAACGAATGCGCTCGGAAGATGTTTCTTCACGACAGGCTCGTCGCCGACGGGCCTGACTGCATCGATGATGTCCGACATGGGGCTGTCGGGATTGAAAATTGGCGCGCCCGGCTGCGTGTAGTGCGCAACGTGAAATATTGGAACGGAAAGCGCCCGTCCGCGCGCCAGCAGCTTTTGAATTTCAACGAGCGCGTCCTCGATGCCGGAGAGAGGAACACTGCCGTCGAGGTATTCTCGCTGAGCGTCGACAACCACGATCGCGCTCTGCGCGAATTTCGCGGGCTTTGCAGGAGCACCGATGATGTCGAGCAATGATGTTGCTGTAGCCATTAGATTGTTCTCCCTTGTGGACTTTTGGCGGCTATTATGCCAGCTCTCGTAGACGCCGAGCGTGAGCAAATGCGCGCCGCTGCAGAAATAATGCAATTAAAGGCCGGGACCTTACGGTCCCGGCTGCTGTGATACTGGCAAGGTATCTGGTTGTGATCAAATGCTTTGGTGCGGTAATGGTTAAACGCTCGGATGAGCCAAAAAGTTCAAAACATCAGAACGTTCCAGAAACCTTCCGCCATTTTCTTACGGGGCAGCCGGATCCGGTTGGGTAGTCGAGGCACCAAGCTCGACATAGTAGTCGAATGGGCGCGGTTGGCCCGTGCTGTAGGGCGGTAGTTGATCCAACTTAACTACAAATGGCTTGCCCTGCGGATCGTCGCGAAGGAAAGACTGATGAAGCTGTGGATCAATTTCAGAAGTTGAATGGGATGAGCCGTTGTTGAACTTTATCGAAGTGGAATCGAGGCGATAATCCTTTTTCAAAATATCGCTCATGGTTGGGTCCGGTTGACCATAAATTGAGTTCGGATCATCAAATCCAACGTGCGCACTGCCAACGGAGATGATCATTAGGGGCTTGCTGGCAGCACCTTTATCGGGAATGCTGTTCAGGGACTTCGCTGCAACGTCGGACATTGTCTTACTTCTGAACCCGACCATGAGGTATTCGCTCAATCTGTTGGTGTCCAGTTTTCCACTTTGATCGAGCGACATGTCTTTTGAACCAGAGGAAAAGTCAAATCCCAGTTTTTTCATCGTATCCATTGCTTTCAATAAGTCGTTGGCTTCGTTTTGATGGTCCGCAACGGTGCCTTGTTTCGAGGGAGGGTTGTTGGTCAGGAAATTGAGAAGTCCCTGGCGCGCTTGTTGCTGCTCCTGTGGATTACCGTGTTGATAGAGGTCAAGCAATCCTTGTCCCTGTGGGCCTTTCGTATCAACAAGCGAACTCAACGCGGAAACCAATGGCGATTGAGTTCCAGGTGGAGCGCTGGTAACTTTCGTGATCGAGTCCGGAAGATCCAGACACACCACCTGCATGTGATCTTTGCGTGCTTCTTTCAAGACCGACATGAATTGATCCGTCAAGTATTCCTCCGGGGTTTTTCCGGCTTTCGCTGCCGCCTCTTTAACGGGATCGGTTATATTGCCATCGCCGTTTTTGATAATTGCCTTGATGTCGTCCTGAATCAGCTTCTCCAAGGGCTTTCCGTCTTTGCTCGTAGCATGGGGATTTTTCATCCAACTATCTAGGTCGTGTTGCATGTCTGTCGGAAACATTTCCAGACCGAGAGCCTTCGCCGGCGGATTCGCCTTGCTGAGCTGATCCATCAAGTTCATCAGATCCTTAGGTCCATCGGGATCGAGAAGGTGGGTTGTGTTTTCTGAAAAAACGAAACGACTGCCCGGGTTCACGAGACTGGTGTAATCCGGCTGCTTTCCAGCATGTGTCTTCAAGTAACCGTCTATAGCTTTATCGAGATCCGCATCCGGCAGTACGCGGACTGAGCCGTCCTTTGCGGTGATGAGGCAGTCGCCCGGCTGGAAACTGTATTTTCCGGTTTGCTTTGCCAAGTCGGCTGCCAATTTCGTGGCTTCGGCTGGGCTCTTGCCCATCCGCTGCAGCACCGAGGAGGGGGTATCACCGGTTCGAAACACGTTTGGAGGCAGAGTGGCGTCAGTGTTCTTCGAGCCACCGGGATTACCTGGCTTCGCATTGGCATCACTCGCGGTCCCTTGCTTCGGAGTGGTGTCATTCCGATTTGCTGATGGTTGAGCATCGCGCGGTTTTGATTGGTCAACGAGAGTAAGACTCGGAAGAGCGTACGAACTGATATTCGTATTCGAGCCTCCGCAGTCGGTGATCTTTGTGGCGACTCCCCTTGCGCTTTTGTCCTGGTTCAAGAACTCCTCTAATAGCTTTGAAGTAGACGGCTTGGCGCCACAATCTTTGGTCGAATCCATGCTGGTTCTTTTTTCGCTTTCTACCCTGTCTGACATGTTGCTGTTCTCTTTTGCAATTTACAGACTTGCGGTTAAGCCGTCTTGGACCCTTCGGATATGGCTGTCCTTAGGCTCTCCCTCCATTCGCATTCCGCCGTCCCGGACATCAAGCTACTATTAGGATCGTGACTTCTATGTGAGAATGGAACGCGGTGTCCTGCAAAAATGTTGCGTGATATTGGCAAGGTATCTGGTTGTGATAATGCCTTGCAAGCCGCAGTACATCCGCAATAACAGACTAATTTCGACATTAACTCCGGCTCGGCTTGTGCGGCAGCGTCCACCATACCTCATTAATCGCACAGCTAAAGAAATTGTGGAACTAATTTGCAGTTCCGGCCTTCTGCACGTCTGCCCCTGTAATTAGCATGGACAAACTGTGTGTCAGAAGGCGATAAACCTTGCTATTAGATAAGCAAAAACGCATGGCTCACCATGTACCACCAGCGGCGAGCGCGACAATGGAGCAAGAAGATGGGCAAAGCAAGATCGATAATAGCCCTTGTGGCGGTTGCGTGCACGATTCCGCTGCTTAGCGCGTGCTCTCAGAGTCCAGAGCTAAGCCGTTATGACGCTGCTCAAAATGCGCTTCCAAACACCCGCTCGACCGAGGGTCGTTTGTTCAACAGACCGGGAACCATTCTTGAGCGCAACGGCGCCTATTACTTAGCATCGAGCGGACGCCCGCTGTATTACTTAGACAAGCAGCACTATGCCGCTAAATTTGCCAACGAGCCGGTGCGAGTCTATGGCTTCTTCAATTACGATCGGGGCAACATACAAGTACTTTCTATTGTGCCGACTAAATAACGCTGGGACAATTTCATCTGGAAGTTGCACTTGCGCTCTTGTCCAGCGCGCCAATGTTGTTATGGTCAATTTGTCAATTTATAAGTTGCCGTCCTACGTGGGCTCTCTTTGATCACTTCATTTGTTTTCCGTTTCGACTGTGCGCGTTTTCCAAAAAGGCGCAGTGCCGTCTTGGCTCCAGAATGGATCGCTATCGAACCGACCCCAGAAGAGGTTGCTCTCGTCTTCTGGCATCTCTGCGTTCCAGAACTTCGTCGTCGCTTTTTCCCACGTGGCATCGCGCCCACGCTTGGCACATTTGACCACGCGCTTTTTTTTCAGACCTTCAAGAGTTGCCTTGATGGTGGCATCGCTGACATGCGGACACATGCGCTGGAGGTCGGTGAATTTGAAGAACTTCGGCAGCCGCCTCATGGAATTGATGACCGCTTCACTCTTGCTTGGTGTCTCTTGCGCTGCCGTCAGGTTCATTTCGAATCGCATACAGGCGGTTAGCAAAACGACGCCGATGAAATATTCGGCCCATGGCATGAGGTCGTGTTCGTTTTCGTGCCAACCTTGGGACGATTTATTCAGCGTCTCATAGTACTGCTCTTTAGATTGTTCGATGATTCTCTCCAAGCTGATATAGGCGCCGACTTGATGGCCGCCGCGGTACAAAAGCAAAAGCGACATCAGGCGCGCAACCCGACCATTGCCATCTGAGAATGGGTGAATGCAAAGCAAATCAAGCACGTAAGAGGCGGTCAGCAATAACTTGTTGAAAGTCGTTCTTTGCCATTGCTCGTTTAAGTCTTGGTGCAGGCGCTGCATTTCGATGTCGGTCATGAACGCCGGCGTTGGCTTGAACACAACCTCTTCATGGTCGACGCCATCCTTGCGCCGGATCTCGTTGTCGCTGATTTTGTATTTGCCGCCTACGTAACCGTCGTACCAGAACAGCATGCCATGCAGCTGCTTAACGACATTCTCGCTCGGCTCGATTTGTGCGTGACTGGCATGCAGCATGTCGAGTGCCTTGCGATAGCCGACAATTTCTTGCTCCGAGCGGTCGCGCGGCGCGGTTTTTTCCTTCATCAGTTCCAACAGGCGCCCCGGCGCTGCTGTAACCTGCTCAATGCGATTTGATGATTCAGTACTTTGCACGACGGCCGCCTGCCTCAGCACTTCCAATTGCTCTGGCATTTGCTTTGTGTAGAGCGCCTGTTTCCCCTTAAATTCGGCAACTGCCGACAGCATGTTTGCCATGCGGTTGGTCAAGAGCAGGGTGTCGGGTGTAAAGCGCTGAAAGTACCGCATAATGTCTGCCTGCAAGGCATTCGGTGTCTAATTAGCTAATCGTATCACGAAAATAGCTAATTTGCACCATTCAATAGCGGGTTCAATAGCTCAAGGCTTACTGGGTAAGGCTTTTCGGCGTTACGGGCATATGGTAGACATATGGCTGCCTTAGTTCTTAAGCTCGACCGTGCATTGCCGGTTGACGCCGGTGTCGCGCAATTTTGGAACGCTGCTTAACGTCAGCGATCTTTTTCTTGGCTGGCACGGCTCAAACAGCGACTGTAGCAGCCTGGGTAAGATTAGGAATTTTTGAATCTACCGGCTAGTTGCTGGGTGCTGTTTCTATTGCAAAAATTACAACTTTCGATCACATTTTCCGTCTGTGAACATGGATGAGCGAAGCTATGCCTCATCCATAGGCAGGCTACCAACACAGGCAACATCGGAATATGACCTCAACAACTACTCGCCAGACCGTAAGTTATTCCAACAACACAAACCTGAACGCGTGGGTCGCTGAAATGGCGGCTTTGTGCGAACCAGACCAAGTGCACTGGTGCGATGGATCGCAGCAGGAGTACGACAGGTTATGCGGAGAGATGGTCAAGAGCGGGACGCTCATCCGGTTGAACGCAGAGAAGCGGCCAGGCAGTTTCCTCGCTCGCTCCGCTCCGTCAGATGTTGCGCGCGTGGAAGACAGAACCTTCATTTGTCCGGTCGACAAGGAAAACGCCGGCCCCAACAATAACTGGATGGCGCCGTCAGAGGCGAAATCAATCTTGCGCGGATTGTTTCACGGCTCGATGCGTGGCAGAACCATGTATGTCGTGCCGTTCTGCATGGGTCCACTTGGCTCGCCGCTGTCTCAGATTGGCGTAGAAATCACGGACTCGCCGTATGTCGTTGTTAGCATGCGAATCATGACGCGCATGGGCAAAGCGGTCATTGACAGATTGGGAGCGACAGGCAACTTTGTGCGCTGCCTGCATTCCGTGGGCGCGCCGCTGACTCCTGGCATCAAGGATGACTCGTGGCCTTGCAACAAGGAAGAAAAGTACATCTGCCACTTTCCGGAGACGCAGGAGATTTGGTCGTATGGGTCCGGATATGGTGGCAACGCCCTGCTCGGCAAAAAGTGTTTAGCCTTGAGAATTGCCTCGGCAATCGGCAAGAGAGACGGCTGGCTCGCAGAACACATGCTCATTCTCGGCGTCCAGTCGCCGCAGGGAGAGAAAGCCTATGTAGCCGCTGCATTTCCCAGTGCGTGCGGTAAAACCAATTTCGCGATGATGATTCCGCCGCGCGGTCTCGAAGGTTGGAAGGTCACCACAGTTGGTGACGATATCGCCTGGATTAAGCCGGGGCCTGACGGCAGATTCTACGCCATCAACCCCGAGGCCGGCTATTTTGGAGTCGCGCCCGGGACGTCGGCGAAAACCAATCCCAATGCAATCGCCACGCTCAGTCGTGACTGCATCTTCACCAACGTGGCACTGACTCCGGATGGTGACGTGTGGTGGGAAGGGCTCACGGACACGCCTCCCGAAAAATTGATTGACTGGCAAGGACATGAATGGACGCCCGGCTGCGGCCGCAAAGCGGCGCATCCGAATGCGCGTTTTACCGTTGCTGCCACGCAATGCCCATCACTGGACGAGCAGTGGGACAATCCGAACGGGGTTCCGATCAGCGCTTTTATTTTCGGCGGACGCCGCCGCAACACGATGCCTCTCATCTTCGAATCATTCAATTGGAACTCTGGAGTATACACGGGCGCAACTCTCGGCTCAGAAACAACGGCCGCAGCGGCGGGCAAAGTCGGCGAAGTGCGCAGAGATCCGCTGGCGATGTTGCCGTTCTGCGGATATCACATGGGCGATTACTTCGCACACTGGCTTCAAATGGGCCGCAAGGTCAAAAATCCGCCCGCCATTTTCTGCGTCAATTGGTTTAGACTCGACAAGGACGGCAAATTCCTCTGGCCTGGTTTCGGCGAGAATATGCGAGTGCTCAAATGGGTATTCGATCGCGTGCATGGCCGCGGTGCCGCAATACAAAACGTATTGGGCTGGATGCCGCGCTATGAAGACCTTGATTGGACCGGGCTGGACAGTGTGACACGCGAGCAGTATGACGAGCTGATGAGCATTGACCTGACGGAGTGGCAGCTTGAACTCGAGCGCCATGGCGAGCTGTTCGACAGTCTCAAGTCGCGCTTGCCGAAAGATATGGTCCTTATGCTCCAGATGCTGGCGCTCAACTTCGCCCGTATCTGAAACGTTATTGACACAATCCTGAAGCGTCTTCGAAACATAATCTGGCTCATAGTGATAGGCGAGCAAGTCGCTGTTTCTTACCCTCAGGCGGAATATTACTATGTTCAGGCAAGCAGCTCCCTGGTTGAAAGACGCTCCACGTTACAGTCCGGAAGAACATGCCTCGGCTCAACACGATTGCCGGCGCGTTCAACGTGCGGGTCGCGACACCAGGCTTTGCCGATCCGGCGTTTATGCTAACTACCAGTTCATCGTCACAAACACTGCGGATGCAGCGGAAGACGAGCCGACACGCCGCCTTTGCAAGAAAGATTTTAAACGCTTGCGCCGCTATCAGAATTGCCGCATGCGCATGGCGTCCGCATTTAAAGTCGTGGTCATATCAATGGCGATGGTATGGTGGCTGGTGCCCATTTATCTAATGTCGCATGCGGCCGCTGTCTTTGCGGTTGCTTATAAGTGCAGCAACTTGATCCAGGGGGTGCTGGCGAATTCAGCCGTTAAGACGTGGTTAGGCACGGTGCACACAGCTTAACTCGGCTGGGGCACCATCGGCTGAAAAGCTGAAGCAATCGGAAGTTTGGATGAAGATGGAACGTGGTGCCATGACTCGCGTCTTGCCATCAACAGATGTGATATAGCCGAACAGTTCCGTTCCCCCCCCCAAACTCAACGGTTCCAAACAGAGCGATCTCTGTTTGTTGGTCGTGTATGCAATTTTTGTTTTTAAGAAATTCTCGACTGCTGTATGCGGCTTTGGTGCTGTCGTCATTCGCCATCGGTAATTCTCCAGCCAATGCGGCGTTTCAATCGCCGATTCCAAGCATCATAGACTTTCGATTTCCACAGCGGGGTTATACAGTCACGCACCCAGGTGTGATCACCGCGTACGTGGAGAACCAATTGTTGCGCGACAATCCGGCTATTGCTGAGAAAGCGGTATCTCGGCTCAACGAAAACGCACGAGCTGCGCTGTCTCTTCTTCCGGAACAATATCGTGCCGAGCTTCGGCAAATCCCGTTCTACGTTCTCTATGGTCCGAAATCGAGAGGTGGCGGACACGCGAATGGACTTGAATATTTTGGCTTTGGCGCACCGCACTATAGTGCGGGAGTTGATGAACGTTGGAGTAACTGCATCGTCGTCTACTGCGCCGAGAACTATGCAAACCTATCCGATCTGTGGGCGCTAAAGGCCGTCATGCATGAATACGGCCATGCCCACCAACTCCTGCATTGGAAAGAACGGCAACCTGATATTTACCAGGCATGGCAGAACGCAGTTAAATCCGGACTCTACTGCAACGTCAAGGGAAGCGACGGGAGTACAATTCCGCGGGCCTACGCGTTGAAAAACCAATTGGAATATTTTGCGGAATTGACCTGCATGTACGAGGGCACCTGCGATTACTTCCCATTCAATCGAAATGAATTGAAAGCTTACGATCCGCAGGGCTATCGCATGATTCAACTGATGTGGTCGTCCCAACCGCCGCAATCGTGACTTCTATCGTTGTGCAAGTCCTGTTTACCCATGCGCCGCGTACGTCCTCGGTCAATAGCGGTACGGTACACCAATGTGTACCGTATTCTCCAGTCCCACAACGAACGAACTTGAATTCAAAAGCGCCTACCATCTCACGTCATTTGTCAAAATTGAAAGAGATTGGTCTCGTAGCGATGCAAAACGCAAGAGCAATTGTTAAAATGAGAGAGCGGCGATCAACGTTTTTGTTGATCAACACAGAAAACTCTCGAAAAAATATAAAGCTTATAACAGCAAATGGTGACCCGGTTTCAGCCGATTTTCTCTAAGCTTGCCGATCACTTGGCGTCAACAAATACGTTGATACATCACAGTGGGGCACAAGGGTACTGACCAGCTGTCCGCAGCAATAAATCTCTCAGAAGAGCGAATCCAATGCGTCTACGAATTCCCATATTGATTTTCGCTTTCTTTGCCGTCTGCACTACCGCGACACCTGCGAAGATTAAACTGAACCTGCCAGCAGATGTGGTGGCACAACCGCCAATCGTGACTGCCAAGCAATGGGGCTCCAAACCGATGCTCATCCCGGATAGCCGCAAACAAGTTCCCCAATGGATCACTATTCACAACGCGGGCGAACTCTGGAAGAAGGGCGAAGACCCAGTCGAGTTTGTTCGTCACATGCAAAAGTGGGGACAACATCGTCCCGAACTCGAAAAGCCGCCGCGCAACAAATTTTGGCCCGATCTTCCATATCATTTCTTGATCGCTCCTGACGGGCGCATCTTCGAAGGACGCTCTGTTCAATACGAGCCCGAAAGCAATACGAAATATCCACTCAAGGGCAACATCGGCGTGGAGATGATGGGTGACTTCAACGTGCAACGCCCGAGTGTGCAGCAGCTTCGTGCCTGCGTGCAACTAACCGCATGGCTAAGCCAAAAGTATCATATCAATCTCAATCACGTTCGCACGCACCAGGATGTCGCACCTGGACAAACCGATTGCCCGGGCAAGGATTTCTACCGCTACATCAGCAATGGACAGTTCAAACGATGGGTGCGTGAAACGCTAGAAGGACGCACACCAAAGGTAGTGCCCGGTCCTGTACTTGAAGGTGGACCCGCCGTCGTTGCCGGCGAAGGTTAGGGCGCCGGCAAATCAAAGCTGAGCACGCACGACGTATCCTCTGCCACGAACGTTCTCGACTATGGAATGTTGCGTCCAATGCAACTTCAATCGCAGCCGATGAACCAATACTCTTATGAAGCTAGGACAAACATCCGAGCCGAACGACGACACTTTATCTACAATTTCCTCGAGTGACATGACGCGATTGGCGTTGCGCGCGAGGATCTCCAATAGTGCATATTCGCATAGTGACAAATCAATCGGTTTGTCGCCTTGGAATGCGGACTTAACCGCGGTGTCCAGCGTGATTCCTCCAATATCTATGTGTCTCGGCATGATGAATTTTGGTCTTCGTACGAGAGCTCTTATCCGCGCCGATAGCTCCGGTGAATGCAACGGTCGCGACAAAATATCGTCGGCGCCGGCGTCGAGAATGTCGACCCGCTGACCGGTCGCTGACTCGCTCGCTATCACGAGTATCGGTGTATGCACGCCCTGTTTTCTTATGCTTCTGCACAGATCGACGGCCTCATTGTCGATGGATTCGAATTCGACAATGATAAGGTCATAGCAAGATTTCCATTTCTGCAGATCGACGGCTTTGATCTTGTCGGAATGAATATAGAAAATGTTAGCCATTCTGCACTCGCTTGAGTTGTATTGCTCGGCTGAGACTTGGGACTCAGTCTACGCGCCTTTGGTTACAACTCGGTTACGAGCCTGCTATTCGCTGGAGCCAACTACATCGGAGCTTCCTACGCCGGGAATGCTGCCGTCTATGAGAGGCAAGCTGACGTCACCGCTTGTGATTAGCGCGCGCACGTTGAAAGGTTCCAGAATGGGCGGCTGCTGGGCCAAAACCAGGGCCGGAAAAACATACCGCCGGCTGGCAGCGAAAGCAGTGGAGGGCAAATGCGCAGCGAAGAAATTTGCAGCAGGTAACGTGATATCACAGCGAGTCGTAATCGAGACCAGGGGCACGGCTGCTGTGGGATCGTCGGCAAAGTGAAACGCCGACATGTCCACTTGCGGCTGGCTGACTGTAAATCCGTCTGTCTTATGACTGGCACAGGCAAGCACGGCGGCTTGCTTGGCCACCGGCGCCGAGTCGGCGGTGCCTGCGGCGCGCGCGGCATCGCGAGCGGCCGAGTCGTTGGAGCCATAACCAGTCATGTATAACACCAGGTCCACTGCCACTACTGTCAGGCTTATTGCCAGCATTGTCCCTACCACAAAGTCGAGCATGGTCGACCCATATTGATTGTTTCGCCGTGGTATCATCGCTGTCATTTTAGAGTCACCAGCGAATCGGCAATTGTTCGGCAAGCCGCCTCTAGCTGCGTCGGGTTATTGCCGGCAACATACATGCCGTGTGATAAGTCCGCGATCTGTTGCATTATAGCCGAGTGGTTGGTATTGCCTTTGGTGCCGACATCGATGCAGATAATGCGAATGCCGTTATTTGCACAAGCCGTGGCAGCATCGTAGGCGGCCTGGGCAGCCGCTGAGCTCGCACCGCCGCCGGAGCCCGGAAGGTCGGGCTCGCCATCGCTGACGAGCAAAATGAATTTGCTCGCCGCCGGCCGCGCATTTGCTGCTACCGTCAACTGATATTGCGCTACCGTCAGCGCCGACGCCATTTGTGATTTGCCGGTAGCAACCAGCGTGCTCATTTTCTGGAGAATTGTGGCTACCGGCACGGGATTGGTGGCGCTGAGAGCCATGTTGGGCAATGGAAAAGCGCCGGTGCCCCCTGCGGGCCAATGCGAGTCGACGAAATAGGTGTTGGTGGATGGTTGGGTTCCCCATGTGCTCGTGGGCGTGGTACCCGGGTAATCGCTAAAGGCGATTAAACCTGCGTGCAAGTCAGTCCAATCATCGACAGTGTGAAGCACGTCGCTCGCCGCTGTTTTAGCATCCATCATTGGTTGAACGATTTTGTTTGCTTGTGCGAAATAAACCGCTTGGTATTGGGGGTTCGGCGCCGTTTGAGGTAGCCACGATGGCTTTACGCTCTGGTTGAGCCCGATGGCACTGCGTATGCTTGCGTCGGAATTCAAATTGCCACGCGCCGCTTCTACCAAGGTTTGAACATTGGGAAACTGCAGTCCGGTGGCAGAATCGGTAAATCCACCAAAACTAGTGTTGCCGTCCAAGTTGACTACGATATCGGTGACCGCATTGGGTGCCGCTGCCGGATTGATGCCGTGGCCGGTAGGCGATGATGGATTTGCTGGATCATAATTTCCTGGCGGTTTGCCTATCTCCCACTGGGCACCGTTCAAAAAAGCGCGCAGTCCATTGACGTTGCTGTTCGACGACTCGGAAAATGTCAGGGGACAGCCGTTGCCCGGTAATGAGAGGCAGGATAAATTCTCAGGCCCGACTGCATTGACACGTGAGCCTAGCTCGGTGGGGCGCACGATATTGCTGAGGATCCCTTGGCCGGCGGGCTGTACAAAATAGCTGACCCCATTGCCGTCCCAGTAGCGTTTTACCATCGAAACTGGTGTCGAGTCGTCCATAGAACCAGAGACATCAAAACACAGCGCCAGGTCAATCGCCGGAAGCGCACCCTCGGAGACGGCTGTGATCGGAAACGTCCCCAGCCCGAGAAATTTGCCGAACGCCGGCACATAACCGTAGACGGCGGATACGCGCAGGCTTTTTGTGCCGGGAGTGCCGAGGGCAACGATGTTTTGACTGGAATCAAGCAAAGATATCCCAAGAGACAGGGCGAATGCCGGGACTGGTGTTACCGGCGGTGCATTGACCTGGGTGGTTACCTTCTGAAAGTCGGCCGCCAGGACGCTGTTTTTCTGGGCGGTATATGTGGCGGCGTCGATTGCTTTCGACTGTTGGGCATTTATTGCCGCGGCCGTCGTCGAAGGTACTAGAGTTGCTATTCCCGCGAGAGCGGCGGCGTCGCAAACATACTGCAGCTGCGATTTTGCTACTGCAAACCGCCACACTTCAAAAGTGAGGAGACCGAGCGGCAAGAGAATGAACGTGGCGATGATGCAAAGCAATAAACTGCTGAGTCCGGTGCGTGTTCTTCGATTCATCGCTTTGATCATTTTATGTGGAGAGGCCTTTGGGACGTTCGAAGAAGACCTGAGAGGAAGCATTCAAAGGGTACGGTGCCGTGAAGCCGGGTATGGGGAAAGACCAGAAGCTTGTGCCCACGCCCATCACCATCGGCGTAATCAATCCATTGGCAGTGACTTTCACAAAATACAAATTACTATGGCTGTCGATTGTGGCCGGATTGAGCGCAGTTGTATATTCGGTTTCCACCGCGGTGGTCAAATTCTTGGAGATAATTGAAACCTGGCATGTGCGCACCGTGATGCCGGTGAAAGCGCCACATCCTTGCGATACTTTGGCCGCGGCAACGGCCTGCGCCGCATGGAAGCTCGGTGCTTTAGCCGCTTCCGACGCAGCATTTTTGACGGCAAATGCAAACAGGGCGTCGCGATAGGCGAGCGTTGCCAGCCCTAGAAGGGGCAAGGCAACGACAATGAAGACGAAAAATAAAAATATAGGCAGCTCAGTGAGCGCGGCTCCGAGATCGGAGCGATGACTTCTCAACAGACTTGCGACTGGGCGTTTCATTTACATGACCAACAGAGGCGTGATTGCCTTCGGCGGGTTGGCTTTCATGTTATACCCGTAGCTTGGTTACAGCTTGGTTACAGCCCTTACATATGATGTTAAACGTTCTCTTCCGGCGAGCGCACGCAGTAGCCGCGCCCATGGACGTTGTGAATGATTAAACTCTGCGCCGTATCGCACAGCTTGGACTTCAAGCGGCTGACGACGGTCTTCACCGCCAGGGGAGAGGCATCGGACTCCGACGTCCAAATTTTGTTGGCGATCTCTTCAGCAGTCAAAAATCGCCCGTCCGCTTTCATCAGTACTTCAAGAAGGACGTACTCGCGCGGCGTCAACTCAATTAGCTTGCCGCATTTGTATACCTGCTTTTTATTGGTGTCCAGCCGGATTTCGCCCACTTGGTAGACGGGATCTCGCAATTGGGCCGGGCGTCTAAGCAAAGCCTTGACTCGCAGCGACAGCTCTTTCAAATCGAATGGTTTGGTCAGGTAGTCATCCGCGCCCGTGTTAAATCCGATTTCTTTATCCGACAGCGCCGAATTAGCGGTGAGCATTAAGATGGGTAAATTACCCCGGCTGGCGCGGAAAGAGCGGCATACGTCGATACCGCTGCCGTTGGGCATGTTCCAGTCGAGGATGACCAGGTCGTAATCGTACAACTTCAGCCGGTCTAGAGCTTCCTTGCCGTCGGACACCGTCTCGACGATGTGCCCTTCAACGGTTTGCAACCAGCGGCTGACCTGCTCGGTTATGATGCGATCGTCGTCTGCAAGCAGTATCTTAGCCATGTTTCTGCCGATAAGCTCTGCGAGGAATATGCCCTTCGAGTTGAGGCATTAAACCGTAAAATCCTCATTGTGCTAGCTTTGGTGGTCATGCCTTTCGTGGACTCCGACGTGGCATAACTGTTGTGTCCCCTTGCAAGCGAAGACATAGTGAAAGTCGTCCACAAAGGATTTGTGCTGGTTGCCGTCCCGCTGATATTCATGGGCGGCGTGCTGGCAAGCACGTTGTGGCTGGCGAACACAGAGGAAAAGCTTTTACTGGCGGAAGCCCGTTCTAAGCGCGTAACCGCGCTTTCGGCTGATATTGCCGGCCGTGTGCTCAACTGCCGCGCGGCAGTTGCTCTTTATGCGCTGACGCATTCGTCCAGCTACCTGAAGCCTCTGCAATCGGCGTCCACGGAATTGCCAGCCGAAGTCAATTTGCTCGAGGGTACCGTGAGCGACGATATCATCGAGAAACAATACGTGGCTGCGCTTCGGCAAAAAACGGCCGCTCTTTTGCAGGCTTGCAACGATTTGGCGGTGGGCGTCGCGGACGGCAAACAAGATCATGTTGTCGGCCAACTGCAAAATCAGGCTTTATCGGCGGACGTGCACGAACTCAACACACTTGTCGACCACATCAGACTCCGAGAACTTTATTTCACCGGCAACCGCCCCAGCGAGATTGTGCTTTTCCGCCAGAAGTTTCAGAACTTTGTAGTGTTGGCCGCTGGTCTGGGCGCAGTCATTGCTTCGATGATGGCCTATTTCTTTGCCACCCAGATTAGCTACCGTCTTCTAAGACTTAGACAGAATGCAGATTTGCTGGCAAAAGAGGAGAACTTGCTGCCGCCAATGTCGGGATCTGACGAGCTTGCGCACGTTGACCGCGCATTCCACAGTGCAGCCCTGGCTTTAAAAGAATCAGAAACGTTGCGACGTCAGTTTCTGGCTATGGTCACCCATGATTTGCGCAGCCCGCTGGCATCAATTTCGCTGGTTCTCCAAACTTTGGCGTATGGGTGTTATGGCAAGCTGCCTGAGGACGCCAACAGGGCACTCGATGACGCGCATGAAAGCGCCAATCGACTTTTGCGGCTTATAAATTCACTTCTTACTGTGGATAAGATCGTTTCGGGCACGCTTGAAATAAACAAAGCAGAGTGTGATTTTAAAGAAGTGGTGCAAGCTTCCGTGCAGGATGTGATGGCGCTCGCGAAAGAACGGCAAATCACAATCGAAACCAATGTCCAGGACGTGAGTGTTGACGCGGACAAAGATCGATTGAGTCAGGTGGTGGTCAATTTGCTGGCTAATGCTATCAAGTTTTCGCCCGCCGGGTCAAAGATCGAAGTGAACGTCTCGAGTTTGCAGCGCGGCGAAGTCAAAGTGGAGGTGGTCGACAGCGGACGTGGTATACCAGCCGCTCAGATAGATCGCGTGTTCGACCGGTACGTGCAAATCAAAGCTGAGGATGCGATCAAAGGCTCCGGGCTTGGGTTGCCGATTTGCAAGGCAATCGTGGAAGGTCATGGTGGCAAAATCGGAGTGGATAGTGTGGAAGGAAAAGGCAGCACCTTCTGGTTTGCGCTGCCGGCTACAAGCCACGTACTAGAGGCGGCTGCCACACAAAAAATAAAGGGCGGCTAGTCGCCGCCCTTGTTTGCCTCAACTTTATTAGCAACGCAACGCGCCAAGCGCCAATTTATTGCGTCAGGGGTCTTGTACTGGCCGCCGTGTTTATGGGGCCCAACAATCCTTGCGGAATGTATGTGAGTGGCTGGCCGCACTGATGCTTGAATGGCTGAATCGGTGCACTCGCGGTTTCTTCGAGATTGATGTTGATAGGAATGTAATTGGTGCCGCCGGTAATTAATGGCAGATTGTACAGGTGAACATCGACAGAAACAGTCTGAAAGTTATCC
>DATNQY010000369.1:0-19809 GCA_036703785.1 Candidatus Obscuribacterales bacterium
ATCATCAATACAGGTGATGGTCGGATTTCTAACACCACGTTCGATACCGCTTATATAAGTGCGGTGCAACCTGCAACGCACCGCCAGATCTTCTTGTGAGAAGGCAAGCTCTTGCCTTCTTTGCCTGATTACCAGGCCCAACTTCCGTAAACTGAACTTAATCGCCGATTTCTTCTTACTGCCACCAGTCATCAGCCGCGCCGCCAAGGTAGGGATTCCCGCCGGACCTGGAAGCTTCGACTTCTTCTGGTCGATCATCTGCAGCCTGGCGTCTATTAGTCTAACGCCCTATACCCAACAAAACTAGCTAGTCTGGCTGGAATTTAAGCAACCGTGTCGGGTATACCCCATTTGGCAATGTCACCAATATCGGAACTTTTGTCCTTAAACTGCCTTGCCAGCCAGCAGCAGCTCAATGCTCTGTTTCAAGCGCCAGCCCAAGTCTGCGGATTCAGAGGCGGCGGCAATTTCGAAAAAATTGGAGCCGCCCAAGGCACCGACGGCGATTTGCATAGCCTGATGGAGTATGCCGGATGGATCGTCGGCACGCACAGCGCCGATGGTAATAAAAGGCACGTTCTTGTGCCGCTCAGAGCCGCGCACAAGGCGCAGAAAATCGAACATGCGTCCCTGCGCGAATTCCAATTCGCAAACGACGACGTCAAACTCGCTTTCGTCGAGCAGCCGGCGCGCTTCCTTCATTTGTTGGCTCAGGTGCACGTCATAGCCGTTCAAAGAATGGCATACCGTCTGATAAGTGGCATCACTGCCGGCAAGCAAAATACGCACCGGTTTTTCCGGACCAGCTGAGACACCGAGAAAAAGCTGGGCCAGCCCTATATCCAATGCCACGGCCAGCCTGTTCATCACATCTAGGGTAGCGTTGCCCTGTCCGCGTTCGATGTCGCTTAAATAGGTGCGGTTCAACCCGGCGCGGGTGGAGAGCTCCTCCTGGGAGTAACTGTGCTTCAGGCGCAATTCCTGAATCCGCTGTCCGAAGCGTTTCTGCAGTGCTTGATCGGGCGTCTGCGGACGTCCTTTCAGGGATTGTTTCTGCGCATGTTGCTGACTGGTCAAGCCCAACCGCCTTCCTGTTCAGGAAGCGATGCAGCATCAGGCGAATAAGCCCGTAGACGACGCATAGAAGCGCTGCGCTCGCTTCCCTAGTGTCAATCAGTCTACAGAATTTGCAACCTTTTGTCTGTCCCTCATTCGGATGACAACAGCAAGAAAAGCAAAGTCCGCGCCGCGAAGCGGATTTGGCAATGCATACCCGAAGCGACATCCATTATGGGTGGCCGACAAAGATAGTGATACCAAATGTGGTGCCGGCGTGTCAGACCCGGCGGGCTTAGGACTGCCGTTACAAGCTGAGATCGCGCGGCGGCTTGGCACCGATTTTCGCTTTGGCGCCGTTCATGTTCTCAACATAGCCCTGATTGGCGGGATCCAGATGGCTGGCGGCAGTGAACTCGGCCACAGCTTCTTCCAGATAATTTCGCTTCTGATAGATCACGCCCAGGTTGTTATGAACTTGCGCATTGTCGGGCTGCAGCTTGAGACAAATTTTGTATTCTTTGAGCGCCAAATCCAGACGACCTTCATCCATCATCAAGTTAGCCAAATTGTAGTGCGCCGGAAAATAGCGATAGTTGTACTCCAGCGACTGCCTGTATTCCGCCTCCGCCAGATCTCTGTTGCTGTGCTTGCGATAGAGCATGCCGAGCGCGATGTGAGCAGCGAGCATATCGGGCTTGCGCTCGAGCAAAGCAAGATAACGCCTGGCTGCTGCTGCGTCATAACCGGCAAGCTGGTAGACGAGTCCTTTCTCGTACCAGGCTTCCCACATCTGCGGATTGAGCACCAGAGCGCGATTGACATAATTCAATGCCGATTGGAAATCACCGCTCTCCGCGAATGCCTGCGCCTTTTTGTAGAAATAGCGAGGATCGTTTATCGATTCACTGGGTTGCTTTCCCGACTGCTTGGTCGAAGGGATCAAGGTCGCTTCTTTGCGCTCGGAAGGTCCCCACTCGTCATTGGCGCCATCAACGTTGTCGCTGGCAGCATCGCCTTCGATAGCCGATTGCGCCTCGCGGTCTTCCAACTTCACCGCGGTAGGCGCCCCAGGCGGCGCGTCGGCAGGCGCTGCCTCCGGAGCGGCTTCCATGTCCTTCTTCACGCGGCCCATAAGCTCCTGGTACATCGTCCGTGCCGGAAGACCAGTGTTTACCTCTTCCTTCGTGTCGTACTGAAGAGGACTCCAGGCCAAACTCGGACCTACGGCAATGCTTCCCGCCAGGCACAGTGCAGCGCAGGCAGCGGGCATCCAGCGGCGGCGCAACGAGAACATTGAATATGTGGCAGCGTTAAACACGGAAACGACCTCTGCTATAAACCGTGACAAGTTTACGGCAGCGGTCCTGATTCCTGACTCCCAGTTTCGCTGGATTGACTATATATAATTACGCCTCGCTCGGGTCGGTTTTGGCGAACTGATGGTCCAAAATCAAAGTTACGGGTCCGTCATTCACCAGGCTGACGTCCATGTGGGCACCGAATACCCCTTTCTCTACCTTGATGCCCAAGCCGCTTGCCACCGAGCCAAAATGCTCGTAAAGGCGCTGTCCCGCCGACGGCTCGGCGGCGCGAATAAAGCTCGGCCTGCGCCCCTTTTTCCATTGCGCGGCGAGGGTAAACTGCGAAATCAAAAGAATCTCGCCGCCCACCTCGGTGAGCGATCTGTTCATTTTGCCCTGATCATCGGCAAAGATGCGCAGCTCGACTGTCTTGCGGGCTAAGAAATCGCCGTCCTGCTCCGTGTCGCCGTGCTCAGCGCACAGCAAGACCACAAGCCCCAAGCCTATGCTGCCTGTTATCTGCCCGTCGACGGTTACAGATGCGCGGGAAACTCTTTGTAATACTGCCTTCACTTGGTCATGCGTGTCTGTGGCGTCATTGCACAGCTGTTGAACGACAATTTATCTGGTTATGGAGAACACCCGACGAATTATGCTACCATTCATTTTGGTGAGGAAGCGCGTTGTACTAGCGCTGTCATAAATGCCGCGGGGTGGAGCAGTCCGGTAGCTCGTTGGGCTCATAACCCAAAGGTCGACAGTTCAAATCTGTCCCCCGCAACCAATTAAAAGCCTAGAAAGGCCGGCAGTTTCGAGAGATCTGCCGGTTTTTTATTGGGGTAGGCAAAAAGTGCGCGCCTAGCGCAATGCCTAGCGCAAATTGGATCAGAATAGTTGAGCGTCGGGAATGACTATCAACAGAGTTTGTCTTTGGCTGGGGCGTGCCGACTCCGCTGTGACGCTTTACACTGGATTCGCTTTGGTATCAAATGCGGTGGCATTCCCGGCATTTTGTCCGATTATGGCGTTTTCGTCCTCACCTGGGAGCCAAAGACCCGCCAGCTACGTCACATTGCCTAATTGGGGATTTTCAGGTACCCTAAGCATAGGAAAGGGAGTTCAGCCATGAGTAGCGATGTTCTCGACCACAAGGAGCCAAACATCCAGATGCTGGATGAAGATCAGGCTGCCAAATTTTTCGAGAAGCTCGTCAATTCTTACCTCGGCATAAGTGTTGAGGAATTTTATGACCGCTACCGCAAAGGCGAGTACAAGGACGCCTGCAATAATCCGCGACTTCTGAAAGTCCTTATGATGATTCCGAAAGCAGCGCGCATCGGTGACGACAAATAAGGGACACGAAGCTCTACAGGGCTATCTGGAACAACTGCAGAAAATCGTAAGCTGCGTTGCTCAAGATGTTTGCTTTGCATACCCGAATAACAAAGGTCGGCAAGCGCTTGCTTGGTCAGAAGGGGCCGTTAAGTTAAAGCGAGAAGGCGGAACCGCGCTCTTCATTGATATCGGTCAAGAAGTGGACGACCCGATTCCAGAGAACAAGCCAGCTGTTACCACCCGCTATTACATCTATTCGATACTCGATGCAGATTTCAAAGATCTGATCGGGTTTCATTATCATCCCGAGCTGGACGACGACCCAGTAATGTATCCGCACATTCATGTCTATGCGGACGCTGATGAGAGATTTGCGCTGTTCAATCTGCACAAACGGCACATTCCCTCCGGTCGCGTTGCGTTAGAAGACGTGATCGAATGGCTCGTCGTCGAGTTGCAGGTGAAGGCAATACGTGAAGACTGGCAAAAAATCTTGGCTGAAACCCGCCAAAGATTCAAAGAAACTCGTACATGGGCCTGACCCGGAACTGTTAAAGGTCTAGTGGAACAGAGCAGTTGCGGCATCTCCGAGCAGTCCCAACAGCGCCAGTATGCTGAGCCCCTTTAGCCAAAGAGGAGCGGCTGGACGGTTAGCATCTGCCGGCTCGCCGACCGCAACACCTGGACCGATTGCACTATCTATGGCGGCTGTTATGCCTGACACTATTGAATCGCAGGCAGTGAAATTGGCGCCCTCGACTTTCGGGCAGAAGTCGAGCTGAATGATTGAGCTGCCAGTCGGGCTCCGTGTGATTTGGACTTCCAATGCCACGAATCGTTGCAGCCGCTCCTTGCGGGTATGAATATGTCCGCGTGCGTCAGCTTCGAAATGCGTGTGCTCATCGGTGAAGCGGAGATTGGCCGTTATTCGACCAGCGACGGTATCAGCGGTTGCTACTTGCCACTTGTCGCCGAAGTTGTACGATGTTTCCGCGAGGAAGTCGCGGATTTTTGCAAAGGCGATCTTAGCTGGAACGTTGTACTCACGCGGCACCGGATGCAAGAAGTTGGATCGTTCCACGCGAACTCGATGAAACAATGGACGGGCGGCCCAGATCGCCAGCACGAGCCCCGGGAAAAAGCCAGCGTTTGGGTTGTGCACGAGTTCGCTGATGAACGCACCAGAAAACAGGAAGACGAAGAGTCCGATTCCGATGGATATTCCGATCATATTTTTACTCCGTATATTGGTCTGTGACTGCGGGGATTGGGCGCGCGCTCAGTCGCCATAGTCTGGCGGCGTGCCATCAGATCGCCCGCGAGTTTGACCGGGCTTGCGACTGTTGGTTCTATCTTTGGATTCGTTTCTTGGATTAGTTTTGGATTGTTGGCGATTGCTGCGTTCAAAGCGCGCCGAGTTTCTCGGCGGGTTGCCGCTTTGCTCGCGGTGGCTGTGCTCCGGTTCGTTCGTGTTCGCCGCTTGTGCACGCGCTATATCGCCGCGCCGGAGGATGAAGTCGCTGACTTTGTGGCGCTCGCGCTCCGGTGGGTCGTATGCGAGTGCTTGCTCGTATGCAATCGGCGATGTGAGAGGAAGTTTTAGCGGTTTAGTGTCAGCGGTGAATACGATTACTTCATTCTTCAGGCTGATTAACTCGTCCGGCGTTATCAGCGCTCGCCCCTGAATGATCTCGTGCACGCGGCCACTATCGTTGACTGTTGCTTCCTCGATGGTGGTGCGTCCGATTGCCTCGCTCAGGTCGCGTGCTTCGGTAAAAGTCTTCTGCTTGAAGTAGACCTGTGTGGCAGGCATGTCTATGATAATTTGCGCTTCGCGCCTGCTATAGACTTGCTCAAGTTGGAAGTAATTTTGGAATCCCAGAACAAGCCCAATCTTGTTCTTTCGGATTATCGAGAGCGTATCGGCAATGCCGGCTATCTTTCCGAAGTTGGTGAATTCATCGAGCAGCATCGCGACGGGGTGCCTGAGGTCTGCCTTATCTTTCGGCTCAAGGATGTGATCGAGCAGGAAGTTGAGCATCAGAGAGCCAATCAGCTTGCTGTCACGACTGCGGCTTGGCACGGACAGGTAGAAGGTGAACAACCGGTTTTTCAGAGCGTCCAGGTCGATGTCGGTAGTTTCCGTCAGGGCTACCATTTGATCTGTCATCCAGGGATTCAGTTTTGTGATGAGCCCTGAGAATACGCCGTATCGAAAATCGGTCTCGCCGCTTAACCGCATCCATCCCTCGAATTCCATTCGTGCCAGTTCAGATGGGCTGCTCCTGAGCACTTCAGCGAGGCGCTTTGGTCCTGTGAGGAGCAGCCAGCGAAGTGCACCGAAGTGTCCGTACTTGGGATCGCCGGCTGCTGCGTGCAGTATTAGCGGAATCAGCAGCAACTTTTCGGAACGGTTCCAAGTTTGCTCGTACTTTCCTTCTGATGGTTCGCCGTTGAGGATAACGAGGTCGGCTAGTTTTTCAGCAAGCTGCGCCTTTTGATCAGCTGGTGCTCGTCGTATGCGATCAATGGGATTGATGCGGTTCGACGTCATATCCGCCGGATTGAAGCAGTAAACATCGTGTCCGGCCATCTTTCTCCAGCCAGAGGTAAGTTTGTACAGCTCCCCCTGCTCATAGCCGGGCGTTGCTTCAGTCACGATCATGCTCGTCCCAAGCCGCTCGACGAGCTGAGGGATGAAGAATCCACGCGACTTGCCTACGCCGGTGCGACCGCAGACCAGCGCATGTGCATGTGTCCACAGCTCCGGGACCTGTAGGTAACGACTGTCTGAGGTTCTGCCAATAATCAGTCGTCTGGCGTCAGGTCTGTTTTGAATATAACCGGCAGAGAGAAGGTCCTCCATTGTGCCCCAACGTGCCGCCCCATATGCGGTGCTCTTTGGTTTGTACTTCTTTGCTTCAGCGGCGCGGGTCGCATCTTTCCGCAGCTCTGAGAGTATTGTTTCGCAGCGTTGCTTACATTCGATAGCGGTTCCTGAGCCTTTCCGTTCTTCAATGTCTACGCTTACGTAGACTTCGCTGCCAGCGGTGGGCTGCCAGCGAAGTACGACGCGGTACTCGTGATGCCACCAATCGCGCCCGACTTTTTCATCAAGGCGCTCGACGGCGAGCACTTGATCAAGCTGCTTACTGGCTCGTGAGACTTGATACCCGAGTCTATCGAGTACATTGACCGCGAGCACGGCAAAATCTTGTGCATTGCATTGCACAATGTCTGAATGATTTGCATTCATTGCGTTCTTACCTCATAAAATCAAGCCCACGATCTCGTTTGTCGCTATCGCGTTCTTTGTCCTTACGGCGCTTCTTACGTGCTTCTTGGTTTTCATCAAGCGCCCTGTCGATATTGTCGATAGTCTCCTTGTCGCGCGCTCGTTGTTCGTGCGTGCGATCAGACTGCACATACTCTTGATGCTTGTTTTTCTTGGCTCTTTCCATCTCATCTTTTGACTCGGCCAGTGGATCGCGGTGGTCCCTCAAGTCAATCCAACGTACAAGCTCGTTAGCGACGGATGCGCCTTGCATGAACAAGCCGACTACCGGGTTAGCCATCATTTGCTGCTGCACAGGGTTGACATAGCGATTGGCGTTAGGCGAAGTTTTTGCTGCACCTTCGCGCTCATATCGCTGTTTTGATATCTCTAGCTGCCGCTCGACGACGCCGGCCCAGCGCGCTCGGTCAGCCTTTTCAATCCAACCTCGCAGCTTTTGATAGTCATCGATTGGAAGCTTCTGCGCGCCGTCCTCTCTCAGCTTGTTGTTCAAGCCAGCCAGCTTGTCGTAAGGCGCGCGCTCGCTATAGCATTTGCCCTGGTATTCGAAGAAATCCTTTTGTTTACCGTCGGTCTCAGTGCTAGCCTTATCCGGCTCCCTTTCGCGCAGCCGCTCCTTCTCTTTGATCCATGCAACCAATTTCTTATATTCGTCGCGAGGGAGCCGCTCATCTTTGTTGTCCCAGAGGTAGGTATTGAGTTCTCTGAGTTCGGAAAGTGAGTTCTGCTTTGACCAATCTTTGCCGGCAGCCTGAATGGAGTCATTGAGGAAAGGCTTTTCAGTCTTGCCTTCTGGTGTCTTCGCTAACTTGCGATCCTTTGATGCATCCTCCTGTTCTTTGACCCATTTGCTGTAGGGTTCATACTGTTCTCTGATAATTTTCTTGTGGATCCAGGGCAGCTCAAGACCTTCCTTGATGCGCTCTTGGCGGTGAAGCTCGCGCTCAAGTTTGCGCGCTTCGATGCGTTCCCGCTCTTTGCGTTTACGTTCATTGCGCGCTCGCTGAAGTTCTTCTGGCTGCCATCGCTCAAGATAGCGGTCGCCCCACTCCCTGAGTTTGGCATAATCTTCGCGCTCGATTCGCACGCTCCGACCATTCTTGTCCTTGCCGAGGACGACTACATGAATGTGGTGGTGCGCCGTGTTGTTATGTTCGACGCCCATCCAATTCAGGTCCAGTCCTTTTTCAGCGGCTAACCGATGCATCACCTCTCGCGTGTATTGGCGTTTGTCCAACGGATCGATCTCTGGCGCAAGCGTCAGCTTGTGAATCACGACTTTGCTGTCTTCAAGCTCTTTGATTGCTGCTCTGAGTGCGCGCCCGTCCAAATTCTCATCTAGCTCGTCGAAGAATTTCCGCCCACCCGGGTCCCTATCGTCGCCTGGGCGGTGCTGGATATACTTCACGTGCGCAAGGGCGCGCTCGACGGCCACTAACTTAGGCGAGCGGCCGCCGGCGACTCGACTTTTCCTGTCTCTTGCCGAGATATAGCCATGGATGACGACGCCCATTAACCATTCACCACCTTCTTCATTCGTTCGGCAAGCTCGCGCTCGTCATTCTCGACGTGCTTGGCCATTCGCTGCTTGGCTTTATTGGCCGCAGCTTCGAATGCCTGCCGGGCATTCTCGTCGTCTGGCAAAGACATCCAGCTCAGCTCATATAACGTGCCGACTGCTCGTCCTTGACGCGCCAGCATTTTGCATATGCGATCGACGCCATTGTTATGAGCTTTGACGATTTGGTCAGCCAGATATTTCATCGCCTGGGCTAACTCACTCTCGCTCGTTTGCCCCGCGATTTGTTGGTGATGTTCGAGGTACCAGCGAATTGCTTCTCTTGCAATGTCTGTTCTCGTTGTTTTCTTTTCTTGGGCCAACTGCGCCAAGCGGAGTCGATCTGCCGGCGCCAGCCCGATATAAAATCCCTGATATTGTTTCTTTACTGCCATAATTGTTTACCACGTCGATAAAGTCTCATGGAGAGACTTGTTCGGGCATTGACCCAGAGGATCAACGACGCGCTTTCGATCTGACAAAGAGGATAAATAGGATAGGCTAAGCGTTTCCGCGTTCTACCATTTCCTTTGTATCTTGCATTACCGTACGGTCAAGCCTCCCGGTAATGCTCGCTTCGCTCGGTGATCGATTGCGCGTCGTTGCCTACTCCGCGCCGAAAATCGCAAGCACATTCATCAGCGTTGCGGTGTATATAGATGTCCTGCTTGGTGATGATCAGGAGTGATCATTGTTTTGGGTGATTGATTTCACTAGAGCCGGCTGACTGAGCCATCGATGCGGCAGCTTGCAGCCCTGATACCAGAAGTGACAGGAGCATTCGGAACAGCGTTGCAATTAAGGTGCAGAGCAATCCAAGAATGGCTCCGACTAGCTGCCCGACAATATCAAACATTGGCTTGAGCACCATTGATGGATTGCCACCTGCCAGCCCGGCAAATAACATCAGCATGAATACGACCAGAAGAATCTGCTCGACAAAGCCGAGCGGTGAGTTTACACCTGGTGTCATAATCAACCTCCAATTTGGCGACCGTCAGCCACGTCGCGGAAAGGGAATGCAGATTGTTCGGTGCCTTGCGCATGTTTTGCAATAAAGGCGTCGAGGTCTTGCCTGCGGTAACGCACGAGTCGGCCGATTTTGATCCAGGGTAGGTGATAGCGGCCGGTGCACTTCCATACGGCGAGTGTTTGTTCAGCAATGCCGAGATATGCGGCCGCTTCTCTGCGAGTGAGAAGGTCGGAATGAGCCGCGCCCGCTCCGTATGGAGATTTAGTTGTTGGTTTCATTTTGAGATCCTCATAAACTTATTTAGGACAGAAGCGCGCCCCACCTAAATAAGTAGGGCGCGCCTATAAATGGAAAAACTGTTGCCATGAAAAAGCCCAAACCTGCTTCAGATTTGAGCGTAAACGATGTGAGATTTGATTTTGATGGTCCGGCTAATCGGCTGCAGCGCCATCAATTGCCGTGCACAATACTATCGTAGCATTGCTGATCGATTTTCTGTCAATGCGTAATTTTGCTGGGCGGCACCTGGGGTTAAGGATAGCCTCAGCTGCAAAGGGAGGGGTGTACGACGACGAGCACTGTTGGAATGTTCCCAGGGTTTTTCCTGTGATTTTTGCGGATGCGTTTGTCATAATTGTCGTGGTGGTTGGAGCGGAATACCGCTCGCCCAACAGTGACGCCCCAGAAGTCGAGCACGCTTTTTTCAAGCCGTTGAGCGCTTTGATATGCGCCGGCGGCTCTAAAGAGACTTGATCTCTGGAGGATATGTCCGTGGAAATTAAATTGACGCTGGTAACAAGGCGCGACCCCAAGAAAGTGAAGGGGTTGGATTCAACAGTTGGCGCGATTATCGATGCCGACAATAACCTGGTTTGTTTGGTCCCTGTGACCCGGATGGACTGGGTTTTCGATTGTCTCGCCGCAAAGACGAAGACAGATCACCTCTTCACGATACTGTCAAAAATGACAGACGAGCCAATACACCTCTGCTCCAAGTGCAAGCGGCACGCCGCCGAGCCGGAGCACGTCAACAACGAACCAAGCGATTCCAAAGTGATTCGCTTCAACTCTGTTAGACGCAAGGCATCACGCGTGGTGCCTGTCTAGCCTCACGTCACCCAAGCGGCGACGGCCGCTTCACGAACATCGTCAGTGCTCCGGCGCATTCAGCGCCGTCGAGCCGAGCAATCTACAACGTTAAGCAATCTTCTGGTTGCATGACGCACGACGCGTGGCATCAGCATGCAATGCCTGCGCGATAACTAACTAAGCGGCTTCGGCTGCATCAACAAATCATTCGTCGTGCCGACTTCTGTGGGTGCCATCTGTTCATCATCGTTTGAGAGGCGACTGTAACCCAGTTGCCTCTTTCACTTTTTGCCATCAGGGCAGGCAAAAGTTGCAAGCCTGACATGGGCGAACCTTACTAGCATTAGCTTGCAACTTATACACACCAACCACAGCCGGGCAAGTATAAACGCCCGGCTGTTGAACTGGTTCGGCGTGATAGCCACCACGATGATAAGGAAACGAGACGACGTCTCCAGGGTTACCGGTCGCGGCAAGCGCCGGCAAGATCGTTACATCCAATCTTTCTGGCTCTTCTTGAAGGAATGCGAGTTTCCAGATGCCCGGGTGCTTGCAGTATGCAAGCATTCCGTCCGACAGGTTTTCAGAGTCGATGCTCAGCCATCCCTGACAGTTTGGTAATGACGCCAGTTTTGTCAGCGCATCGAACAGGATGTCTTCTTGAAAGCTTCTGGTGTAAAACCAGAAGGAGCACTTTGGACGTTGTTGGACAGCCATTCGCCATGCTTCGGCGTAATTGATTGAATGGAAGTCGCCGACATCATGTATGCGAATCGTCCAGGGAGTTCGTGTCCTTCGACCGGCAACAACCGCGGCGAGCCAGTCTGCCGGGCGCGCTTGGTCGACAAGGGCGACAAGGTTTTCTGCCAGCAATTCCGGGCCGCCATTCGCCAGCAACAATTCAACTGTTCTCAGATTGCGCTGGCGCTTGGCGCGCTGCGCCTTGCCCTGGTACCGAATGCCGTTACCGTAGCAAAGTCTTTTGCACACGTCGGTTGCCATAATGCATGTCTCCTTGCGCGGCAAGCTGAACGCCCATGAAGCCTTACTATTGTTTGTTAGTTCCAACCCGTACTCTAAATCCATGACTTGTACCTCACGTTAAGCTGCGGCTTTCGCCTCAGCCCTGGGGCACGGGGTTGGCTCCGCGCGTCAAGCGAAGTAGCGGAAAGGAATCTGCCGAGTGGGACATCGTGCTTGATGCGCGGTGGCGCCAACCCCGTACAATTGAGGAAGGCGAAAAGAGCACCAGCAAACAAACCGGCTGTCGTACGCAAATCACTGCGGGGCGGGGCCGACCTGCCACCACAGGCTGCAGCGGCGACGAGAAACGCGGAAAGGAAAAAGCAATTAGCAGAGGCCGAAGCCCCTGCCGGTTGCTTATTGGTGCGCCACTTTACGTACTGCTGTCGGATGGCGCTTCAGAGCGGGTGGCTGGCTTCTTGCCACAGAGATGGAAGCTAGTGAGCTTTATCACAGGCTTGGTCATCTGCACTTTGACACCGTTCACCTCTTTTTGGAAGGCAGCGATTGCCAGCCTGCCTTGCACCACGACTTCGCGACCTTTGGTGATTGTTTTGATCGCGCGTTCGCCGAGTCCGTTCCAGGCGTCGACATCGATCCACATGGTTTTGTCGTCGTCCGTGTTAGAGGAGAACTCTTTCACTGCAACCGAGAACTTAACCACCTTGTTGCCTGTGTCTCCGAAGGAGACTGTGTGCGGATTCTGTCCGACGTGCCCGACGATAGTGATTGAGTTGTTCATTTGGCACCTCCCAGTGCGTCTTAGTGCCAGAGAGAAAGACACGAGCTTTAGCCGCGCAGCGCTTTTTGCAGGCTGCATGGACGCGCACGCGCGCCCCGAAGGGGTTTGCCATTGCAGCAGGCGAAAAGTCGTGTCAATCTCAGCACGTTAAGAGATGCACGGGAGGTGGCTGTACAAGAACAACGACAAGACAAGTCGGTCTCGGCGGGAGTTCCGCACACGGCATTTCGTAAGACAGGCAAATGTGGTGTCCATAGGTGCTGTGAATGAATTTCCGTATGGACAGGACGAGGCAAGTTTGTGTCAGATGAGCGGGGGAACGGTGAGGGTTGCGCTGCATTCAATCGACGAAAGCCGTTTGGTGCAGGCTCTGGCGGTGCCACCGCCCAGGTGAGCGGCGCGATTGTCAGATGCCTTACACAGCGAGCAACTTACCTGGACCAATCATGCAAGGAGCCAGGCGAATGCGGATATAGCGCGTCATTGAGCAGTCTTCCATAAAGACGTGGCGGCAAGATGCTTGGGCAGTGGCGGATCGACAATTGACTAAATCCATGTTCAGCCATTCGCGTGTGCGGTTTAAAAAAGGCCGTAAATGTCAACCATGCATTGACATTTACGGTGATAGTTCAATCGCCTTGTCCGCGACACAGGGGAATCGAACTGCCGTTCCCTTGTGTCGTAATTGATCAGTCTGATGCAAGCAGTTGCTTGGCTCGCTTACGCGCATAGTGGAGACGTGATCGTACCGTACCAACCTTTGCTCCGGTGGCGGCTGCAATCTGTTCGTAGCTCCTGCCGTTTGCATAAAGAATCAGTACCTCTCTGAGAGGGTTAGTCAATTGCTTCAGCATGTCGAGCAACTGGGGACTTGATTCAAGTTCGTGCTCGCCACCTCCAGGAAGTCCATGACGCCCATTTAAATACACCATGCCGAGTTCGTCGGCTCGTTCATAAACACAGCCTGGTGAACCGTCAACGGTGGCATTGACATACGCACGTTCACGAGCAGCTGCGCGTGCTGCATCTGCCGCCGTACTGCGAACGGTCTTATACAGCCAGCCCATGGTAGGCGGTCTGTCGCCAGCTCGTTTCAATAGCTTGATCATCGCGTTGTGAGCCACGTCTTCGGGCTGAATGCTGCCGTGGCTTCTAAACTTGTGTGCCCAGCGCCGCGCGCGATCGTAAAAGTGACCGAAATCTTCTTTGTCGTCAGCGATGTTCATCTTAAAACCCTCCGTTTGTGATCGGCTTTTCGCCGCCTGGAGGGACACGGGGTTGGCTCCGCGGGTCAAGCGGAAGAAGCCGGCTGGCAAATGACGCTTGGCCAACTCGCTTGACGCGCGGTGGCGCCGAGCCCGTAACATGGAACTTGCGAAAAGAGCGAAGATCTACGGTATTACAGCGTCTTTTGTTCTAGCGGACCATTGAGCACGTGACTACCAGCACTCGTTTTTCTAATGAGCTGGACGGTTTCAAGGAGCCATCGTCCGTGATAGGCCTGTATATAGTTGCAATGTCGCGTGTATTGCAAGACGGCGAGGCGGTGGATATGACAAATATACTTATTTTGCAAGATCAGCCCGATCCGATGGAAGCCTTACGCAAAAGTCTTGAAGCAACCAATGAGCTGTATTTTGTCAAAGGTCCAAACGAAGCCATAGCGATTTTGGAGCAAGGCAGCGTAAATTTGATAATTGCCAGAGTTCACCTTGACTCGGGCAATATTTTCGAATTCATTCGGCAGGTGAAAGAAAACAGCAGGTTTAAAGAATTGCCGCTGATCTGTTTTTGCGGTAAACGCACGGAGGTGGCAAAAGCCTTGTGTCCGAACCTGTCGCACGCCACCGAAGTCTTCGGAGCGGACAAATACATTTGCCTGGATCAGTTCTGTGTTGAAGGTCGGTGCGACTTCGAGCGCTTGCGCAACGAAATTGAAACCGTGATCTCAGGCGGAGCGCATGACAGTCATTGATTCATAGACGCTACTCCGGTTGGCATATGCCGCGCAGCGGGATCAGGCAAAACAAAGACGGTATTAATCGGACACATCCGCAGTGTGCGCAAGTGGAGTCCAACTTAGCGCCCGAAGGCTCAAGGCTTCATAGGCTAACAATGGGCGCTTATGGAATCAGGCATAGGGAAATGCGTCGAAAGGATGATTTGCTGAGCGCGCAGATTCGATAAAATCATGGTAGATATCTGGATAACCAACTCTACCATAGGCTGAATTTGACAGCTAGTCATGCAAAAAAACATAGAAATATCGGCGCAAACAATGATCCCGGATTTGCTCAGGGCGTATCCGATTGCCCGGCTGGTTCTGGATAAGTACGGGCTCAAAGGTTGCGGCGGGCCCGAGGGACCATACGAATCGCTGCGCTTTTTTGCGCGTGCGCATGATGTTGATGAGCACGCTCTCGTGTGCGAGATCGAGGGCTCGGTACTAAAGCAAGAGCAAGCAAACCAGGCGGTAGGCGTCAAGCTTGACGCGCCAGATCTTGCCGACACCATTTATCGGCGATTCTTTGTTGCCGGTATCGTCATCACAGTCACGCTCGGTGCAACTTGGGGCGCCTATTTACTCTGGAAAATCGGTATTCTCGGTTATGGTGGCGCGAGCAGCAATGAAATAAACGCGCACGGACAGGCGCAGATATTTGGCTGGATGGGCTTGTTCATAATGGGCTTTGCCTACCAAGCCTTTCCGCGCTTCTGGCACACTACGTTGGCTGCACCAAGGCTTGCCGTCTTGGCTTTCGCGCTGATGTTGACCGGTATTGGTAGTGCTTCGCTGGGACTTGTCTTCGGAAACCATTCAACTTTTGGGCTGCCGCTCGGCTTAAGCGGTTCGGTGCTGGAGCTTGCCGCGGCATGCATCTTTCTCGGCCAGATTTTTGTTACCTACAGCCACAGCGGTAAGCGCCCGGAGCCCTACATCGGCTTTGTGTTCACATCACTGTTCTGGTTCGTTGTCTCGTCTGCGTACAACTGCTGGCACGTCTGGAACGTCCTCGGCGCAGCCTCAGATGATCGTTTGCTCTACTACGTGAGTGTATTTCAACCGGCGTTGCGCGACATGCAATTTTTGGGCCTTGGGATGCTCATAATTGTTGGCGTTTCACTTAGGACTCTGCCGCACTTCTTTGATTTGCCCAAGATCAGAGATCAACATGGCTGGCTGTTGTTGGGACTTATGACGGCAGCTATCATTTTGCAAACGGCCTTCTCTCTGGTCTTGCGATTGAGTCCGGGATTCCCGCAAGCGCTGTTATCGCTCCCTCCTGGTCTTTTATTGTTCGGCACGCTTACCTTGCTCTGGCAATGGAGACTTTGGAAGCCATTTCCTGAATCAGATCGCTCTGCAAAATTCGTTCGCGCTGCATACAGCTGGCTGCTGGTATCGCTTGCGATGCTCATTGGTTTGCCGGCGTATACGGCTCTGCCAGGGGTGCCATCTGCGCATGCTTTCACGGCTGCCACGCACCATGCAATCACAGTCGGGTTCATCTCGATGATGATAATGGGACACGCAGCTAAAGTCGTGCCCACGCTGAACGGCATCAACCCTAAATCGCTGACACGTTTGTGGGGGCCGTTTCTTCTAATCAACTTGGGTTGCTTGCTACGTGTCTCTATGCAAATTGCCACCGATTGGACCAAGCAAGCCTATCCAATCATTGGCTTAAGCGGAACTCTTGAGGTGGTAGCGTTAGCCTGGTGGGGATGGTCTCTTGTCTCGATCATACTGAAGGGCAAGCGTGCGGAGCGGGCGCTTGCCTCTGCATCGGTGTCCGTGCGCAAGAAGCTTGCCTACCCAGTAATGGGAGACGCGAAGGTTGGCCAACTGATCGAGGATTACCCGCAGACTTTGCCAATATTCGTTGCACATGGGTTCGGACCGCTGGCGAATCCCGTCTTACGTAAGACGATGGCTCGTGAGGTGACAATTGATAAGGCTTGTAAAATGCATGAGATAGCCATTGAACGGTTCTTAGCTGAGATAAACCAAGCAATCTCAGGTCAAAGTTCCCCGAGCTAAGCACAATTGCGATGAATGACGGCGAATGGACGTAATTGACAGTATGAGCGCATCAAAGGACACAAAGCAGGGCACACCGCTTGAACAGAAGGATTTCCCGCCATATTTTGTGCGAGAGCAGCTATTAATTCGCCTCCTGATGACGTATATCGGAACGGGCGTGTTCTTTATGCTTTTGCCAGGCACGTTTCTTGGCGTGTGGAACCTCTTCGCGATAAGCGGAGGGCATTCACCACAGGCGGTGCCAGATAGTTGGATCCAAGCTCACGGTCACGCGCAGCTTTTCGGATGGATCGGAACATTCATTCTGGGGATTGGCTTTTATTCAATCCCGAACTTGCGAAAGGTGGCCAGCTTCAACTTTCAGGAAGCATGGGTAATTCTTGTCTTGTGGGCGACAGGTGTTGCCATACGCTGGGTTTCCAATGTTTATCAATGGCAATGGCGGTTGCTTATCCCGGTGTCCGCTATTCTGGAAATTGTCGCGTTTCTCGGCTTCTTCTACTTTTCGTTCAAGGGTTACCGAGCGAAATCTACACAGGCTCGGTCCGTCGAGCTGTGGGTTCTTTTAGTTCTTTCCGGCTGTGTCGGATTGCTGGCATCGCTTGTTTTCAACCTTGTTGAGTGCTTCGATCTCAGCCTACATGCGATAGTGCCCGCCATTCCGCAAGCTGTCGACCACAGATATCTTTTCCTCTCTACATGGGGATTTGCAGTACCCATAGCCTGGGGACTGACTGCTCGCTGGATGCCACCTTTGCTGGGTCTGAAAGAATCCAAAAAGACTTGCCTGTATGCGGCACTTTCAACAAACGTGCTCGCCGTCATCTCAGCCGTCGCCGGCTTTCCGCTGCAAGCTGCCTGCCTGTCGATTCTGGCTGCTGCACTGATACCGCTGGGTCTCAGGCTCTTTGAACCAACAGCAAGCGCTGCTAAGACCTCAGGCGTCCATGTAACCTTTCCCGTGTTTATGCGCATCGCCTACATCTGGGTTATCGTAGCGGCTGCCCTTCAGCTGTGGGCGGCCTTTGGCATCAACACTGAAGGAATTTCTGGGGCTGCCCGACATGCTCTCACTGTCGGGTTTCTTGCAACCATGGTCTTCACGGTCGGGCCGCGTATGCTACCGGCCTTTCTTGGCAGAAAACAGCTCTATAGCGGCAAGCTGATGTTTGCTTCTCTGGCGCTCTTGTCTCTCGGTTGCCTTTTGCGGGTTTCGTTTGAGGTTCTTGCATATCAGCATTATCTTTCATGGGCGTGGACGGTCTTGCCGGTTTCAGCCAGTTTGGAGCTGCTAGCGGTGACGCTGTTCGGCGTCAACATGATTGCGACGCTCAGGCAGCCACCACTCATGCCGGTGATGGATGAAGCCTATGCCGCCAGCAAGAAGAAGAAATAAGTCTCAGTATGCGAACCGCCGACCTGCACACGGAACTGCTAAATAGAGCGCCCGTCAGTCTACCTGGTTAGATCTGCGTTGAGGTATGCCTTATGGATGCGTCATTGAAACGACACCCCGGCTTGAAGCCAATTGCCCGCGATCATGGTGTTGGCCTTGTGTTTGCCGAGCGGCTTAGCAAATCAATTCGAGCCTCGCGTGATGATCGGGCTCGTCTGGCCGAACAGATGAGGACGAACTGTCGCGATGTAATTCTTCAGTATCTTGAAGATGAAGAGAGCGTACTTTCCCGTTTTATAACCAATGAAAGCATGCTGGAAGAATTCATGGGCAAACACACTGCGGTCAGGGCGGTTAGCGACAAACTGCACAAAACCGATCTTGGCAGCCAGCCGGAGATGGGCTTGCTCGCTCGTGTTTCGGATGCCCTCGATGATTACATCCGCTGGGAAGAGCGAGTGTTATTTCCAGCTCTTGAAGAAACACTCAACGACGATCAATTAGAAGAACTCTCCAAGCAGACTGCAAACATCGAGGCCAATCGCTCGCGTCCAACACAGCAGTTGCATCAATCAATTGCTCTTGAGAAACAGACTGATCTTACAGATGCCTGTGGCTGTGCGATAACGCAAAAGCTGCCTGAGTAGACTGAACACAGCGGAGGTGGATAATGATTGTGGATCGCAATACGACGGTTCAGGAAATCCTTGAGCAGCGGCCTGATGCGGTCAAAATTTTTGAGAAACACGGCGTCGACGTTCCTCTTGAGTGTGCCGAAAACATTCAAAGCTGTGGGCTGATACTCTGCGATAGTATGTGCCACATCGACAATTTGGATGCATTAATTGCCGACCTGCAAAAATTCATGGATCAGCCCGCAAGCTAAGCACAATACTTCGCAGCGGGCGCTACGGCACCAGAGGAGACGTCATGGTTGCGTCATTAAGAATCGATCCCGATGATCCCGAGTTCTATCGTGGTATGGAACTAAATCGTCGAGACATTTCAGAAGAGCAGATGCATAAGTTTGAAGTTTACGTCTCCGAGATTTTTTCTGCCTTCGGAATGGATATGACATTGCCATCAACCGAGCGGACACCGGAGCGTTATGTTAAGGCGCTGCTTGACGCCACCATCGGTTATGACGGCGATCCTAAGCTCATTACGGCGTTTGATACTGAATGCCGTGGAGAACCAGCTTGCCTGACTGATCAGATCATTGAAGGGCCGATCCCTTTCTATGCTCTCTGTGAGCACCATGCACTGCCATTCCATGGGCATGCGTACGTCGGCTATATTCCGTGCAAGAAAATAATCGGCATTTCGAAGCTGACCAGGCTCGTGCGCGTCTATGCCCGCAGGTTTACCGTGCAAGAGCGGATCGGCAAACAGATAATCGACACGCTGGCTGAGAAGCTTGATCCGCACGGAATCGCCATATATTTAGGCGCGCACCACTTATGCATGCAAATGCGCGGTGTCAGAGCCAGCGTACCGCTGACTAAGACGACCTTCTGGCACGGTGAATATACATCCAACAATAATCTACGCAGCGAGTTTCTTGCGCTGTGCGGAGTGCCGGAATGAGCATCCCGGCATCAGCGCTCGTTCGTGCGGATCGTCTCAGGCACGCAGTAGGGTTGCGAGGAAGATGTCCTTTGGATACGGGTACTTCAAGCTCAACTGCCGATATTTTGCAACCTGGTCCGGCTGGGGTTTCGAGCCTGCGAGCTTTGCCTGTTGCTCAAAGCAGTCCGCAACTCGCCCATAGTTATGGCGCTGTTTGAACAGGCCTATGCATTCATCGAACAATTTTTCCGCCTCTTTCTGCTTGCCCTCTTGCATGTATGCAAGTGCTAGCTGGTAGCGAAATTCGGCTACCGGCCCCAGCGGAGTATCGACATGTTTCATGGCAGCGCCGATGATGCTTTCGGCTTGCTCGGACTTCCTTTGGTCAAGATAAAGTCTGGCGAGCTTGAGCATCGAGCGAAGC
>DATNQY010000370.1:0-4062 GCA_036703785.1 Candidatus Obscuribacterales bacterium
GAAAAACTGACTATTTATAGGGTGATCGTTTATCACGGATTGCAATACCCGCCTCACGATCACGGCATTCCCGTCGTGATTGGTGCGTACTCCGGCTATGCCACCAACGTCTTGTATGCAAGAACGCCGGTTGAACCTGCACGCATTCAATCAATCGGATTGCTCAATATGCACGCCGGGCAGGTACGAACATTGCGCGCAGAGAGCATTCACGCAGTCACCAATGGGCGGGCGCAGCCGTCAGCTGCTATTCATGTTTATGTCGGTGATTTGCATGCGCAAAACTGCAGCCTTTGGACGTTGGAAGGCGAAAGCGAATGCACATTTGAAATCAGCGAATACAACCGACGAGCCAGGCGACTGGCCATTTCGATTGTGGCGTGACGCAAATGGGGTAACGTCCGCGAGTTATTGGGGACTGTTCAACCGGACGAACAATAAAGATCCCTTGCAAACCGATTGTCATGACGGGACATGCCATGCGCCTGACTACATCCATAGGGGACACCCAGCCATAATTTTGGGCCTACTCACTCACTATTTTTTGCGGCGGATGTAGTGATGTGATAACTTTACCGGTTATGGTCAGCGCATTGGATGTCAAAGACAAACTCCGCGTACTTGTTGTCGATGACAATAAGGTCATTCGCGAACTGGTCACCCGCCAGTTGGCGAAGCTAGGTGCGGAGTCGGAAACAGCAATCGACGGGCGCGATGCGCTCGAGAAGCTGCAACAGGCCAAATACGATCTGGTCCTTATGGACGTTCAAATGCCCGAAATGGACGGCATCACCGCCACCCAAGAAATTCGCAAAGCCGAAGAAGGTTCTGGCAAGCACACACTGATTATCGCGTTGACCGGCCACGGCTCGCGAGTGGAATGCATCGAGGCTGGCATGGACGATTACATCGCCAAGCCCATGAACATTGCCACGCTTAAGGCCACGTTGCAAAAGTGGGCTCCGAACTTTCAATTCGCGTCTTGACAGGCGATGGCAAAAATTCTGATTGTCGAAGATGATGTCGGCCTTGCTCGCATGGTCAGTGATTGGCTCAAATTCGAGCATCACATGGTAGAAATGGCCAACAACGGCCGCGATGGACTGGACAAACTAAAGTCGTTTGAATATGACCTCGTCGTGCTGGACGTGGATTTGCCCGAGCTGAGCGGCATCGAGGTCTGCAAAGAATTTCGGTCTACCGGTGGCACGACACCCGTATTGTTGCTTACCGGGAAAAACACTTTGACGGATAAGGAAACAGGGTTTGGCGCCGGTGCAGATGATTATTTGACCAAACCGTTCCATATGAAGGAGCTTTCCATGCGGCTGCGCGCGCTATTGCGTCGTGCGGAAGGCAGCTTTGCGGTGGGGGACCAACTGAAGTATCGCGATATCGAGCTCGATGTAAAAACGCACCGGGTCACGAGATCCGGCAAAGAGCTGCAACTGCTGCCGAAAGAGTTTGCGCTGCTTGAGTTTCTCATGCGCCACCAGGGTCAAGTCTTCAACGGCGAGGCGCTGCTCAGCCGCGTTTGGGCATCAGAGTCCGAAACGAGCATCGACGCGGTTAGCACTTGCATCAAACGTTTGCGCAAGAAAATCGATCTCGAAGGCGAGAACTCTTTGATCCGCACCGTGCATGGTGTCGGCTATAAGTTGGATCCGGATTAAAAGTGGTTTTTTGACGGTCAGGGTTCGGCCGCCGTTTCGCTCGCCGTCAGTTGCCTGTATCTCCGCCACAGCTAGATTAGCTCAAAATCGCATGGATCACCAATTCCGATTGAATAACTGAGATCATGGATAGATTTTGAGGGTTGAGCGTTTGACTCAACCAACTGAACTTCTCTGACTGGCACAGTATCAGTCTCACCTATCACGTCTCTCAGCTTCTCATTGAACGCCATGAGGGCCTCATTTCGAACTGTTGCTTCGGATTACGAAGGAGCGGAGTGGAGTTCCACAGCAGGATCGGACGCCACCGGCCGTTTGAAGCCGAGTTCGTCCGCCTTAGCATAGTCTTGTTTCGCCAGCTCGCTGTCGCCTAAGTTTTCGTGCGCGACGGCGCGATTGAAGTAGTTTTCGCCGTCCGATTGGTCGTCGGCAATTGCTTTGTTGAGATCTGCAAGTGCTTCGGCGAAACGGCCCAGTCCGACGTATACGGCGCCGCGGGTTCCAAGAACCGTCGCGCGTTCAGGACCTAACCTTATTGCTTCTTCCACATCGGCAAGACCAAGCTCCGGCTGTCCGAGGTGTGCATAAGCCCAGGCACGATTGTTGTACGCGGTACTGCTTTTCGGATCGAGAGAAATAGCAGTGTTGCAATCGTCGATACAGGCTTCCCAGTTGCCCAGCCGTCCGTGAATGGCACCACGACTGCTGAAAGCTCCGCTGAGCTTCGGATTGAGTTCGATCGCCTGATCGAGATTCTTCAGGCACTCTTCATTATCCTTCAAGTGAAATAGCGTTTCCGCTTTGAGAAAATAGAGAGAATCATCCTTGGCGTTGATCGCGAGCGCGGCGTCACAGTCAGCCAGGGCGGCGGCAAAATTGCGTTTGCGCTGGTGCACAAGGGCGCGTGTTTTGTGCGAAACCGACTGTGCCGGATCGATCTTGATTGACTGATTAAGGTCCTCCAGCGCCTCGTCATCTCGACCTTGTATCAGGCGCGCCTCAGCGCGCAAGCGATGAAGTGTGGCATTGTTCGATTGAGCAGCCAAGCCGGCATCGCACCTCTGCTCTGCTTCCTTCCACTTTTGCTGCAAGCTGTAAGAAGCGGCGTACAGCAAATTCGCTTCTGCCAGCGAGCGTCCATGTCCGTCGCTGAAAGCGATCGCCTTGTCCAGATCTTTGCGTGCCTTCTCGTGGTCGTTTGCCCGCAGGTGAATTCGAGCGCGCAAGTGATGGGCGAGTCCAGTGATTCGCGATGATTTTGGAATTGTTATCTGGTGCCCCGTCAACAAATGAAACAGGCCCAGAACACCGTGCAAAAGCCAATCGCCGCTATAATCCGCATGCGAAATCAGCTGATCGCAAGTTTTGCGTGCTTCAGCAACTTCACCGCGATTAAATGCCTTCTCGGCCTCCACCAGTTTGTGAGAATCTTGCTGGCGGCGCGGCAGCAGGAAGGGCAGACGCAAAACGACCAGCATCCCGCGTAATAATGAGGCCCGCATGCGTGTTGCGATGCGCGGCTCGAAAGCCATGGCCACCAGCAAGAAGGCCATCACCAGCGTCATATTGAGCATCAGGCTTTCTTGCATGGCGGTCACCGCAGACAACTACCGTCATTAATATGCCCGTAAACGGCACTGCCACGACAATTTCACGCTTCTTACTTACAGTTAATCACGCATGGCTGTTAGTTCAGCTTTTTAGTACCTGCCCTCTACCAATCCCTGGCGCTCGTGTCACAACGGCATCACGAACATTTTGAACATCACGACGGGTCGCGCCATAGCAGCGGTCACGAACGTCTGCACCATGAAGCCTACAGTCACCATTGGCACTCTCATGTCCAGCATGGTCATGGCGACAAACATTTGCCGTCGTTTCACCTGCAGGATGGCCACGGGCATCAAGTTGGGCACATGCACCACGTCCGCAAAGGCGACTCGATTTATAAAATCGCCCATCATGAGCTATCCAGCCATCACAAGCACCCGAGCCACAAAGACGTCGCCGCCTTCGCGCACAAGATTATTAAGGCGAACAAGGATAAATATCATTCGCTGGACAAACATCCGGAAAAACTGAAGCCGGGCATGGAGCTTTCGATTCCCGGACACAATCAGGAAAGGCATCACAGGCATAAGGACCAACTGCGGCGGGCGGACCACGGGCAAGAGCACGAGCATCGGCGTGAACGCCACACCGAAGCGCACAAGCGGACACACGAACATGGGCACGGCGCTCATCGAGGGCATGAACGCCATGGCAAACATCAGCGACAGGAAGGGCAACCGCACGCCGGACACGAGGGACACGCGCGACACGGCGGTCATCACGGTCATCACGGTCGGCACGAACGCCATGGTCACGGTCATGCAGGTCGGCATGCACG
>DATNQY010000371.1:0-14312 GCA_036703785.1 Candidatus Obscuribacterales bacterium
AAAAGTTGAATCCAGCCTCGCTCCAACTGATCACCGTGAGGCCCCTGTCCGAATCCGGGGGCGGCGAACGGCCTCAAAGATGAAAGCTGGAAACTGGGAAATTTATCCAGAAACCACTGCAGGTTTTTCTCGTTTTCCTCAGGTTCGATCGAGCATGTTGAATAAACGAGGACACCGCCGTCGCGAACAAGCCCCGCGGCATGCGATAAAAGCCGTTTCTGCAGTTCGACCAGTGCCTCCACATCCGGTGCCTGACGTTTGAAGCGCAGATCGCTGCGGCGATTGATCACGCCTGTGCCCATGCATGGCGCGTCGATCAATACGCGGTCTGCCGGCACTCCGGGATCGAAAGTCGTGCCGTCCGCTGCATAAACTTGAATGTTGGTGAGCCCCACGCGCTGCCGCGTCTGCTTGAGCAGATTCAATCGATTCTCGTGCAAATCGACAGCCAAAACCCGTCCTTTGCCTTCCATCATCTCGGCCATGTGCACGGCTTTCCCACCCGGGGCGGCGCACAGATCGATGATGGTTTCCCCGGGTTTGGCATCCACTGCCTGCGAAGCGAAAGCGGCGGCCTCATCCTGCACAATAAACAGCCCGTCTGCATATCCCGGCAGTTTGTCCACCGGCCCTTTATACTTGCCGCGGTCCTCGATAATCAAGCAAGAGTCGACAAGTTCGCCCCTTCGTACCTTGATGCCGTGGCTGGTGAACAGATTAACCAGGGCGTCGGTTGTGATTCCGCTTTCGCAGGCCCGCACCGTTAGTGGTGGCACAGCCTGCGAGAACTTCAATAGTGCCTCGGTTTGCTCGCGGCCTCGTTGTTCGAGCCAGCGTTTTCCAACCACTGCGGCACCGAATAACGCAATGACAGGCCGCCCGGCGTGTCGTCCGTAGGCGTCGCTTCGCCGCCGTCATCGTTTTGGTTTTGTCCATCGGTTGATTCGCGCTCGCGCACATAAGCGCGCAAGACACCGGTGACAAACTTGCCGATGCCTGCATGTCCCACCGTTTTGCCGACCTCGGTGGCGGTGTTTACTACGGCCGCCGCCGGAATGTCGGACATATACTTCAATTGAAAGAAGGCGATACGCAATACATTGCGCACAGGCGGCGTGATCTTATTGAGCGGCTGCGATGAACGTTTGCCTATTTCGGCATCCAGTTCGTCTCGATGGCGAAGCACACCCTGCACCAGCGCAGTGACAAATGCGCGGTCGCGCTCGGAGAGCGTTTTGCGTTTGAATGCCGAAGAAAGAGCAATGTTCGCGTAAGCTTTATCGACTTCTACTGCCGTTAGAACTTCGACGGCCAGCCTGCGCGATGCCAGACCCTTCATCAACTGCCCAACACGGTGCCGGATTTGATGTGCGCGCCGTTCACCCAATCGCGTGCTTTCATGCGCGATTTATTAGCAGGCTGCACTTCCAAGAGCTCCAGCAATTCTTCGCCCGCACCTCCGCAGCTGACCAGCACTCGATCTTCATCAAGGACGATTGTGCCAGGTTGCCTGTCCTTATCCGGTTTGTCGGTGAGCATGGCGCGGGCTTGAGTTATCTTCACGACGTTGCCACTGTGCAACGTCCATGTGCCCGGCCAGGGCACGAGACCCCTGATCCAATTATGCAGATCCTGCGAGTTTTTTTTCCAGTCGATCACTCCCATTTCTTTTTCGAGTCGCGGCGCAAAAGTGGCTTGCGAATCATCCTGTCTGGTTGGCTTCAAGGTGCCGGCCTTGAGTTGCGTCAGTGTGTCTATGACCAACTGGGCGCCTGTGATCGACATGGTATGAGCGAGATCTTCGGCCGTGGTGTCCGGACCGATCGGAACGTTTTGTTTAAGCAGCATCGGACCTGTGTCCACGCCTGCTTCGGTAAACATGGTGGTGTTGCCTGTTATTGTTTCGCCGTTGATGATCGCCCAATTAATGGGCGCTGCGCCGCGCAGCTTCGGCAAAAGTGAGCCGTGCAGATTGAGGACGCCCATGGGCGCCATCTCCAGCACCTCTTTCTTGAGGATTTGCCCGAATGCCACCATCACCAGAATGTCCGGCTTCAAGTCGCGCATTTGCTGCACGACATCCGGTGAGCGCGAAAGTTTTTCCGGTTGCATTATGGCAATATTGCGTTGTTGGGCCACGATTTTGGTCGGCGGCGCAAAAATATGTTTGCCTCGTCCGGCTGGCCGATCGGGCTGGGTGACCAATCCCACCACCTCAGCTTCGGGCCAGCTGATCAGTTTTTCCAGGGTGGGCACTGCGAACTCAGGCGTGCCGAGGTAAATGATGCGCATGCAGCGACTACTTTTCTAGGCGAATCTCAATGACATGATCGAAATTCAAGCAAACTTGATCGTCGAGAAGAATATACATCAGCCGGGTGCTGTGACCGTCGAAAACAATGTTGGTCAGCCGGCCGGTATAGCTGCTCTGATTCGATGTGTTGACGACAACCTTTTCCCCGACCCACTGCCTGAGATAGACAAGCTTGTTATCTCTTTGCGTTTGCGTCACCACCGCGACCTCCCAGTCAAATAACAAACAGATTCCGCATATGCTAACACCGCACAAGCGTTAGGGGCGGCACAGTTGCCGCCCCTTCAGTTAATTAGCCCATGTTCTCGATGATGGCGCTGGCAAACTCGCTGGTTTTGAGTTTGGTGGCGCCTTGCATCATGCGTTCGAAGTCATAAGTGACTTTCTTTTGTTGGATTGTCTTGCCGAAGGCGTTGACGATCAAATCTTTGGCTTCATTCCAGCCCAGGTATTCAAACATCATGACACCGGACAAAATCACCGAGCCCGGATTGATCACGTCTTTGTCAGCATACTTCGGAGCCGTGCCGTGAGTCGCTTCGAAGATGGCGCAATTATCGCCGATGTTGGCTCCCGGAGCGATACCGAGTCCGCCGACTTGAGCGGCTGCCGCGTCGGAGAGATAGTCGCCGTTGAGGTTGGTGGTGGCTAGCACCGAATACTCATCGGGGCGAGTGAGAATTTGTTGGAACATCGAATCGGCGATGCGATCGTTGATCAGCACTTTGCCGCCGGGCATCTTGCCTTCGAGGTCGGACCAGAGCTTCTCTTCGGAAACAGTCTTCTCGGCGAATTCTTCAGCGGCGAGCTGGTAGCCCCAATCGCGGAAGGCGCCTTCAGTGAACTTTTGAATGTTGCCTTTGTGCACGAGAGTGACAGACTTTTTGCCTTGGGCGACAGCGTATTCGATGGCGCGCCGCACCAGGCGTTGCGAGCCTGTCTTCGAAATCGGCTTGATGCCGATGCCGGAATCCGGACGAATTTCTTTGCCGAAAGAGGCGATTATCTCCATCAATTTTTTGGCTTCAGCCGAACCTGCTGGGTACTCGATGCCGGCGTAAACGTCTTCAGTATTTTCGCGGAAAATAACCACGTCCAATTTTCCAGGTGCAACCACAGGTGATGGCACACCCTGGAAGTAGCGCACCGGACGCACGCAGCAGTAGAGGTCGAAGATTTGGCGCAATGCCACGTTCAAGCTGCGGATGCCGCCGCCCACAGGCGTAGTGAGAGGGCCCTTGATGGCAACCCCGAATTCGCGGATCGCTTCCACTGTGTCTTTGGGCAGCCACTCTTTGAATTCGTTGTTGGCTTTTTCGCCGGCGAAAACTTCAAACCAGACAATTTCTTTCTGTCCTTTGTAGGCTTTTTTCACGGCTGCGTCGAAGACGCGCTGGCTTGCCTTCCAGATGTCGCGGCCGGTTCCGTCGCCTTCGATAAAAGGAATGATCGGTTTGCTCGGGCTTATCGGTTTTCCATCGGCGAATTTGATTTTCTCGCCCTCGGGTACCTTAAGTCCGTTAAACGTTTTCGTCATAACTTCTGCCATTGCAAACCCCTCGAATTCCTGTTTCTGACCACCACTCCGCCTGGTTTTCAAGCGGTCCGCGCCTTCCCAGCAAGGATTGGCGCGTAAATACAAAGGTTAGCAGGAAGCAGCCTACGGTTCAGCGAAGATCATCAAATACTAAGAACTAAACGAAGCGGCACAAGGGCCGCCGCTAGGCTGCGTGGGTGTATTCTTTTGTGCGCACGGCGGGCTTCCGCCCGCCGCTACACAGGAGCGCCAGGTGTTTGCCCGTTCTATTAGTAAAGGACCGTTGATCCTGCTGCCGGCCGGGCTATGGCTGTGTTTGTTCATGCTCGTGCCCGTGGTAATTATTCTCGTGTTCAGCCTCGGCACCCGCGATGTGCTTGGACAGATACATCTGGGGTTTCGTGCGGACAATTTTTTGCGTTTTTTTTATGGACCATATCTCTTGTCGCTCTGGCGTTCGCTGGGACTGGCCACTTCAACCACACTTGCCTGTTTGCTTCTTGGATTCCCGTGTGCGATGTGGCTGGCATTCCAGGTGCCGGCCCGTAAGCAGAGCTTGTTTTTGACTCTGCTCACGGTACCTTTATGGATCTCGTTTCTGCTGCGAATATACGCCTGGATCACAGTATTGCGACCAACCGGCTTGCTGTCCTCGGTGCTGCGTTCAATCGGATTGCCGGCGCCGGCTTTGCTTTACAACGACGGCGCTGTTTTGTTGGGGATGCTGTACAACTATTTGCCTTACATGATTTTGCCGCTCTACAGCACGCTGGAAAAACTCGACCGTCGCCTGCTCGAAGCTTCGCGCGATCTCGGCGCCGGTGCTTGGACAACTTTCACTCGCGTCACTGTTCCGCTCAGCGCGCGTGGTATCGCAGCTGGTGTCATTATGGTTTTCGTGCCCAGTCTCGGCGATTACGTCACGCCTGATCTCATGGGCGGCGGCAAGAACATGTACATCGGCACTTTGATTCAAAATCAGTTTCTGGTGGTGCATGATTGGGCGTTCGGTTCCGCTGTTTCCACAATTCTTCTGGTGTTTGTGGGAATCGGGGTGTTCCTTTATTTGAAATATGGTGAAACGGAAATCGACCGGCATTGAGCCGGCTGGAGGCAGTGCGTGCATTTGTGGCAGCTGGAAGCGCTGTTTGTTGCGATGATTCTCTCGACCACCGCTTTTTTCAGCGGCGGCAAATTGACGGATTGGATTGGCGCGGCAGCGGTTCTCTTTACCTTCATGCACGGGCAAATTTCCTTTGACTTTCAAGAAGCGCAAGAGACGCTCGAAAACCCGCAGGTCGCGTGTTACAAGTGGTCCGGGCGCTATTTCGTAATCAAAGAAATGCTCTGGATAGTTACTTTCGTGCTCCTGCGTGCCTGGCCCCTGCTTGTAGGAACGGTTATTTTCGCCACCTATCCCCGTTGGCGCAAATGGCTGCGCGCTCGAATTACGCAAAATACCGCCGCCGACTAGGCTGGAGGCCTGAGATCCCAATGTGAGGGAAGCCTGCGATCCCAGTCTACACGCGCGCTTGCAGTTTTTGAAGCGCAGCGGTGAGGCGATTGTAGTCGTCGCCGAGTGCTTGGGAAAGCGATTGTCCGGCTTCTACAAGAAACTGGTAATCCTTTTTTCGCGCCGTGTATGCTTCATGGATGGATGCCACGACAAGCTCGTCATTGGGCACTGAGGACACCCGGGTAAGAAGCCGAACGAATTCCATGCCCTCGGTGATCGAGTTGATTTCAGGCGGTGCTGCGAAATAAACGAAATCATGGACCTGCACCGGCAGTGGTGCCAGACCGGCATGATAGCGTCCGTCTTGCTCGTAGCCGATGATCGCTGCTTTCAATTCGGTTTTCAACAATGAAAATATCTGCGGCTGCTGAAGACGCAACTCCTGCCTGGTCATGCGCAGGGCTGCCGGCTTATGCAGCGCGTCTTGGGGTCCGGTAAAGACGTCATAAACTACCGCGAAGACGCGCAAACTTTGCTCGCTGGATTCAACACGCAAGAAACTGCCGAAGCGAGGCACCGAATGTGGTGCCGCCCGCTGCTCGTCTTCGTCCTGCCAGCAGGCCGCCACCATTTCGGTGATCGAAGACGATAAAACCTCTCCCACGGCGCCCATCAGTCGATCGAACGCCCCCGTTAGTCGGTTGGTGGATTGAGTTTGTCCGGTGTGAATTCCTGCCCGCTGAGCTTGGGCTTTTCATTCGATTGTTTGCTGACGCTCAAACTAATCGCCGTCTGTTTGTCCTCCGGCGAAATCATGACATTGGCCTCAAAGCCTGGTTTGTGAGCTACGATCATCACCGGGGTGCCGGCAGAATTGCCTTTGTTAGCCGCACCCTCAGGTATGATGCCGCTTGTTTCCGCGGACCATCCTGCCTTTTTCAATTCTTGTAGATAGAAATCGGAAACTTTGTTGGTCGGATCGCTCGAGGACAGCATCATAAAGTGCTCGTCATCAGAATCGCCGCTCGCCGTATTGGAGCCGACGGCAGTCGCCTTGGGATATAGAGGCAAGGGAAAATCTTTTGTTGCAGCCTCGCCTTGCACGAATGTGTGCGTCATGCCTCCGGATTTGAACGTCACTTCCGCGTCATTGGATGCGCAAGCCGACAGCAGTAACAATCCGCAGATGCACGCCGTCAAAAGTTTTGCTAAAACACACATGAGAAAGACCAGGTTGCCGACCAAGGTATTGTAACCGTTGTGGCGCCCGGCAATTCTTGTGACGATTGTTTCGGGTATCCTGATGAGCATGAGTTCAATATATAGATCGAACCGGCCCGCTCAGATGCTCCTGCTTGCGTGCCTGCTTTCCGGAAGTTTTGCGCTTGCCTCAAGCTCGGCTTCGACGGCGCAATCGAGCCGCTGGGGCGCGCTGCAATCGATCGGTCCGGACACAATTGCGGATTTGGCGGCCAAAGTCGCACCATCGGTGGTCAACATAGTTGCCAATACCAGTACGGCGCGCACGCCAACCGCTTCTCAAAATTCCGGGCGCAACGCCGACATCAATAAAAAGATGCGTCGATTCTATGGGCTGGATTCCGCGCCGCCTGTGGATGCTGAAACATTGAAGGTGACGGGCTCGGGCGTGATCATCGACAGCAATGGCTTGATTCTTACCAGCCTGCATGTTGTTGAGAACGCGGGAGCAGTCACGGTCACCATGCAGGACGGCCGAACATTCGAAGGCAATGTCGCCGCCCGCGATCGCTTTTCGGATCTCGCGCTTGTGCGCGTGGCCGGTCATGATCTGCCGGTCGCTACGTTTGGAAACGTCGATCAGGTGCGCCTCGGCGATTGGGTGCTTGCTGTCGGTAATCAATTCGGATTGGGGCACACGGTTACACAGGGCATCATCAGCGGCATCGGACGCGAGGCAAAGGGCTTCGAGAAGAGCTTCGGAGCCAAAACCGGTGCGGTGCGTTTCCTGCAGACTGATGCCCCCATAAACCCCGGCAGTTCAGGCGGTCCGCTCTTTAACTTGCGGGGCGAGGTGATAGGCATCAATACCTTCATTCGGGACGATGCCCAAAACATTGGTTTTGCCATCCCGGCCAATGTTGCCAAAGACGTGGCCGAAAAGCTGAAAAACGGTGGAGAAATTGCCCATCCGTATATCGGCATTGTCATGAAGGAGCCGGATAAGTCGCATGCCTCAGAGCCGGGCGTGGAGGTAACGGAAGTAAAATTCCGCAGTCCCGCCGGAGCCGCCGGAATTGCCGTCGGAGATGTCATCTTGATGGCTGACGGCGCGCCGGTCGCCAGCTCGGACGATGTCAGTGCCGCAGTTGCGAAGCGGCATGTCGGAGACAATATTAAGCTGAGGGTTCGGCACAACGGCAGCGAGAAAGACATCGATGTCCGCATAGACCGGCTGCCCGACAGCGATTAATACTTCCCGTCGAGCGGTTTGACAAACTGTCTGGCGGCGCTCTAGGATGTTTCTTCGTAGTTGGCATACAGCCGACTCAAGTTCCATGGCGGCATAGCCAAGTGGTAAGGCAGAGGTCTGCAAAACCTCTATCCCCCAGTTCGAATCTGGGTGCCGCCTCCACTTCTCCGTTAAGCGGGGTATCGTACAGCTTTACCCGGCTGGCGGGGGTGCGTTAGAATAACGCATCCAAACGGGCAGTTGGCGCAGTTGGTAGCGCACCACTTTGACATAGTGGGGGTCACTGGTTCGAATCCAGTACTGCCCAATTTTTTATTGGGCCGCCGATTTTTTTATTGCCCCTGCATGGGCGCAAGGCTCTTTAGTCCGGCGTTTATCCTGCATCTCGAGATGCAGGATAAACGGTCAAATTCGATCGCCGAAACGCCCAGCCTGTGGCGTTGTCATTCGCTTGCTATCATGCATCTCGAGATGCATGATGATTTGCCGTCAGTAGGGTCGACAGGTCGGCACCGACCGTCTACGAACTCTGCTTTCGTCAAACACGAACGGCGGCGCCGTGCCACCACTCGCGGTGCCAAGTGGATGGTCGCGGTCGTGTCGGCTCATTGTTGTGTCGGCTCATTGTTGTGTCGGCGGATTGTCGACGTATTAATGATTGTGTCTATAATTTACGGGGAACACATTTAATGTTCGGGATTTGAACTTTTTGCCCGGTCGCGACGTATAGGTGCAATCACAGAGCTGGAGTACAAATAATGACTGCATTCGTCAACAAGCATTTACTTTCCTTGATCGCCGTGCTGTGCGTGATGCCGGGGATGACGGCGCCGGCGCTGGCCCAGTCGTCGGGTCAAGGCGGCGGCAACATCTTCACGCAGCCCGGCTCATCCAACCAGGCTCCCGGCTTTACAGAAGGCGGCCCCGGCAGCAGAATGCGGCGGCTGGGAGGAAGAGAACAATTTCCGGATTTCCGCCAGGTCCGTAATCTGCCAGACCTGACCCCGGATCAAAGAAAACAGATACAGCAAGTAATGGAACAATCGAAGCAACAGATGGCGCCGATCAGAGAACAGATGCAAGCTCTAAGACAGAAGAACGGACAGGGCGGTGGCGAACAACAGCTGATGGGCAATCCGGACACGCGTGAGAAGTTCGTCGATTTGCGCCGGCAAATGCGCGAAGCGCGCAAACAATCGTGGGAGCAGATGAAAAAAGTCCTGACGGAAAAGCAGGTTCAAGAGCTACAAGAAATGCGTCAGGGACAGATGCAGCCCAGCACTTTCAACCCGCCTATGGCCGGCAACGGCGCCTGGCGCGGTCGTCGCTTCCAGGGTGGACAGCTGGGAGCGCCCGGTCAATCGGCGCCCGGACAACAGGCGCCCGGACAACAGCCGGATAGTGGTCAGGACCAGCCAATGCCTAATTCCTCAGACAACTGATAAATTGACTGTATGACCGGACGCAAATCCGAATCATTCTGGATAAGTCACTTGTTGCGTCGTGCCGGTTTTGGCACGACGCCCCAAGAACTTAGGTACTATACGGATCTCGGCTACGACAAAACCGTCGACGAATTGCTCGACCCGCAGTCGGTGAACAACGACGCGCTCGAACAGCAAATCCGTCAGCAAGATTTTGACTTCACGCTCACCGACGACTTGAAGCGATGGTGGCTTTATCGCATGGCCTTCACGCGCCGCCCTCTTGAAGAGAAAATGACGCTGTTTTGGCATGGGCACTTCGCCACCTCCGATCGCAAAGTCAACAATGCCTATGCGATGTATGGTCAAAATCAACTTTTTCGCAAGCTTGCGCTCGGCAATTTCCACGAGCTTTTGTTCAGCGTTTCCAAAGATCCGGCCATGATTGTGTGGCTCGATAACCAGCAGAATCGCAAAGGCAAGCCCAATGAAAATTACGCTCGCGAAATCATGGAATTGTTCACGCTGGGCGCGTTTAACGGTTATACCGAGAAGGATATTAAAGAGGCGGCACGCGCATTCACCGGCTGGCAGACACATCCGGATGGTTTCTACTTTAACAAAAACCAGCACGACGAGGGGGAAAAAACGGTGCTCGGCGTCACCGGTAACCTCAACGGTGATGATGTCATCGACATTCTTGTAAAACAGCCGGCGGCGCCCAAGTTTCTCTCGCGCAAACTGGTGAAGTTCTTCGTCTTGGATGTACCGGATGAAGGACTCGTCAATCGCATAGCGGATGTTTACATTCACAGCAACTACAGCATCAAACAAATGATGCAGGCGCTGTTGACCGACAAGGCATTTCTAAGCGAGAAGGCCTTCCATGCCAAAATCAAGAGTCCAGCTGAATTAGTGGTCGGCACTATCAAAACGCTTCAGGTCACGACGCTCGACGCTGATTTGCCGGCCACCATGGCGCGAATGGGACAAGATTTGTTGATGCCGCCAACTGTGAAGGGCTGGGACGGCGGACAAGCCTGGATTTCCACGGGCACCATGATGGAGCGTTTCAATTTCGCCAATCGCATGACCAGCGAAAAATTCGCCGACCTGCACAAATATATGAGTCCATCGCAGATGCTGCAGAAACAAGGACTGGCCAATGCCGGGCAAGCGGTGGACTATTTCCTCGACTTGCTTGTTGATGCCGACGTGCCCGCCAATACACGACAGAAGCTGGTCGATTATCTATCCAGCGATTTAAAAGGCAATGCCATCGGCAACATTCCCGACGATCAAACGCTCGATGCAAAATTGCGTGGGCTGGTTCACCTGATCATGACCCTACCGACCTACCAATTAGCCTGAGTGAGCGACAGGTGACGGCGGGCATAAGCCCGTTTTCTAGAAAATGAGGATGAGAGATGACCGTTTCGAGAAGAACATTTATCCAGGCTGGTCTGGGCATGCTATCCGTCTACGTCACGGCGCCGCATGCCCTCATACTCGGTGCTCAGGCCGCAGAGTTTGAGCCGCGGCGCGCCGGCTCTAAAGTGCTGGTCGTTGTGCAAATGGGCGGCGGCAACGATGGTTTGAACACCGTCATACCGTATGGCATGGGCCAATATTATTCGGCGCGTCCGGTGATCGGCATCGCCCAAGATAAAGTGCTGCATCTCAACGAGCAAATTGGCTTCAATCCGAACATGGAAGGCATGCACGGCTTGTTCAAGCAGGGTAAAGTGGCGCTCATCCAAGGTGTCGGCTATCCCATTGCCAATCGTTCGCATTTCCGATCGATTGAAATTTGGCAGACAGCCAATCCAGACAAAATTATTGAAACAGGATGGCTCGGGCGTTATCTCGATCTTGCCGACAGCAAGAATTTGTTTGCCGCCGTCAATGTCGAGCCTGCCTTGCCGAAGACGCTGGCTTCCAACAAATGCATGGTGCCGTCAGTAGGTAATGTCTTTGACTTCAAGTTCAGAACCGATCCCCAATACATGGCCGACCATGACGTGCAATTGCAAACGTTCAACAGTATCTATCAGAATTTCGAGCTGAAACGACCCGAAGTCGAGTTGCTGCGCGATGCCGGACTGGACGCGAACAAAGCCTCGGACTATTTGCAGAAGATCGTGCGCGGATATAAAAGCGATGTGAAATATCCAGGCGGCAATTTCGGCAACGGCTTGAAGTTTATTGCGCAAATGCTGGCCGGCGGTGTCGACGCTAAAATTTTCACCGTCAATCACGACGGCTTCGATACCCACACCAATCAGCTCGGCGTTCAAAACCGACTGCTCAAGACCTTTTCGGACGGTATCTCTGCTTTCTACAAGGACTTGGAGCAGCATAATCTGCAGGATGACGTGGTGATAATGGCTTTTTCTGAGTTCGGCCGGCGCGTCGCCGAAAACAACGGTCGAGGTACCGATCACGGTACCGCCGCTCCCGTTTACATCATCGGCAGCAAAGTGAAGGGCGGTATATACGGCGATCATCCAAGCCTGACCGACCTTGACGAAGGCGACTTGAAGCACGGCATTGATTTCCGCAGCGTCTATGCAACGCTTCTCGATAAATGGATGAATGCTGACAGCCGCCAGGTTCTCGGGCAGCACTTCGCAACCGTCGAATTCGTGTAAACGAATGATTCCGGTTTTCGTTAGATTAATCGGCATCCTTGCCGCTTTTTGAAATACTGATGGACCTATAACGGTTCAGCGGAGGCATGGTTCGTGCCTTTGGATGTTGTTCTACTGTCGCGCATTCAATTTGCGCTGACCATCATGTTTCATTATCTGTTTCCTCCTCTCACCATTGGGCTGAGCGTCTTGATGGTGATTATGGAGGGCATGTTTCTGAAGACGCGCAATCCGGTTTACGAACAGATGGCGCGTTTCTGGACGAAGATCTTTGCCGTTAACTTTGCGATGGGCGTGGCGACGGGCATCGTCATGGAGTTTCAGTTCGGCACTAATTGGGCCGGCTATTCCAAGTTTGTCGGAGACATCTTCGGCTCCGCGCTGGCCGCTGAGGGAATCTTCGCTTTCTTTCTCGAATCCGGGTTTTTATCGGTTCTCGTCTTTGGTTGGGATCGCGTATCGCCGCTTGTGCATTTCATTGCCACGTTGTGCGTTTCGGTGGGATCGATTTTTTCCGCGATTTGGATTGTGGTAGCCAATTCCTGGCAGCAGACTCCGGCAGGATACACACTTGTCACCGTCAACGGTGTTCTGCGTTGCCAGATAACCGATTTTTGGGCTGTCGTCTTCAACCCCTCATCGATGGTGCGCTTGTCGCATACTTTGTCCGGCGCTTTGGTGCTGGGCGCCTTTGTGGTGATGAGCATCTCCGCCTTCTATGTGCTGCGCGGAAAATTCGATCAGTTCGGTCGCAAGTGCATGACGATGGCACTGGCAGTGGCATTTGCTTGCTCGGTTTGGGCCGCGCTGGCGGGAGATTCTTCGGCAAGAACCGTCGCTTTCACGCAGCCCGAGAAACTGGCCGCGTTCGAAGGCCGTTTCCGCACCGAAAGCGGTGGCACCGGTTTGCACGCATTCGGCATTCCCGATGAATCCAACAAGCGAGTGGATTATGCCGTCACCATTCCAGGCTTGCTGAGCTGGTTGGTTTATGGAGATACAGCCAGACCGATCACCGGTCTCGATCGGTTTGCTGCTGATGATATTCCGCATGTTTTCTTGCCCTTCGTTTGTTTTCACGGCATGGTTTATCTTGGTAGCTACCTTTTGCTGCTCACCGGTTTCAGCTTGTTCATGCTATGGCGCAAACGATTGTTTGAAACGCCGTGGCTGCTCTGGCTGATCGTATGGTCGGTTTTGGGACCTTTTGCCGCCAATGAATTGGGCTGGTGCGCCGCGGAAACCGGGCGCCAGCCGTGGATCGTTTATCACTTGCTGCGCACTACCGACGGCGTGTCGAGAAACGTGCCGCCGGAGCAAATTGTAATTTCCATTATCGGCTTCGTGATTATTTATGCACTATTGACGGTCGTTTGGGTGAACGTATTGCATACCAAGATCACACATGGGCCTGATGAATTGCCGCAGCCTCGTGAAGGCTCGCTTTGGGAATTTTTATTCAGATCCGGTGCCGTATTGGCTGCCCCGGGCGGTCCCTCGCTCACCGGATCGCATCGTTTGCCCGCTGAGGAGGACAGCTGATGGACCTCCATATCGTTTGGTTTATCCTTCTTGGTCTGCTGCTGGCGGGCTACGGCATACTCGACGGCTTCGATCTCGGCGTCGGCATCGTCCACCTTTTCGCACGCAGCGATCTAGAACGACGCGCGATCATGAATACTATCGGACCGATCTGGGATGGCAATGAGGTTTGGCTGGTTGTTTTCGGCGGCGCACTTTTCGCCGCCTTTCCGCCCGTGTACGCGGCGGCGTTTTCCGGCTTCTATCTGCCGTTCATGTTGCTTTTGGTGGCGCTCATCTTCCGAGGCGTCTCTCTTGAGTTTCGCAGCAAGAAAGAATCCCGGCTCTGGCGCGGATTTTGGGATGTGGCCTTTTGCGCTTCCAGTACTGCTGCTGCCTTTATTTTCGGTGTTGCGGTGGGCGGAACTTTGCGCGGCGTTCCCATCGATGCCAGCGGTACATTTGTCGGCAGGCTCGGCGATTTGTTTCAGCCATATCCGCTGGTTGTCGGTTTGTTCGCCGTCGCCACCTGTGCGATGCACGGCTGCATTTACTTGTATTTGAAACTGGAAGGCGAGTTGCAGAAGCGCGTTCATGGCTGGATGTGGAGCGCATTCGGGTTTTTCATCATCTGCTACATATTTGCCACTATCATGACGTTGATGTTCGTGCCGCATGCGACGGCGAATTTCACGCATTATCCGGCGTCGTGGATTGTGGTTGTATTGAACGTGCTGGCGATCGCCAATATTCCGCGCGCCATTTTCCTGAACAAGCCGCTCTATGCGTTTATTTCCTCGGCGTGTTCCATTGCTGCGTTCACCTTCTTGTTCGGTGTGGCGCTTTTTCCAAACTTGCTTGTTTCGTCCTTGGACCATGCCTGGAATCTCACCGTGTACAATGCATCGTCTTCTCATTTGACGCTTGTGATTATGACCATCATGGCCGGCTTCGGCA
>DATNQY010000372.1:0-8241 GCA_036703785.1 Candidatus Obscuribacterales bacterium
TGGCAAGCTCCATCGTCAACATGGCCAGCCGCATGCGGTTGGCGTTGTTTCGCAGGCTGCGCGCGCTCAAGGCGTAATCGCCTTCCTTTTCGTTTTGCTTGATGATGCCGTTTATCCAGAAGGTAACGGAGGCCAAGCAAACGATCACGAAGCCGAAGCAGACGAGCAGTTTCCAGGCAATGGTCAGATTACGGAACCAATTCACTTGCGAGTCTCCTGTTAGTTCGCCAGCGCGCTCAACAGCACTTCATTGTACCTAAAACGCAGCTAAGTGGGTGCTTTGAGCGGCAAAAAATGCCGCTGCGTGTGCTGTACACAAATGGTCGATATCATGCAAAGAGCTCGAGTTTGGCTTGCTCAGCCGCTCTCCAACAAGCTTTTCGAAAGGCGGATGAAGAGGCGCGCGGTGAGCGCGCTTATTCATCATCATCCGATTCTTTGGCTTTCCAGTTCTGGTAAACGGCGGTTTCGAATGCCGAGATGAGCATATCCAGCATTTTGCTGGCCTGCAGCGGCACTTCGAAATCTTCGCCGGCCAAGGAAACTTTGCGCTTTTCGCCGGCGCTGTCGTCCTTGGCGAATGGCATACTCTCAACGATTCCACGCAAACGTGAAATAAAGTAGTTTTGCTCGTAATGCTTGAGGATAAAGTTGTCAGCGCCTGATTCGATAATCTTGATAATATCGCTGGGCTCAAGCAAAGATGCCAGAAGCACAATCGGAATTTTGCGCCACTTATCTTCGCTTTTCAGTTTTTGGCACAGCTCGTAGCCGTCAATGCCCGGCATGTTTACGTCGGTAAGGATGAGATCGGGGCTTTTGCCGTTTTGCGACAAAATGCGAATGGCATCTTCGCCATCTTTAGCGTGTTGCACGGTGAATCCATTGCTTTCCAGCATGTGTTGCAACATCATCGCCTGGGTCAGCGTGTCTTCAACCATCAAAATGCTGGTTTGTGCCTCACTCATAACGCCCTAACCTTTCAACAAAACAACAGAAAAGAGATCACCAGATCTTGCAACGCGGCAATGTCTATCAAGTATATCTGCGACTCCGATTGCTTGCGGTGAAAATTTGACAGATTTTTTGATGATCAAATTGGTATTGCCAAGGCGCGCGAATGTTACTTGTAAGATTCAAGCGGTGACCTTTTCAATCGCCTTGTTGAGCACTTTTTGATCTTGAGAATTCAACAGCCGCTCGTAATCATATATATAGACCACGCCTTCTTCGGTTTTCAAAACGTCCTGACCATCGCCTTCGGACTTGGTGACTTGCTCGTCGTCGTACTCGAGCGCGCCCTCGATGGCGTCGACAAGAACCGCAAGCGTCCGTTCGCCGACATGACAGATAAGCAGTTGATCGCTCAACTTCAATTGGCGATCCGCCATCTGTAATTTTTTGCGGACGTTGATAACCGGCAAAACTTTGCCGCGGACGTTGATGATACCCATCACCGAATCTGGTGTGTCCGGTACCGGCGTTACTTCCACCACCGGCGCCACGCGCTCTACCATCTCAAGCGGCATGCCGTAGCGGTAGCCCTCAACCAAAAAGACGACGACCGATTTGCCTGTCTTCATAGCCCCTCACTCAGCCCGATGACTCCATACGACAACAGGTGGTTGCCGATCTGCTCCGTTCATTCCCGCCATAGAGATGATTCAAACCGAATCCGATCGTAGTGAATGTCAAGCGGAGTGGGCAATTCAGCGTTTTAAGAATAATGATCTTCGGTTGTGCCAATCTGTCTACGCCGCTGTCGAATCGAAGGGCAGTTACTATAATTGGATTGGAATGCTTAACGGGCACCGGTTGGCAGTTTCCCGGCAGTAACCATCACTCGGCAGCGCTATTGGGCGAAATTTAATCGGGTAATCTCAGGGCAAAAGCCGACTGACCCGGGCGATGTGATCAAACTTGGGTTTCCTGGGTACAGAGAATGAGAAGGCTTTGACAGCGGCAGTAGTAATTGGAGTGTAACTGCCCGTTAAGACATAGTCCCTGCTTGGATAAATGGTATAACTCGCAGGGTATAAGACCAACGACGAAACGGCTGCTAAAACTTCTTTTTTATTTCGTGCTCCTGGGGCGATCCATCGAATATGGCGAAAAAGATCCTGATACTTAATACCGATGCGGCTTTTCGCGATCTGATTTTGCCTGTGCTCAGACAAAACGGCAACACGGTAGTGTGTGCCGATGCCTCCGGTGCCCATCCTGAGCTGAAAGCCGAGGACGCCGACATTGTTATCGCATCGGCATCGCAGCTCGCCACCAGAATGCAGGGCATTATCGCGGACACCGCCGCCTCTGAAGCGAGCTCCGACAAGGACGACGCGGGCAACGGCAACGATCTGGCAGGCGTTGATGCTTCCCAGATGAAGGGCGAAAATGCGGTTCGTTTCGAAGAATTGAAAGCAAGCTTTGTGCGCACGTTGCCTGACGTGATGAAGAACCTCTCCGAAGCGGTGGCTAAAGCCAAAGCCGGCGACGAGCGCGCCCGCGAAGAGGTGCGTGCCATTTCTCACAGAATGGGCGGCACCGCCGGTTCTTTCAAATTCAACAAGCTGGCCGCACCGTTGCAGCGCATCGAGCTTGCCGTTGTGAAAATGCCGAAGCTCAAGCCGCCGGATCAAGAAAGAGGCTGGGCGGAGCTCGACCAGCATCTGCAAAAGGCAGTTTCTGCCGCCGAAGCGCTGGCCGCTAATATTTCCTCGTTGCCCGGAGCTTCGGCCGAAAACAGGCTGCTGCCCAATAATCCGACGATGGCGACCATGCTGGTCGTCGATACCGACGAGACGTACATGGGGCACATTGGCGAAATCGCCAAATCAAAGTTTATCGAAGTCGTGCGCGCCAGCCAGCCCGCTGACGCTTTCGAGCTGGCTTCATCCAACCCGATCGATGCCGCTCTCATCGCCATCGATCCCGAATGTCCGGATGCCGCTTTCAAACTGGCACGCGACCTGCGCAACCTGCCCGGTTGTGACGCCATGCCGCTGGGATTTATCGCCAGCGATCGCTACGATTTCAGCATGCGCGGCGAAGCCACGCACGCCGGCGCTTCGATCTTCATCGATCGCGAATTACCGCGCGCCAAGCTGGAAATGAAGCTGCAAGCATTGATGGGACTGAAGCAAGGCGGCAAGCCGCGCGTCTTGATTATCGATGACGACCCGCACTTCGTCGAAGCTGTTTCACTTCTGTTGCGCAGCCAGGGCTTCGTGCCGCGTGGCTTGACCGAGCCCGATCGCACGCTCGATATCATGCACGAATTTCCGCCGGAGCTTGTGCTGTTGGATTTGAACATGCCGTTCGTCAATGGCTATGAAATCTGCCAGGCCATTCGCTCATTGCGTCGCTGGCAAGATCTGCCCATTATCTTCCTTACCTCGGAAACGGGCGCCCATGCCCGCCTCAATTCATTCCGCGCCGGTGCCGATGATTACTTGCCTAAGCCTATTGTGGCTGAGGAATTGATCGCCAGGGTGCGCGTGCGTCTGGAACGTTCACGTCTGATGCGCGAGCGTTCTGATAAAGACAATCTCTCTGGCTTGCTCAACCGCCGCGCCTTCGTCGAACAGCTCACCGGCATGTTGGCTGAGGCCGAGCGCAGCAAGTCGCCGGTTACCGTCTGCCTGCTCGATATCGACAAATTCAAGTTGATCAACGACCATCACGGACACCTTTCCGGAGACGCTGTGATTGCCGGATTGGGACAACTTCTCAGCAAACGTTTTCGCGCTGAAGATATTCGCGGACGCTGGGGCGGTGAAGAATTCATCATGGCTTTCCGCCACGTCGGCAAGGAAGTTATGACTGTAGCGGTTACGCGTGCGCTCGAGGAATTCAAAAAACTCGTGTTTCAGGGTGAGGAAGATGATTCTTTCTCGGCGTCATTCAGCGCCGGCTTGGCCACTTATCCGGATGACGGCAACACCTTCCTCGAGCTCATGGCTATTGCTGATAAACGGCTATATGCCGCGAAAAACGGCGGTCGCTCGCTGATCGTTTGCAGCTAGGACGGCCGGTGCAGCGCGTCGCCGCTACGAATCAAGTTTGCTCGGCACCACACGTGGTGGCAACTAACTAGTCACCGCTTGTTCGCCTTCTGCCAACTCGGCCTGGTGCAGCAATTCATACCCCGTGGTGCCCAGGGCGCGTGCTATATTGCATAGCGACTGTACGGACATATTGCGCAGTCCGCGTTCGATATCCGAATAATAACTGCGGCTGATTTTGGCGCGCTGCACCAGCTCTTCTTGAGAAATACCGAGCTTCTGTCGGCGCTGTCCTATGAGCTCGCCGAGCCGTTTCGACAATTGTGGTGTGGCGGGTGTTGGCATTGAAGTGGTCAGTGCATAGTCTACTTAGACCAAATATAACACTGTCCGGCGCAACTGAGCAGTGGATTTTATGCAGACAATTGTCTCGGTGAGCCGGCTTCAGCGGATCGTCGGTTTTTTCTGTGCCACCACACGCGGTGCATGGTCGCGCGCTTCGGTAGCACGAATTCTCATCTTATCCGTGTCCGGCTGCGCGACCTATCCGCAGACGCTGGAAATTCTCGTTTCTCGGGAAACGAGAAATGAGGTATTTGCGATCCGCACAGGGCGCGCTTTTGAAGCACGGACTTTCTCGGTTCTCGAGAAGCGAGAAATCCCTGTTCGGCAGGCCGACAAGCTCGTCAGTCTTTTACATTGCGAGGCAAACTATCTAGTTGCTGATGCCTGCAGGTTGGCTGCCTGCCAAAGAATCAATTTTCCCGCGGCCGGCGCAAGCCGGGGGCGCATCGGCTTGAGCGGCCAGTATGCGGGCGCTCGCCGATTGCAGCTCGTCTGCCACGCACTCGACCTCGGGTTTATAGGAAAGCACGCCGGTGAGCCGGGACAGAATCATGTTGACGATCGGATTGCGGTGATGGAACAAGACATAGCTGGAAATGGCATATGCGCCAAGCCTGACCTTGACGCCCTCGGCCGCGGCGCCCAAGTGCAGCAGCTTGATACCATGGGTGGTGCAATAGCGAACCTTCTCCAAAAAAGCGAGAAAATAAACGTTGTTGGCCCGTCCGCTTGTTTGGTCCATGCCGATGTATTTGTCGATCAGGCAATTGCCGTTATCAACGATCAAGTTGAATCCGATCAGCTCGTTATCGAGTATGAAAAGCACATAGCGTGCGCCCGGGACGGCTGCACAGACGCGGGCGAAATACTCTTTGCCATGCATCCCGAGAGATAAATCGCTGCGCTCGACCTGGTCGCGATAGAGGTCGTAAATCTTGTCCAGCCACTGGCCGGGGTCGGTGACAATTTCCACTTGCACGCCTGTGGATTGCCGCATCTTCCGTCGCAAGTCTTGGCGCACCCGGCGTGGCAAGCCGTTCAAATAATCTTCGACATCGCCAAAGTCAAGTTTCATTCGGCAAAACGGCAGGCTCACTCCGCGTCCGAAAGTGGCTTCGATATGCTTGGGCAAGCGGCGCAACGTCTCCGCTCTGAAATCTTTGAGGGCCAGGATTTGCACGTCCAATCCTTCGGCTATTTTTTCCAGGAATTCCAGGGCGCCCGCCACCGCTTCATTGATAGTGGCTTCCGGAAATTCCCGATTGATGCCGATTTCGCCCCACTCGCCCTCGACAAATCCGACGCCAATCACGCGCGGGCACAACAAAGAGGGTATCCATTTTTCCAGCGATGCCACCAACTTCCGCGCCGGCTGATCGAGAGTGGTAGCGATGCTGTAACGAGTCTGGAACAAGGGCAGGAGCACCAGCGGCTGCCCATCTTTGTGCGCGACGATTGACTGGAGTTTGAAGCCTTCCAGCTTGCACGAGCTCATCAGGCGAATCATCTGTCCGGTGTCCGGATGCCCGGCGAAAAGAAGATTCCACTGCTCGTCCGGCAGCGGCTGAAGCGAATCGACGAGTTCGTATGTGATTGACTGATCCATGTGTTTATCCGGATACCGTTGATACCACCAGCCACACGGCTGTGGCAAGCACGCAGAGGATAATAATCAGTAAAGCAGAAAAGGAACGCAGCGCCGTGTCTTCGTCTGCGCGCTCAGGCGGAGACACATAAGAATGTTTACTGGTTTTGATGTTTTGCTGAAAGATTTGCATTACGCGAAAACGGTGCAGTTGCTGCTTCTGTCGCTATTAGAGCGAAGGTCTGTAAAGCAGTTATGTAGGACGGCGGAAGTTATTTGAAGATTTTGTAAAGGTGGGGATCGGTTGCTATGATCGCCACTTAGAAACAGATGGGCTTATGGAACAACCGCCTGCCAACCCCGTACATCTCCTGCTAATCGACGACGACATCAAGTTTTGTCGACTGATCGCCGATTACCTCAAGCGCTTCGGTTATGAAGTGACGGCGGTGCATTCCGGTCCGGAGGGGCTGGCTCGTGCCGTTGCCGACGACTGGGAAGCTGTGATTATCGATGTCATGCTGCCCGGGATGGACGGCTTTGAAGTGCTGCGGAAGCTTCGTGAACAGCGCGACATTCCGGCTCTCATGCTTACGTCGCTGGGCGAGGAAACGGACCGCATCATCGGATTGGAGATGGGCGCGGACGATTACTTGCCTAAAACCTCCTCTCCGCGAGAGCTTTTGGCGCGGCTGAGAGCGGTGCTGAGGCGGTTTGCGCGTGCCGGCGGTGAAGCACCCGACAAAGCGACGCAGCAAATCGTCGTCGGTGCCCTCAAAATCAATACCGGGGCTCGGGTTGCCACCGTCGACGGTGAGGAGTTGCAACTGACGCCTGTCGAATTTGAGCTGCTGGTTGTCCTGGCGCAATCGCGCAATCGGGTAAAATCGCGGGAAGAGCTTATCAATGAAATAAGAGATCGCAACTATGACGTTTATGATCGTTCCATAGATGTCCATGTGTCCGCCTTGCGAAGAAAACTAAAGGACGATCCGAAAAACCCGCGTTTCATTCGCACGGTGCGTGCGGCGGGCTACATGTTGCTGAATGCGGAGAACTAGCATGAAAGTTCGATTTCCTCTCTATCTGCAAACGATGGGCTTTTTGCTTCTGCACCTGGTCGTCATTTCGTTGATCTTGGTGGCATTGTTTAATAGCCATTTCGGCATGGGTTGGGATGCGCTTTTGTCCAGCCCTCTAGGCGATCGCATTGAATCGATTTCCTGGATGATTCATCAGCAAGCTAAGGCTCATCCGCGTTCAACTTGGGATCAGACTCTCTCGGAATTTGGCAAATTTTATGGCGTAAACTTCTACATATTCACCAGGCAAGGGCAGCAGATGGCCGGTGAGCACATTGACCTGCCTTCCTCTCTGCTCGAGCAATTGACTCGACGCAATCGCGGCCTTGCTAATGCCGCCGGCGAGCGCGCCTCAAGCGCTGTTCCGACCGCTTCCGGGGATTATCCCGCAAGCGCGCTCTCTGCCGTCGGGCGCGAGCGATACACACACGGTCGCGTCCTGGTGCGAACCTACAATCCCGATTACTTCTGGATTGGCATGAGATTCGGCGTTCCTGTCGCTGAGGGAACGCCTAACGCGGTTAAAGGCGCCGACGGCTATTACATTCCGGGGGCCCTGGTGGCTTCTACTCCCAACCTCTTGCGCTCGAAGCTGTTTATCGACCTGAACACCGTAGCTGCAGCTCTGGGCGGACTAATGCTCGTGTCCATCCTTCTGTGGTGGCCGTTCGTGTATAGGATCACGAGGGCAATGGCCGATCTCACTTCCATTACCGAGCGCATTTCTCGCGGACAATTTGACGCGCGAGTCAAAGTTTCGCGCGCTGATGAAATCGGACAACTGGCCGACGCGGTCAACAGCATGGCCGAGCAAATCGAAATGTATGTGGCTGGGCAGAAGCGTTTTCTTGGTGATACTGCTCACGAGCTGTGCTCGCCTGTCTCGCGCTTGCAAGTCGCCTTGGAGCTGCTCGATGGCAGCGGACAAGAAAACATTCTTGCCGACCTGCGCGAAGATGTTGCCGAAATGAGCATGCTCATCAATGAGTTGTTGGCGTTTTCCAAAGCCGGCTTGAAGGGGCGTGAAGTCCCATTGGCGCCCGTGGCTCTGACTGCCTCTTTAAAAAACGTGCTGGATAAAACTGCCGGCGAAGCGAATGTCTCCTGTTCAATCCCTGATGGACTGGGCGTGCTGGGTGATCAGCTGTTGCTCGAGCGCGCTTTCGGCAACGTGATTCGCAATGCCGTGCGTTATGCGGCGGCTGACGGGCCGATTACCGTGACG
>DATNQY010000373.1:0-4258 GCA_036703785.1 Candidatus Obscuribacterales bacterium
GGACGGACACGTCAATGCATTCAGCAAGGAGATCATGAAGGAAGCCATGGCGCGCATCACCAAAACCAAGCGCAAGCTGGATATTGTCGGGCACTTCGACGGCACCGATTACATCATGCTGCTGCCCGAAACCGACAGCGCCGGCGCGGCCGTCTTTGCCAATCGCATCGTCGATTTAATTAAGAAGCCAGCGCTTTTCCCCGGTGATGAAGTTCTGGTCGCCTCTTTCGGCATCGCCAGTGTCCCCGATGATGTGCGCGACCTCCCGTCACTGGTGGCTGCGGCCAAAGCAGCCAAGTCCAAATCGAAGATGATGGGTGCGCCGGTTTGTGTTTACGGCGAAACTTAAGCGATCAAAGCAACATGAGCGAGCCAAGCTCCTTGTTCCAATAGAGGATAGGAACGCCGCGCCGATCTATGTACAGCCATTCGTCGTAGATCGGCTCATATGGCAGGTTGTTGAACACAAACCAACGACTGAAGCGTCGCATTTTGATTTTGAAAAATCCCTTCATTGCCTTTACTCCTTCGGGAATCGCCCGCGTCCCGCCCGCATGCCCTATCTGCCGGCCATCTTAGGACCGCTGCCGCCGGCAAACATCGGCTGAAGGTCACCTCCTGATCATGACGAAAGTCATATCGCAAATGCCGGATTCCTGTTAATTTAGAAGTACAACTGCGATTCCCTATGTTCGACAAAGATTCCTTCAATCACGAGCTGTTTCGTAAGGTCTTCTACTTCGAGTGGGCCTTGCTGATCATCTGTGGCATCGCGCAGCTGCTGGTGCTGCATCTCGCACCGCCTGAGGCCACGGCGCCCGATTTGCGCGTCTCCCTGATTTTTCTGGGCATTGTCGGCGCACTCTCGGTGCTCGCGCCCATTAAAGGCTCATATTGGGACCGCTTCTGTTTCCTGTTGCTTGAGCTGATGCTCATTACCGGCGCTACCTTAGCCGGTCTGTCGCGCTTTCTTTTCCCGATATTTGTGGTGGTCGTCGCCAAAGCATGTTTGATGCTCGATCGCTGGGGCATGCTGACCGTTACTTTCTTCGCCGTGCTCTCCTCGCTTTTTTGGGGAGCTTTCAAAATGCATTTGCAAAATCCGCACATATTGGAGCGCGGCTTTTCTCCGGCGGCCGTGGCAACGCTTCTCAGCGGATCTTTTATAGCCGTTTATGTCGCCATTGTGCTTTTTGTCCTGGTAGCTTTGCTCACTGAGACGCAGAAAGCCGAGCGACACAGCCGGCTGGAAGCTGAGCGCCTGGGTAAGGAAGTAGAGCAACTGGCTACTGCGCTTGAACGCGGCCGCATTGCACGCGAGATTCACGACAGTCTCGGACACACGCTTATCTCGCTCAATATTCAATTGGATATCGCGCGCAAGTTGCAAGACCGCGAGCCCGAGCGCGCTACCGAAGCGCTTTCGGTCGCGAAAGAGCTGGCCAGCCAATCGCTCACCGATGTACGCATGGCATTGCAGTCGATTAGAAATGATGCGGACTTCAACTTCGCTGATGCCGTCAACGTACTCGTCAACGATCTCAAACATACCGGAGATACAATGGACGTGCAGCTCGATCTGCAAGTGGACGGCAGCCTGCCCACTTCGGTCGGCTACCAGGTTTTTCGTGTGATTCAAGAGTGTTTGACCAACGTGCTGAAACATGCCAATGCATCCTTGGTCACCATTCAAGTGGCGCAGTCGGCAGAAGGGCTGCAACTTTTGGTCTGCGACAACGGCAAGGGATGGGAAACGCCCCAGCTTAGCAAGGGCTTCGGCATCCGCGGCATGCAAGAGCGAGTGCAAAGCATGCACGGCACGGTGGCGATCAACGCTGGCCCAAATAAAGGCACAAGCATCGACATCAAGATTCCACTATCGTGATGTCCGCTCGGACAGCCATTTTTCGCAAACCTGTCTGAGCCTCTCCAGCGAAACAGGCTTTGTAATGTAATCGTCCATGCCGGCATCGAGAGCTTTCTGATTGTCGCCGGTCATTGTCTTACCTGTCATGCCGATAATCGGCGTCCGGCGGTTGCGACTGCGCTCGATCTGACGAATTGTTCTTGTCGCTTCATAACCATCGACGTTCGGCAATGCAACGTCCATGAAGATGATATCGAATTGCGTGCCGTTCACTGCTTCGATTGCTTCAGCACCACAACCGGCCAGCATTGATTTGATTCCCAAATTCGCCAGTTGTTTCACTGCTAGATCTTGCAGTGTATGATTGTCTTCGACAATCAAAGCGGTTGGCATAGTCGGCATATTGATGCCGCCTGAACGCGCGGAGACGTCGGCCGCCTGGGCGTTCGTCTTGGGAAATGGTATCGTAAACCAGAAGGTCGATCCCTTGTCCTTTTCGCTTTGGACGCCTATTTCGCCGCCCATCATCACCACCAGGTGCTTGGAAATAGTCAAGCCGAGGCCGGTGCCGCCATGTCTTCTGGTTGGTGAGGCATCAACCTGTCCAAAGGGGACGAATAGATGACGGCGGTCTTCGGGCGAAATGCCGATGCCGGTATCTTTGACGAGAAATTTTATGGTGGCAGTAGTGGCGGTCTCAGAGACAAGCTCGGCTGTCACGGAGACTTCGCCTTTCTGTGTGAACTTGACGGCATTGCCGACCAGGTTGAGTAACACCTGCCGGAAGCGTTCGGGATCTCCCATTAACAGTTCTGGAATTCTTGTGTCCAGCTGGTGGGTAAGTACCAATCGCTTATTCTTGGCCGTCGCCGACATCAATCGCGTAGCATCCTGCGTCGCAAACGATACGTTGAACGGTATCCGTTCCAAGAACAGTCTGCCGGCCTCGACCTTTGAGAGATCCAACACATCGTTCAAAACTACGAGCAGAGATTGGCTTGATTCTTGAACAGTCCGAGCTAACTCACGTTGCTCCTCCGTCAAATCGGTTTGCAACAGCAATTCGTTCATCCCTAAAATGCCGCTCAGCGGAGTGCGTATCTCATGGCTAATGTTGGCGACGAATGCCGACTTGGTCGCCGATGCTTCCAATGCTTTGTCTCGCTGTGTCGCCAGCTGGTTTTCCAATGCGCGCCGGTCGGACATGTCACGGGTGACTTTTGTGAAACCGATGAGTTTGCCGTTTTCGTGGACAGCTGTGATCGTCACGTTCGCCCAGAAGTACGAGCCGTCCTTTCGTTTTCTCCATCCTTCTTCTTGGAATTGGCCGTTAGCTTTTGCCACCGCCAATTCCTCGTGGGGATGGTTTGTTTCCAGAGCTTCGGCTGGATAAAACACCGAAAAGTGTTGCCCGATGATCTCTTCGGCCTTGTATCCTTTCAGTCGCTCGGCGCCCTGGTTCCAGGTAAGAACATTTCCGTCGGCATCGAGCATAAATATGGCGTACTCTTTAACCGCGTCAACCATTGTTCGAAACAGTCCCGTAAGCCTGCGTTCGCGGTTTTCGGCGGCCTTTTGCTCCGTGACGTCAATGCCGACGCACCCGATCATCAGTTGACTGTCCCAAATGGGAAACTTGACGATGAGCCATGTCCGTGGTCCGCTTACCGTTGGCAGGGTGTGCACTTCCTCGGTCGGTTGCAGTGTCTGCAGCACGCGTATATCACTTGCATGCAATGATTGAACCGCCTCCGGGGGCAAGCATTCCTGATTGGTTTTGCCGAGAATGTGATCACGCTTCATGTCGAATGTGTGGCAGAAGCTGTCGTTGACATACAGAAAACGCAACTGAGCATCTTTGACGAATTGCAGCGCCGGCGAGTGATGCATGAAACCTTCGAAAAGCTGCTGGCTATGAATCAAATTGTGATTCGATTCTTCGAGCTTTTCGTTTGCTTCTTTCAGTTGTGCGGCGGTCGGTAATTTGGCCATCGTGGACAGAAGCGGCCAAATGATTACGGCCATTGGGATGCCCAGCAGCGCGGTGGCCAAATCGAGCGTCACCTTGATAGCCGTGTCGGCCGGACCAAAATCTAATGCCTTTGCCAGGCGAGACAAGCCTGCCATCAGGAAGAATATGCATAAGAAAATGAACGCCTGGCGCGTGGTCTTGCGGCGCGCCAAATAAACGAGAAGGGCGACGGCAATCACAGCATAACAAGCGCCAATGGTAGCGTTAGCTAAGCTGTAAAATTGACTCAAGCTAAACGAAATTACTTGATCGGCCATTGACTTGCCTCAGGTGCTAGCCAGTCGAGACGATCGCGTATCAATGTAGTGCCTGGGTAGTGCCTGGGTAGTGCCTGGGTAGTGCCTGGGTAGTGCCTGGGT
>DATNQY010000374.1:0-12167 GCA_036703785.1 Candidatus Obscuribacterales bacterium
CAGGGAACCCAACGCGGTTAATATACCCGCTTGTGATCGCTTATTTGAATTGGAATGATTTACGTTCTTCTTGATGCCTGTAGATGGCCAGTTTCGCTTCATCCGGCAATTGCTGAAAGACGTGTCGTAATTGGGCTTCACGCTGTTCTTCCAATGGCTGGATTTGCTTAGTTACTTCACCGATGAAAGCGTCGAGATGAGGGGTAGGCGCCTTGCCGTTGTTGAAATAAATGTCTCTATTTTTGTATTCGGCTTCAATCTGGTCGCGCTCTGCCGGAGTCTTGTCCGACCACAGCCGATTGGCAATATTTTCTTCTTGCTTATCAATGCCCTGTCCGCTAGCATTCGCGCGATCGATGTATGTTCCCATACCGGGCGATCGCATAGTCATGCCGGGATCTTTGTCGCCGCCAATATAAAAATCTTTTCCGCTCGAGCCACGATCGTATAGTCCCGTCGGCCCGCCGCTGTGGAGGTAATTGCTGGGCAGTTGGTGAGCAAGCGCGCTCATGGCGCGGTCTTGGGTGCTGGGAAAATTCTCCGGAGGCACAAACTCACCTTTCTGCAATCGGTCTTGCACGCGATGATCGATATCGCGCTGCGCGCCCTGCATGAGTTGAGTGAAATCAAAATTCGCGCCACCGGAAGCACCGCTTTTGCCTTCCTTTTCAACATCAGCCATAAGAAACACCAGCCTGGAAATCGGGGTAGGAAAACGCCGTCCCGTCACAATACGGCAGCCCGCCCGGGTCGTCAAGTAGCGACATTACTGATTAATGCGATCCCGCGGATCGCCGTTGGGAACTTGCTCTACGAAGCGTGCACGCAATAGCCACAGATGGGATCGTCTTTCAGCATAAACTTCTCTCGCGTCACCTTGACGCCGAGCAGCGTCTCCATCAGCTTCGGCTCAAGCACGCAGAGTTGCCGATACTGTGTAGCCAGGTGATGAATTGCACAATGCTGTTGATAGATAAAGAAATTTCCGTCCGGCAAATGCTGCCATTCAGTCATGAAGCCGCTTTCGCTGAAGAGTTCAACCACAGCCTTAACGCGCTCTTCCATAGAAAGTTTTTCCAGCCGAGGCAAATGTTTTTTGGCAAGAAACTCATTGCGTATGGAAAGCAGATCCATTACGCCCTTGTGCCCCTTGGTTTCAAACACCGCATCGAGAAGGTCGTAGGCCATATTGCCGAGTCCGGAGGGAAACATGGCCTCAGCCTTATCAGTAAGCCGGTAGTGATAAGTCGGGCGCCCGCGCACCTGGCGGACCAGCCTGCAGTCGACAAGCCCATCCTTCTGCAACCCGGCCAGATGGCGCCGGACGGCCATAGCCGTCACCCCCAGGACCTCGCAAAGTTCTGCAACGGTCATTTCTTTATGCCGGCGGAGGTGATAAACCACAGCCTGGTGGGTGTTTTCGGGTGTGTCCTTGAGAGGCTGGACCACCATTAAATCGATCTCCCGTGTGATTCTGAGCCTAATGATAACCTTGTCCCGATTATCCCAGCCATCCGTACAAATTGCTTACGAATGGATAACTCTTATATTAAGAGGGCTCCTTTTGGCTATTTTTGATACTATTATATCTGTAAAGCCCACAGCGGCACATATTCAGCCAATTTAATCTTAAAGGAAGCGGGACAAAAGCGGGCTTGCGCCCGCCAGTACCGAAAGAAGAAGGACCAGCACAGGGAACATGACTCAACCAATCCTGAAAATCGAAGACCTCCACGTCGAGGTAGAAGGCAAAACCATCCTGCAGGGCGTCAATCTCACTGTTAACCCCGGTGAGGTCCATGCATTGATGGGCCGCAACGGCTCGGGCAAGTCTACGCTGTCCTACACGTTGATGGGGCATCCGCGCTATCACGTCACTAAAGGACGCGTCCTATACAACGGCAAAGATCTCCTCGCCATGTCGGTGGACGAGCGCGCTCGCTCGGGCATCTACCTGGCTTTTCAATACCCGGTGGCGATTCCGGGCGTTTCAGTTTCCAACTTCCTGCGTGCCGCCACTAAGGCGCGCCGCGGACAAGATGTGCCGGTGAAGGAGTTCCGCAAAGAGCTCAAAGAGCACATGGCAAAACTTGAGGTCCCGGATTCGTTCCTCTCGCGCTATATCAATGAAGGGTTCTCCGGCGGCGAGAAGAAGCGGGTTGAGATTCTGCAAATGGCACTGCTCAAGCCTGACTTTGCTCTGCTTGACGAGACGGACTCGGGACTGGATATCGACGCACTGCGCGTGGTGGCGGACGGCATCAATTCGCTTGCAACGAAAGACAACGCGATGCTGCTCATCACTCACTATCAGCGAATTTTGGATTATGTGACGCCTCAGTTCGTTCACGTCATGAGCGACGGGCGCATCATCAAATCCGGCGGCAGCGAGCTGGCGAAAGAGCTCGAGGCCAAAGGGTACGAACAATGGGTTACCGGCGATCTGGCACCGACCGCCTGATTTTTTCCGGGCTTCGGCCCGCTTGGAGGCACTTATGGCTGCAGAACTTACACAAGACCAAATGCTCCAGGGCGTAGGAGGCGACTACAAGTACGGCTTCCATGATCAGGAAGCAGACTATGCCTTCAAGTCTGGTAAGGGACTGACGAAAGAGATCGTCACAGAAATTTCGCGCATGAAAAATGAGCCCGAATGGATGCTCAACAGCCGCCTGCGCGCACTGGACATATTCAATAAAAAACCGATGCCGCGCTGGGGTAACAGCGAGTTGCTCGACGCCATCGATTTTGCCAACATTCACTATTATGTCCGCGCCACTGAAAAGCAAGGGCGCAGCTGGGAAGAGGTGCCGGAAGGCATTAAGAAAACGTTCGACCGCCTGGGTATTCCCGAGGCTGAGCGTAAGTTCCTAGCCGGCGTCACCGCTCAGTACGAATCGGAAGTCGTCTATCACTCGATTCGCGAAGACCTCTCCAAGCTCGGCGTCGTATTCCTTGATATGGACTCCGGCTTGCGCGAGTACGGCGATATCGTCAAACAATACTTCGGCACGATCATTCCGGCTGCCGACAACAAATTCTCCGCGCTCAACACGGCGGTGTGGTCGGGCGGCAGCTTCGTCTACGTTCCCAAAGGCGTGAAAGTGGACATTCCGCTGCAAGCCTATTTCCGTATCAATACGGAAAACATGGGTCAGTTCGAACGGACACTGATCATTGCCGATGAAGGCAGCTTCGTGCATTACATTGAAGGATGCACGGCGCCGACTTACAGCTCGGATTCGCTGCACTCGGCGGTTGTAGAGCTGATCGCCTTGAAAGGCGCGCACATCAGATACACGACCATTCAAAACTGGTCGAAAAACGTGTACAACCTCGTCACCAAGCGCGCTGTCGCCCACGAAGACGCCAAAGTCGAATGGGTAGACGGCAACCTCGGCTCTAAGCTGACGATGAAATATCCGTCCATTTATTTGATGGGACCAAGGGCACACGGCGAAGTGCTTTCGATTGCCTTTGCAGGCGAAGATCAGCACCAGGACGCCGGCGCCAAGATGGTGCACTGCGCTCCCGACACCAGCTCAATCATCGTTTCCAAATCAATCTCCAAAGACGGCGGTCGCACATCTTACCGTGGACTGATCAAGGTCTACGAAAACGCCACCAACGTCAAATCGAGCGTGCGTTGCGATGCGCTGCTGCTCGACGAGCAGTCGCGATCGGATACTTATCCCACGATGGAAATCGACGAGAAAGACGTCACCATCGAACACGAAGCCACCGTATCCAAAGTGGGCGAAGAGCAATTGTTCTACTTGATGAGTCGTGGACTATCGCAATCCGAAGCCACAACCATGATCGTCAATGGCTTCTTCGAGCCGTTCACGAAAGAGCTGCCACTGGAATACGCAGTCGAGCTCAACCGCCTGATCCAACTGGAAATGGAAGGCTCAGTCGGTTAACCAACCCAACCGTAGGGCGGCGCACTGCGGCGCCCAGTTCAGGAACACAGACACATGTCGGAAGCAGAATTGGCAGAGATGATTGATCGCCAGCGCGTAGAAGAGCTGACTTCGAAATTTCAGGAGCCGGAGTGGTTGCGGGACAACCGCGTGCAGGCATGGGAAACATACCTGCAGACGCCGATGCCCAGCGGTCGCGAAGGAGACTGGAAACGCATCGATCTAAGCGTGCTCGATCTTACTCAACTGCGAGCCTTCGACTTGGCGCCGGCCAAGCAAGTGGATGCAGTCCCGGCTCTGCCGAGCTGGATTACTTCCGCCATTGAAACTTTCGGCGAACATGCCGGCGTCCTCTTCCAGACGACTAAAAATGGCGGCTACATCAAGCTGCGCAGCGAATTGGCCGAACGCGGAGTAATTTTCTGCGATCTGGCCACCGCCATCGAGAAGCATGCCGATAAAATTCGTCCCTATCTGCTGCAAGATCTCAAGCCCGGCAAATTCAATTTGCTCACGCGCGCTCTCTACAATTGCGGCGCATTTCTATATGTGCCCTCCGGTGTGGAGATCAAAGAGCCGTTCATTTTCGGACTCGGTTTTTCAGCCCATGCTGAAGACATAGGCGCGGCGATATTCCCTCGCGTATTCGTAGTTGCAGAAGACAACAGCAAAGTCGACGTCATTTTTGCTCTCGGCAAAGAGTCGGATCAAGCTGTCGTCGGCAAGCGCGTTTCACTTGCCTCGGTTGTTGTCGACACTCACGTCAAGTCCGGCGCTCGCCTCAACTTGCTTGAAGTGCAAGAGTTGGGCTCCGATGTGTTCGTCGTTGAAGACATCAACAGCCATGTCGCCAAGGATGCGCAATTCAACTCGCTTTCCATTGGAGTCGGCGGGCAGCAAACGAAATCCGACATCGCCACATACCTGACGGCACAAGGCGCCAACAGCGATGTACTGGGGGTGATCCTCGGCGCGCGCAACGAGCACTTCAATTTCAACACGATTCAAGAGCACAACGCTCCCGATACCAAATCCAACATCAACTATCGCGTAGCGGTAAAAGACGATTCGTCGTCCGTTTATCAAGGCATTATCCGCGTCGACAAAATCGCCCAGCGCACCAACGCCTTCCAATCCAACAAAAACTTGATTCTCGGCGGTAATGCCACTGCAGATTCGGTGCCGAAGCTTGAAATTCTCGCCAATGATGTGAAATGCTCGCACGGAGCGACGGTGGGCCCGGTGGACAAAGAACAACTGTTCTACCTGCAAAGCCGGGGGATGACCCCGCCTGAGGCCGAAGAACTTGTCGTTCTCGGATTTTTCCGCCAGGTATTCGAAGCGTTCCCAATCCCGGCCGCTCATCAATGGATAAGCGATGTCGTTTCAAGGAAGGTGTTTCGTCAATGACTGACACGAGTCAATTCGTCAAAGTAGCGTCCGTCCAGGACGTCGGCGAAGGACAGGTGCGCGTTGTTGAAGCTGCGGGAAAACGGTTTGCCCTGTGCAAAAGCGACGGGCAATTCTACGCCATCGATGACCGCTGCACGCACGACAACGGACCACTGGGCGAAGGACAGCTCGTCGCAGGCGAAATCGAATGCCCGCGCCACGGCGCCCGCTTCGATGTTCATACGGGCAAGGCCATGTGCTTACCAGCCGTCGGCAGAGTCCACACCTATCCGGTCGAAGTTCGCGGCAATGATATTTATTTGGGCATCAACGCGGGCAAGTAGTTATGTTTGACGTTGCCAAAATCAGAAAAGACTTTCCAATCCTCGAGCGCCGGATCAACGGCAAGCCGCTCGTGTATCTGGACAACGCCGCCACTTCGCAAAAGCCGCTCAGCGTGATCGAAGCGCTCAGCGATTATTACCGCAACAACAATGCCAATATTCACCGCGGCATACACACGCTCAGCGAAGAGGCAACCCAAGAGTACGAAGGGGCTCGGCAGAAAGTAGCCGACTTTATCGGTGCGCCGGAAGCGCGCTCGGTAATCTTCACTCGCAATGCCACTGAAGCAATTAACCTGGTGATGTTCACTTGGGGCCGGCAAAACATCAATGCCGGCGACGAGATCGTTTTGACGGCGATGGAACACCATTCGAATCTGGTGCCCTGGCAAATGCTGGCCAAGGAAAAAGGCGCCAAGCTTGTGTTCATCGAGCTGAATGCCGACGGCGAAGTCGACATTGAAACGGCGCGCAAGGCGATCAACCAGCACACGAAGCTGGTATCGGTTACCCAAATGTCGAATGTTCTGGGAACCATCACCCCGGTGCGCGCGATAGCCGATATGGCGCACGCCGTCGGCGCGGTTGTCCTCGTAGATGGGGCACAGGGAGTTCCACACCTCGTCACCTCAGTGACAGATCTAGGCTGCGATTTCCTCGCCTTCTCGTTTCACAAAATGCTGGGGCCCACCGGCGTCGGCGTGCTCTGGGGACGCACCGAGCTTTTGAAAAGCATGCCGCCGTTCATGGGCGGGGGCGATATGATCGCCGCGGTGTGGCGCGAGAAATCACGCTACAACGAGCTGCCCTGGAAGTTTGAGGCAGGCACTCCCAACATTGCCGACGTCATTGCGGCAGGCGCCGCCATTGATTACCTGCAAAATCTGGGCATGGAAAACGTGCGGGCTCACGAGATCGAGATCACCGAATACGCTCTGCGTAAACTCGGTGCCCTGCGCGGCGTGACGATCTATGGGCCCAAAGATGCCACCAAGCGCGGTGGCGTTATCTCGTTTAACATCGAAGGAGTTCATCCGCACGATCTCGGGCAAATTCTAAATGAGTCCGGCATCGCCATTCGTGCAGGACACCACTGCTGCCAGCCGCTCATGCGCGATCTGGATGTGATGGGAACCGCGCGCGCCAGTTTTTACATCTATAACACCGAAGAAGAAGTCGATCAGCTTTTGCAAGCTCTTCAAGAAGCAGAGAGGATTATGGGCCATGTCGCTCTCAGATGAGCTCTACCGCGAAACGATTCTCGACCACTACCATAATCCGCGCAATCAAGGCGTTCTCGAGACGCCGACGGTAGAGGCCGAAGGCGTAAATCCGTTGTGCGGAGATGAGCTGACCTTGTTTCTCGATGTGTCAGACGGCAATATCAAGTCGATAAAGATCAAGTCGCGCGGATGCTCGATTAACACAGCCTCCGGCTCGATGATGACCGAGCTGATGGCAGGCGTGCCGCTGGAGAAGGCTGAAGAATTCATCAACGTTTTCAAAACGATGATGCTGGAAAAAGACAAACAGGTTGAGCTTCCCGAACAGATGGAAGATCTTGAAGCGCTCCAAGGCGTCAAAAGATATCCGGTGCGCATCAAATGCGCCCTTCTTCCCTGGAACACCATGATGGAAGCAATTGAGATGGCGCGTCACGGCGGCGGCAAAACCGAGCCAATATCTACGGAGTAAACAATGTCCACCATTCAAGAAGACGTAATTCGCGAGACCCTGCGAACAATTGTCGACCCCGAGATCAATATCAATCTCGTCGACCTTGGGCTGATTTACGGCATCGATATAAAAGAAGAAGGCAAAGTGACGGTGCGTATGACGCTGACCAGTCCCGCCTGCCCGCTCGGCGCCGTGATTCAAGGGCAAGTTCATCAGGCGCTCACCAAAATTCCGTGGGTCAAAGAGCCGAAAGTCGAACTTGTGTGGTCACCAATGTGGGACCCTCGCAAAATGGCCAGCGAAGACGCGAAGATGGAACTTGGTATTCTTTAGTTTGTGGACGTTCCTGATCAAAAAACTACGCCAGAGAAAAGCGGGCTGCCGCCCGCCGCTACCAGAAGGGACGTCAACGGGCTGCCCGTCGCTACCGTAATCTTTGTATTGGCCGTGTGCATGATTGCCGCCGCCAATCTGGATGCGCCGGCCCTTTGGTTTTCAGACAACGATGATTTGCTGGAAGCAACCTTTTGCTACCAGGTCATGACCTCCGTAAATAGCCTGCTTCATTGGAATACGTATCGTCTTTCCACCGCCTACATGCACCTGGCGAGCTGCTACTCAAGGTTGGGCAGACTCACCGAAGCCGCACACAGCAGCCTGCAAGCCCGAAACGTGATGGCTTCGCTGCCCGGCGACCGTACTGCGGCCCTTAGCGTCCTGGACGCTCAGCGTGCTGACTATCTGCGGAAAGGAAAGGACTACGCGGGCGCCGAGGCCTTATTAAAGAAGGCGGTCGAACAACTGGCTAAAGCGACAATCAACAACCCATCGGCAAAGGCGTATACATTGAGCATTTTGCTGGACACCTACATGTCCCAGCATAAATATGCCGACGCCGAGCAAATTGCCCAAGAACTCGTCCCAGTCGACGACCAGCTGGAGCTGGAATTGAACATGCCGGCTTATGGCGGGAGGGAGCGGCTCGTAGAGCTGTATTGCAAAACCGACCGCCGGCAGAAAGCTGAGGAAGCCGCCAAGGAAGGGGTAAACATGGGTGTGCTTAGTCACAATGCTCTCGCAGAGGCAGAGGCACACGATTCACTGGGCCGTGCCTATCTTTCCTCCGGCGGGGTAGCATCGGCTGCGACAGAATTCGACCTGGCGGTAAAGAATCTGGGTCGGAAATATGGTCAAAACGACCGGAAAGTGGCAACCTGGCGGGCTCGATACGATCAGATGCTGCTTGATAAAAATCCGTTCCCCGAGTGATATTGTGTGAATCCCGTGTGCTCCCCTGGGGTAAGATGGTATAAGTGACTACCACATCTGGGCGATGACTTTCAGGGGTACAAACATGACAATTACGAGCACTACCCGGACGGGCACAATTTCAGTGTTCATTGCCGAAGACAAGGACGTTATTCGTGCCGGACTCAGACAGCTAGTCACGTCCATTGAAGGCTGCGAGGTAGTTGGCGATGCAATGGACGGCGAGACAGCCTGGGCGAAGATCAGCAGCCTCAATCCGCAAGTTATTCTCACCAAAGACAGTCTGCCTGGTATAGACGGCATTTCACTGTGCCAGAAGATCAAGCGCGAACGTCCTCACATCGGTGTCATATTAATGCTCAGCTCTCCAAATGATTTTTGGAGCTCACTTGTCGCTCATGCCGATGCGTACTTCTTCCGCGAAGTACCGCTGAATATTCTCGAGCCGGCGATTCGCACGGTTGCAGAAGGCGGAGCATTTCTGGGCGCCTTTGTGGCCGATTATCTCTTGCGTGGTGAAGGCTACAACACATTGCGGCTGGCGGCCAGCCGACGCACCGACAGCGCCGAACTAAGCGCTCTCTCCAAGCGCGAGCACGAGGTGCTCGGATTGCTTTCCGAAGGCAAGAGCAACGAGCAGATTGCCCAGTCTCTCGGATTGAGCATTCAAACAGTGAAAGTTCACGTCAAGCATATCCTCAAGAAATTGAAAGTCACCGATCGCACCCAAGCCGTGATCAAGGCGCTCAAAGCCTAAAGCGAGCGGCGCACAGACTTTATGCCAATGCGTCAAAACTTCTGACGGGACTCGGGTCTGGCTCTTTGGCGAGCAGCTTTTTGAAAACCGACTCCGCCGAATCGACATCCGCTCGGCGCAAGTAGTGTGCCGCCCAAACATCGTAAGCCGCCGTCAGATCGAAATGCGACTCGCGACTCGATTCGCGAATTTTCAGGGCTCGGTCGTATAAATCCTGCGCTGTTCCGTCATAGCCTTGAACCGAATAGAGTTCTGCCAGCAAGAGAAGCACTGAAGCGACGTTATGGTGATAAGAGCCCACGGTTTGCTCGTAGATTTCCAGGGCTCGGCGCAGCACCGTTTCAGCCTGCATAAACTTATCGCGAAATCGATAGACGACACCAAGTCCGACCAGAGTAGAGGCAACCTCGTAATGGTCTGGACCAAGATTCAGCTCTTCCACAGCCAGTGCCCGCCTGTAGATTTCTTCGGCTTCGTCCTCCCGGGACAGCCGGCGCAAAGTGCTGCCCAGCCCGGTGAGGATCGGAGTCAGCACCGGGTCGTTCGGACCAAACAGATGCTCTGAAATTCGCAGGCACCGCATGTAGTACCGCAGTGCTTTCTTGTTTCTGCCAAGTTTGAAATTGATTTCCGCAAGTCGCAAGAGAACGAGCGGAACGTCAGGATGATTCTCGCCTAGCTCTTTCTGCTTGATCAAAAGCAGGTCGTGATACAGCGGATCGGCTTCCCTATAGCGCATTGAGCTTCGATAGAAGTCGGCCAGCTTTTTCACAGCTTCAGCGACACGCAAATCCCAAGAGCCGTAAGACTCCGCAAGACATGCGACGGCTTCGCGCAGATGCTCTTCGGCACGATCCGGTTGCCGATTGGCACCGTAGAAATCCGCCAGGTCGTGCAAATGCGGCACCAAAAGCGGGCTGCCGGCTTCGATGCCGGCCAACTTTTCCAGAAATGCTTCCGGCTCCGACACCACCTCCGGTGCCTGGTCTATCGAGCGCAAGGCCGACTCCAGCTCTTCTTTCAGCTCGCGCATGCTTTGTTGGCGCTTGTGCGGATTTTTGTTGAGTGCCTTGAAGATAACATCTTCCAGTTGCGCCGGCAGCTGCAAATCAGGCATGACTGTGGCAAACGGGATGGGCAACTGGTTTATGTGAGCGTAGATGATGCCGAGCACCGTCTCTTCGGCAAACGGCGGGCGGCCGGTAAGCACTTGATATAACAGGCAACCTAACGAGTAGATATCGGAACGCCCGTCAAGGTTTTGGTCGCCCATGCACTGTTCGGGCCTCATGTACAGCGGCTGCCGACCACCTGCGAATCGCGAGGAGAGTAATTGAGCGAGTGACTGCCGCCGCCATCGAGGAATTTCGCAATGCCGAAATCAACAATCTTGACCGGCTCCGGCACGGAGCTGTCGCGGCTGAGCATGATGTTGCTCGGCTTGAGATCGCGATGGACAATGCCTTTGTCGTGCGAATGCTGTAGACCATCGCAGACCCGCGAAAAAATATCGACAGTCCTATGCATGCTCAGCGTGCGTTCGCGGCGCAAAACATCATCGAGTCCTTCGCCGTCGATGTAGTCCATAACCAGATAAGCGATTCCGCTGCGCGTAATACCGAAGTCGAAAACGGTAATGATCGCCGGGTGATTGAGGCAACTAGACGCCTTGGCCTCGAGATGAAATCGCGAAAGCCGCGACGGGTCGTTTTCCGCAAGCCGCGTATGCACGACCTTGATCGCCACCTTGCGTTCCATGAGAACGTGAAGACCCTGATATACCGCGCCCATGCCGCCATGGCCGATACGTTTGACAATCTGATATTTATCAGCCAGCAATTGCCCGACAAAGGGGTCTTGCTCGTAGCTTCCCGACATGGGACGCCTCATGAGAAACGCTACGCGAAGGCTTTCGCCTTTCGCTTGCGGAGTTAGTAATCGGTGGTAAATGCGGACCGGAATTAGTACGAGATAAAAGTAACTGTATATCCCCTCGTTGTCAAGACGGGGACAAACGTTTTGTCAGGCGGGAGAGGCTAATGAATTTCGCGCCCGCACCCGGGTAAACTAATTCCGCTTCTCTAGACCCGGAAACCGATGCCGATCCCAGTAATCCATGACAATGACGGGCACGTCGACGACTTGCTCAGCACAATCCTGCTCTGGCTCGCGCCGGAAGTCGAGCTGCAGGCGGTGACCATCACCAACGGCGACTGCTACGTCCAGCAAGCCTATGAGGCAACGCTGAAAATGGCGACGTTCTTGGACTTGGAAGGGGCGGAAGTCGGTCTGTCCGAAGATCCGATGGTCAACGATTTTCCCGAAAATTGGCGACGGGAAAGCTACATCATCAACGAGTTGCCCATCTTCAGCGACAACGCTCTGAAAAAGCCCCACCAGACTGGGCGTCCGAGAAAAACCCAGTCATTGATTGCTGATGTGCTCTCCAACTCGAAATCGCCGGTGACAATCGTGGCCACTGGTCCGCTCACCAATATTGCGCCAGTTTTTGCAGAACGTCCGGAACTCAAGGAAAAGGTCAAGGAAATCGTGATTATGGGCGGCGCCATCGCTGTCCCGGGCAACGTCGAGCAGCCCAATCACGACGGTTCGGCGGAATGGAATTTCTATGCGGACCCGCCTGCCGCCAAAGCAATCTTCGACACGGGAATCCCGATTCGCCTGATCCCGCTCGATGTGACGAATAAGGTGCCGATTACAAAAGAGTTTCTGTCCAAACTGGACGAGCAAGCGGAGACATATCGCGCATCCCGACTCGCGGCAAAAGTCTATTCGCTGGTCAAA
>DATNQY010000375.1:0-14223 GCA_036703785.1 Candidatus Obscuribacterales bacterium
CGAATCGTCGACGAGACGGACGGGCAAATCAGCCGCCTGCGCGAATCGGCAAACATCAAATCACCGGAATTCGAAACAGAATCTACGAGCCTTCGCAACCAGCTCAAATCGCTGTCAAAAGAGCCGCTTACCGCGCAGAAAGCGGACGCCATCGATCAACAATTCGGTAAAGTCATAGAAGAAGCCGAACGGGCAGGCGTAGCCGCCGACGACGCGCAGCTGCAAGCACTCAAAGCCGCTCAGCAGTCGGTCAAGTCGAATCTCACAGAAGCGCTCCGGGGCAACGAGCCCGCTCCGCCAATAAGCAGGGGAGAACCGGTTCGCCCGGCAGCAGCGGCACCAGTAGAACAACATCCGGCAGGCGCGCATTCGGTCGACGCTGCGCGTGCGGTGGAAACTCCCGGTGCAGTCGGACGGGCAACCGCTAATAGAATGTTCGACGAAACCGAGGCGCGCATCACGCGCCTGCGCGAATCGGCGAACATCAAATCACCGGAATTCGAGACAGAATCAACCAACCTGCGCACGCAACTCAAATCGCTGTCCGAAGAGCCGCTTACAGCGCAAAAGGCCGAAGCTATCGATCAACAGTTCGGCAAAGTGATCACAGAAGCCGAAGGCGCAGGCGCGGCCGCCGACGGCGCTCAACTGCAAGCACTCAAGGCCGCTCAGCGGTCGGTGAAATCCGAACTTACCGAAGCTCTCGGTGGCAGTGAAGCAGCACCAGCCGTTCGTCCAGCACCTTCGGCTCGCGCGGCATTAACGGAGCCACTCGAAGTACGTCCGGCAGATATGCGTCCAGTCGAATCGGCGCGTCCCGTCGAACCGGCACGTCCGCTGGAAGGCACACGTCCAGTCGAACCGGTAACTGCTAATCGGATTATCGACGAGACCGATGCTCGCATCAGTCGCCTGCGTGAAACAGCCGAGATCAAATCGCCGGCGTTCGAGAATGAGTCGAGCAACCTGCGTACGCAACTCAAATCCCTCCGTCGAGAGCCGCTTACAGCACAGAAAGTTGAAGCAGTCGATCAACAGTTCGGCAAAGTCATAAAAGAAGCCGAACGCGCTGGCGTAGCCGCCGACGACGCGCGGCTGCAAGCACTCAAAGGTGCTCAGCAGTCCGTCAAGTCGGACCTTGCAGAAGCCCTTCGCAGCGCCGAGCCTGTCGCATCGGCTGAGCCGCGCGGATTTGCCAGAACCGACGTCCGGGTGGACGAACCGGCACCAAAAGTCGCTCCGGCAACCGCTGACGCTCTGGCTGCGAAAACCCGTTCCACATTAGAGTCTTTGCGCACCGAGTCCGGCATTAAATCGACGGCGCTCGATGCAGAATCCGCTGCTTTGACCAAACAGCTCGAATCCTTGCGTACCGAGCCAGTTAATCTGGAAAGAGCGCTGCAAGTCGATCGTCAATTCGGCAAAGTCATCGAAGAAGCCAAACTAGCCAAGGCGACGGACGCGCAGCTAGAGCCGCTGAACGCCGCACGCGAGTTGACAGCCCGAGAACTCGGTGCCACCATCGGCGAAGCCGAACCGGGCGCAGCGGTTCGTCCGCCTCAAGTACAAGCGGCTGGCACGCCACATGTACGAGAACTTCGCGGCGAAATTGAGAATCGCGCACCATCGCGACCGACTCCAGCTCAAGCTGAAGTTCGCACACAACCACAGCCGATAAGAACAGACGACGCCCCGGCACCGTTGCAACAAGCACGGCAGCGCGTCGTCAGCGCCGCCGACGATCTGCGCGCAGCGCAATCTTCCGATCAACTGACGGCGGCCGCCCGCCGTCAAATGCAAGATCTCGAGCGCCAGTATACGCAAGCGGTCGCCGACTACAACCAACAATTGCGCGCTCGCATGTCTGCCGCCGGTGAAAGCACCGCTCCGCAGCTGCGCGAACAGGTACAAGGCGCTCGCCAACAGCTTGCACAGGATCGGCTGGAGAAAGCCGCAGAAGCAAAACTGGCGTTGCCGGTGCCACTGCGCGGACTGGCCGATGATGCAATTTATGCCACCACCAGCAAGGCTTATGGACAAGCGCTGAAACAGTTCACCGCTGGTGTGGATTCCTATGTTCAGAACGCGCTCAAAGCAGGCGAGCCAGTTTCACCGACCCTAATCGATGACGCCCAAAAGGTCGTGCGCTCAGCTCAAGATGCCATGATCGCGCGCCAGATGGCCCGCCAGACCGGTTACGCCCGATTCCTGCCACAGTCGCTCAACGACTTGCACCTCGATCATCCGACGGCAGCGACGGCGATCCGCCGCACGTTCGGAATCGGCACCGCCTTTGTACTGGCAGCCACCGATCTCAAAACGTTAGATCACTGGATCAATCAGGTCTACGGTATAACCCCCGGACGTCCGCAAGCGGCTCCGCAAAGAGAAGCCGCGATCGTGCCGGCGGCCGCAGTTGGCACCGCAGCTGCCGACGAAGCGCGTCGAGCCGAAGACACCCGCGCATTGGCTGCCGCTGCTGCCACTACCAACACCACCGAAGTTCGCGAGCGCGCGGCGGCACCAATCATCCAAGCCTCCATGCCGGCTGGACCCGCGCTGTTCCGCCCTGTGTCGGAAACTTATCTCAATCGAAATACATTATCCGGAGCGCTGTTTGTCGGCATGAGCATGGAAGAGATGCGCAAGCGAGTACAGTATACGGGCGTTCGTCCGGATGGATTAATCGCCGGTGTACCCTCCATAACGGCGGCCGCCGATTCAGCGGTATCGGTTCGCGCCTTGATGCCTGCTTATCGCAGCACCGCAGGCGCCGACGATCTGCCCAGACCGATCAACACCAAGTTCGACATTTCGCAGCCGACCAGGATCAGTGCCAACGCACTTTCCGGTCGCAGTCTCAACCTCTCTAATCCGTATACAAACCCCGAATCACGTCGTTTTGGCGGCGGATTGGGCGGCAACAAAGATCCCAAGAGCGGCGTCACGCAGCGGCTCGCTTACGTGTCCGCAGCAGCCGACCGACTCGGTTCAGCCACTGCTCTAGAACCTGATGCCGAGGCAGCCGACAAATATAATCCGGATCAAAACACAGGCACCGCTACCTCTCAAAGCGCGGCCACAGCCAGTCTGCAAATTGCCGCGCAAGAGCCGCCTGCAGGCACCACAACCGCCTCTAACGGTCAAGAACCGGAAGAAGAAGAGCAGTCCAATATAACGTTGACGTCGATAACGTAATCGCTATTAAACGTTGGCCAATTGCTTCATCACAAGAACGGTATTGTGTCCGCCGAAGCCCAATGCTTCAACCATGCCGGCTCTGACGGTGCTCTCACGCGCCACATTGGGAACGTAATCGAGATCGCATTTGGGATCCGGGTTCTCGTAATTAATCGTCGGGTGGATCTTCTGATCGCGCAATGTCAGCGCGGTGGCGGCAGCACCGATGGCGCCGGCGGCGCCCAGCAGATGTCCGACCATGGATTTGGTGCTGGAGATTTGCAGTTTGTAAGCGTGCTCGCCGAACACCGACTTAATGGCCAGTGTTTCGCGCTCGTCATTGAGCGGAGTCGAGGTGCCGTGCGCATTGACGTAATCGATATCTTCAGGACGCAACTGCGCGTCACGCAGCGCTTCCCGAATGGCACGCGCAGCGCCGGCACCATTTTCATCCGGTGCCACTATATGTGATGCGTCGCAGCTGGCGCCGCCGCCGACGATCTCGGCGTAAATGGGAGCATTGCGGCGCAAGGCGTGCTCGAGCTCTTCCAATATCAAGATTACTGAGCCTTCGCCCAGGACGAATCCATCGCGGTCGGCGTTGAAAGGACGACTGGCCTTTTGTGGCTCATCATTGCGCCGGGACAAAGCCATCATGTTGCCGAAGGAAGCTACAGCAAATGGATTGAGAGAAGCCTCGGTACCGCCGGCAATCATCACGTCGGCGCGATCGTGCTTGATGTACATATATGCATCGAACAGCGAGTCGAGACCGCTGGCACAGGCAGTGGCATCGCTCTTAGCTCTGCCTTTGGCGCCGTGTTCGATGGCTACTTGCCCCGAAGGTGCGTTAGGCATGAGCCTGATGATGGAACGCAATCCGATCTTTTTAGGACCGCCTTCCATGAGTTTGTGGTGCCCTTCCGTCGCGGTCATCAAGCCGCCAACGCCGGTGCCGATGAAGGTACCCACGCGTTCGGTATTGGTGCTGCGAATTTCCAAATGTGCATCTTCGAGAGCCAACTTAGCCGCCGCCATGGCGAATAATGTGACGCGATCCATGTCCTTAAGCATGGAGCCGACCTTTCTGCGGTCGGGATAAAAATTCGCGATATCAAAGTCTTTGATCTCAGCGGCAATTTTTACTTCCAGCCCGATCTCTTCGGGATTGAACCCGCTGATGCGCGAGACGCCGCTGCGACCCTCGAGAAGCGCCTTCCATGTATCATCCACGCCGGTACCGATCGGTGAAATGACGCCGACTCCGGTCACAACGACTCGCCTGTTTTCCATAAAATCCCTGTGTCTTTTGAATAGAGTCATTCTATCGTTAAACGAAGCGCAGAAGGCTGAGCAGCACGGCACTTATGCTGATCATGAACTAAATCTCAATGGGCGGCGCTCGCCGCCGCCTGCAAGTCGCATTTCCTGTTCAGCTGCCACCGCACACAATACCGGCGCCCGGCTCTAACCAGCCGCCCGATTCATCCTCCGGTCCATCGTAAGCGGCAGCGCTGCAGCCGCCTTCGCCCATGGAGCCGGTGAGATACGCGATCGATCCCTCTTGAATTCGTCCGGACATTTCCGCTTTACGTACGTTTTCATTGAACGCAAGGATGAGCTCCTTATCGATGAGCTTGTAGTCGGGCTCATGCTTAGCCACAATTTGCCAGAAACGGGCACCATGACCGGGCTCTAGAACATGCGCCAATTCGTGAATCACAAGCAAGCGGCGACCGCGCTCCGGGACATTCTCAATCGCGTAACGTGAGAAGGTAATAATGCGCGAGCGCAAATTGATTTGAGCCAGACGTGAATACTTCGCATTGCCGATGCGCACTCCACCAATAGTCACGTTGAGCGTCGCTTCGTTTATGCGACGCACATACCCAACCATAAAAGACTGATAGATTTCCATCGGGCGACTAGACTGTATCCTGAATCGTAGCACGCGGAGTTCCGCCCGCCGCTACCAAGCATGATGGCGACGAAAAAGTGAAAAATCTAACCTTAATCACAGGGGCGGTGCGCTCGGGCAAGTCGCTTTTCGCCGAGCAATTGGCCACCAAATACGGTGGTGCCGTTCTCTACATTGCCACCATGCCGCATTTGCCTGGAGATGCCGAACAGAGCCAGCGCATCGACCGCCACCAGAGCCGCCGTCCGGCGCATTGGACGACGGTGGAGAGGCCGTACGATCTGCCGGCGGCAATTGCGGCGGCGCCGCCGGAAACGCAGCAGTGCATTATCGATTGCCTGCCGGTATACATTTCCAACGCCCTGCTGCGCGCCTGTGATTTCCGCGATGATGCCGAACCGTACGAGCATGAGGGCGCCATTTTTGCCGAGGTCGACGCCATTATCGCCGCGCTTTCAGCTCGAGACAACGTCCGGTTTTTTCTAGTCACCAACGAAGTCGGCTGGGGCGTCGTGCCCGAAACCTCTCTTGGGCGCGCTTTCCGAGACTTCGTCGGCATCGCCAATCAGCGCCTGGCTGCGCAAGCTGAAGAAGTATGGCTTACTTGTGTCGGGTTGCCGCTGCGTTTGAAGCCGCAGGCGATGGTTTAGCGGCGCTGCTCGGCCAGTTGTGCAAAACGAGCTCGAGCATCGGGTCGTGCGCTTGCTCCAATGCCACTCCTGGTCCGCCGCCGAGCAATGCCATTTTCAAAATTTCCTTCTGTTTGTCGTCAGCTTGCATCCAGACGATTTTGAATTTTGCCCAGGAAAGATCGAAGGCCGCCATTGCTTGTTGATCGCGCTTTGTAGGGGCCGATTTGAATTTCTCGGAGACGGCGGCGGCAAACACGGCACGGTTGTCCACGGCGTCGACAGTTTTGCCCGGATTTCTCAATTCATATATGAAGCAAGCCATATCCGAATAAGCATTCACCGCTTCTTCGCTGAAGGGAACAGCGCCCGGCACCGTTAGCCGTTGGGGACCAAGCACCTCGGAAATGAGATTGAACTCGTTGGTAACGGCGTCTTCGGCTTTGGCGCCTTCGGCTTCGGCGGCCAGATTTCTCGAGCGAAATCGCAGCAAGGCGCGCAGCAATGCTGAATAGTTCGTTCTTTGTGCTTCGCGGGCGGTCAGATAATCGGTCAACTTCGGCCAGAATTTAGTGACGGCGCGAGCTTGTTCCTGCTGAGCCTGTGTACCTTTCAGTTCGCTCTCAACCAGCGAGTTCAGTTCTGCGCGCTGCTGGGGATCGAGCTTTTGTCCGCCGGCCAACTCATAAACCTGAGCCCAGCACTCTTCAATAAGAGCCGGACTGGCGGCCTGCTCGGCACCATATTTGGTGCCGGCTTTGGCAGTTGACGATTTTGGCGCCCCCGTTTTTGTCGCTGCTGTTTTGCCCGGCGCTTTGGCGGCCGCGCCGCCGGCGGGTGGGGCTGCAATCGGGACGGGCGTGCGCGCGAATGGCGACTTGACGGTGCCGCCGTGCAGGGGGCGCGTCATGTCCGGCACCGTATCTGGTGCGGTTTTTCCTAACGGCTGAGCGTGGGCGCGCATCGGCAACACGTCCTGCTGAGCCGGCGCGCCGTCATAACCCCAATCCGAGGCCTGGGCTGCCGGCAGGCATGAGGCGGCTGAACCGCCAATGAATATAGCGTTGAGCAAGCCAATGCATATACGACGGTGCAATTTTCCGGCAATCCTCAATGTGATGGGCGAAACGGCTGTGCCACCGTCTCTTCAATTATTAGTATCACAGCTGAAGTGCCTTATATAATTGTGTGCGTCGCTAGAAAAACTTGCCAAGAGCATGCTAACATTGGGCTAGAACCCCGTCTGAGACTGCCTTTAACTATGTCCAAACTTCAGCTTAAATATTATCCAGCCGACGTGCTGCGAGACAAAGCAAAGAAAATCACCCGCGTCGATGGGCAGACCCGCAAGCTGGCACAGGACATGCTCGACACTATGTACGCCAACAATGGAGTGGGACTTGCCGCTCCGCAGGTCGGCGTCTCCAAGCGTATGTTTGTGCTCGATGTTTCGGGTGAGGAAGAGCCGAATAAGCCTATCGTCCTCATCAATCCCGAGATTATATCAAGCTCAGGAGAGATGGCAGGCACCGAAGGCTGCCTTAGCTTTCCCGGCGTATTCTTCGAAGTGAAACGGTTCAGCAAAGTAACTGTCAAGTACACGAATTTGTCAGGCAAGGAAGTAAAGCTGACGGCGGAAAACGATCTCCTCTGCCGCGCCATTCAGCATGAGCTCGATCACCTTAATGGTGAGCTGTTCATTGATAAACCGTTGAACAAATTGCTTGCTGATCTGGAGATGACCAAGCACGGCTTTAACGGCGATCAAGTAGAATTGCCTCTCGAAGGTGAGGGGGTGCCTGTGGCATTACCGACCCCACGCGATCAAAAGCAACTCATCGGTTAACAGGCGCAGCGGCACCGCCTAAAGGGACACGGGAAGCATTGGTATTCAAAGCTAACGAAGCGGTAGGCAACTTAAAGCATGTCGGCCTCAAGTGCGCTCGGGTGCTGTTTCGCCATAGCCGCGAGCGATTTTTGTCTGATTTTAAAAACCTGGGACTGCCGGTAAGCCGATCTCTGGATTTTGAAGGAAAAGCTCGCTGTTGCCACGTTTGCGGGTACGCGATCATCGAGATCGAGCTAGACCGAGGTTGGACACTCGAGACTTGCTCGGCTATGCCGATTTTGCTGCTCACAAGCCCGTTATTCGCAGCCTGGCGCAAGCGAATGCCGCCAGAAAGGCAACCAGCTGCGCAGGCAGCGCTCGGCGTCGGGCCGGCAAAATTGCCAACGTCCTGCAGTTAGAAATATACTGTAGAGGCGGCGCCGAGCCGTCGAGCCAGGCGCAATCGAGGGCAGATGAGCAACAAGACGCAGGCCGAACAGCAGCAATGCGAAACCAGCCCGGACAGTCATCCGGCCAAGACCTCACCGCTTGCAGTCACAGTAATTTCCTTCGGATACAAAGAAGGCGCACCGCCGGTCGCCAACTTAGTTTTCGACGTGCGTTTTTTGAAAAACCCGTTTTGGGTGGAAGAGCTTCGCCCGCTCACCGGCGAGGACAAAGCCGTGCAGGCGTATGTGATGCAGCAGCCTCTTGCTGTTGAGTTTCTGCGATCGGTGATGAACATGCTCGATACGCTGCTGCCGCAGCTTGAGGAGCAGAAGGTGGGCGATTTCAGCATTGCCTTCGGGTGTACCGGCGGGCAGCACCGGTCGGCAACATTAGCCTCCAGAGTTGCATCAGAGTTAGGTAAACGTTATCCGCACTATCGTGTGATCAAGCAGCACCGGGAGCTTACGCAGAAAGCATGAAGGGTTCCTGGAACTACCGCTGGCGCCGTTGGATGCTTCCTGGTTTGAAGCGCTGGATCGTCGTGATCGTCATGGGCATTGCCGTGATCGTGTTCGGCGTGCTGGTGATTATGGGCAAACACCCTGTGCATTACACGTTGCAGGCGATCATCCAATGGATGAAAGACCTCACCGAAGACATGCCTCACCGGGTGAGCGGCATCATCGCCATTTCTATGGGCATGCTGATTGTGGTTGTGGCCATCATTCGCATGCTGGCTAATATCCTCGGTGCCTATCTGCCTGAAGAGCGTGAGTCCATCCCCGACGTTCTCTATCGCAGGCGTCATCTTGACCGCGGTCCGAAAGTAGTGGTTATCGGCGGCGGGCACGGCTTGAGCAATTTATTGCGCGGGCTGAAGGGCTTCACGCATAACATCACGGCGATCGTCACGGTGGGCGACGACGGCGGCAGCTCGGGCAGACTGCGTCAAGAGATGGGTGTATTGCCGCCCGGCGACATGCGCAGCTGTATTACCGCTCTTGCCGACGAAGACAGACTGGTTACCGAGCTTTTCAAATACAGATTCGAGCAGGGCAATGGACTGGAAGGGCACAGCTTCGGCAACCTCTTCCTCACCGCCGTCTGTGCCATCACCAACGGTGACATGCTGGAAGCGGCGCGCATGGCCAGTCGCGTTCTCAACAGCTGCGGTCAAGTTTTGCCGTCAACGTTGTCGAGCATGTCGCTGGTCGCCGAACTCGAAGACGGGCGCACCATATATGGTGAATCGCATATCTCGGAGGCCAATGGACGCATAGTTCGTTTGAGCTGCCAACCGGCGCAGCCCGAGCCGACTCCCGAGGCAATGGCTGCCATTGAAGATGCCGATATGATCGTGCTTGGACCAGGCAGTTTGTATACATCGATCATCCCCAATCTGCTGGTCAAAGGACTCCCTGACGCCATTTTGCGTTCGGCGGCACGCAAAGTATACGTCTGCAACGTGATCACGCAGAAAGGCGAAACTATCGATTACACGGTGGCTGACCATGTGGAAGCCATTTTGAAGCACGCCGGACTTGGTCGCGGCGCCAGTTCAACACCTGCAAACCGCTTCATCGAAGGAATTATGGTGAACGTGCAGGCGCCTGTGGTGGATCAGAAATTGGCGGTGGCGCCGGTGCGCTACGATCCCGACCGCCTGCGGCAGTTGGGTATTCGTCCGATCTTGCGTCCGCTTGTAGGTTCCGAATATCCAGGACACCACGATGCTCACAAGTTGGCTGAAGAACTGATGCTCTGGTTTTTCAAGAAACGGCCGCGCCGGCCCTCGCGCGGGGCGAAGCCATCTTCGGTGAAAGTGCAAGAGTCCGGCAAACCGAAGCAGCCGAGCCCGGTGTAAGAAAGCGGGCTTCCGCCCGCCGCTACAGAGGATCGCAGCGCTAGCCTGCATAGCCGAAAAGCGGGCTTCCGCCCGCCGCTACAGAGTGTCGCAGGCTACGACGATGTGGGGACCATGTACTTATCGAGTGTTTCGCGGAGTTGCTGCAGGTTGTAGGGCTTGCTGATGTAGCCATCCATGCCGGCTTGCAGGCAGCGTTCGCGATCGCCATCCATAGCCAGCGCAGTCAATGCAATGATGGGCGTATGCCTGCCTGTGGCTTCCTCAGCCTGACGAATGGCCCGGGTGGCGTCGAAGCCGTCAAATTCCGGCATCTGCACATCCATCAAAATACACTTGTAGTTGCGTTTGCAGGCAGCTTCCACTGCCTCGATACCGCTGCAAACGACATCGGCGCCATAGCCTAATTTTTGAAGCAATAGCAGCGCGACCATGCGATTGGAGTCGCGGTCTTCAACTAAAAGGATCGGGTTTGGGGGGACTTGCAAGGCTCCAGCTCCATTTCACCTACTAGTTTATCGCCATTGCTAAAGATTGAATCAAGCGAGACTTTAGTTCAAGGGCATCCTGTCCATTGAAATCGGTTTGGTCGCGGGCTTCCCCCAGCCGTGACAGACGCTGCAGGAAGAGCATAAGCTTCTGACATCCGGACCTTTTCCTATTGAATTGTTGTCCTAGTTTCTGGTTCGATAGATACAAGACCCGCAGCCGGTGCGACATGCTGGACAGTTCCACTTACACTCGTTACATTGCGGCCGGAAGTCCATATACTCCCGCCATCGTTTTGATTCGGTTGGCCGCCGATGCAGCCGAATGCGTGCGCTGCCGAGTAGCGGAGAACCCGCTAGCTCCTTTGGAGATTTTGCGTCTGCTTCTGAACGATAAAAGTAGCGAAGTGCGCGCGTCTCTGTCTGAGAACATTTCTTTGCCCAACGAGCTGCTCGCCGAGCTCGCTTTCGATGACTCGGCTGACGTGCGCTATACATTGGCGGAAAACGCCAATACGCCCGAGCATTTGCTAATCCAGCTTTGCGCCGACGAGAACCCGTATGTGAGCGAACGTGCCAAGCATACGCGCCTGCGAATACAAGCGATCAGTATGCCCAGACCCGGCGGCGACATCTTGACACGCAAAGTGGACAAGCGCCAGGTAGGCTGACCACACACAACGCAACGGTCATCAAGGTGCCTGGATTCCCGGGCAGTTAAGCGGCCTCGTCACGTCGCCTTTGCCTGAATCTCGTGTCTCCATCGTGAGAACGATTGAGACTATGCCATTGCTCGGCAATTTCGAGCAGCTCTTCCGCTTTGTCGTAGTTGCCGGCCGCATGGTACATGCAGGCTAGCCGGCGCAGCGCTTTGACCTGATCGGTTTCTTCAGCGTTGTCGAAATTGTGGAAATCTTTGAGCATAACCGAACCGAACTGAACTGTCTTCTATGCTGATTTGACGGCCGATGCATTGTTCGGGTTTCAACTCAGCGATAAAACTTTCGTGACTCTTGAAAATAATGGCCGACGTAATGTGTGGACGCGAACGTATAATCAGTGGGTCGAAGAAACGGCCGAGGACCGACAGTGGCAACTTGCTGAGGATCGACTAATGTTGTCCGCTCTCAATGACGCATCTGCTGCAACAAGCATGGAATCTACTGAAAAGAACAGCCGCGAAAGTCTGGGCAAGGCGCTAGGTCGCATCGCCAGCGGTGTATTCGTGGTTACGACCAGACACAACGGAAACAACCACGGATTTCTGGCCACATGGATTAGCCAGGCAGCCTTCGAGCCGCCGTCGCTAACGATCGCTTTGAATAAAGAACGTGGCATTTTGCAACTTCTGCAAAGCGGTAGCCTGATCACGATCAACGTCTTGTCCAAAGACAATATGAATCTCTTCAAGGCCTTCGCCAAACCAGCTCAGCAAGAGCATGACGAGCGCTTCGCCGGATTGAACCTTCTCGAAAATGCAGAGGCCGGCCCCGTCTTTTCAGAGGCAGTGTCCTACTTGAATTGCCGGATAAAAGAGTTCATCGACGCAGGTGATCATGTGGTGGCATTGGCGGAACTGACAGCCGGAGCCCCGCTGCAAGCCGCTGCAGAGCCGATGGTGCATTTTCGCAACAACGGCTTTCAATACTGAACAATTCCAATTGACTTGGTAGGGCGGCCGCGTGTTATTTACTTCTTGGGAGCCAAGGAGTGAACGCCATGAGTGCCACCGAAACACAAAACGCCGTCCGCCAAGCAACGCAAATGCGCGAGCGTAAACTGATCGCGTTGCTGGAAATGGCTTCAGAAGCGGAAAAGCTGAACCGCTACCGGCAGGCCAAACTTTTGTACGAACGAGCCCTTGGGTTGATGACGATGCATTTCGGTGCCTGCAGTGTCGAGCGCGCAGCCGTATTGTTCGATTTGGCACGAATAAGCGAGTCCCAAGGAGAGAACCGCGAAGCGGCGGGCTATTATAGCCAGGTCTATGCGATCGGATGCCTAGGATCGCTAAGAAAAGAGTTGGAATTGGAAGCAGCATAATAAAGTGCCACCACTCATGGTGCCGGCGGACACTCAACCGGTGCACAGGAAACCCGAAATTTTAAGCAACGGCTGGCGCTGACCCCACGGCATACCAGTCAGGTCCCGCAAGACGCCCCCGGTCCCATCACCGGGGGCGTCTTGTTCGCTTCGGGAACGTCTTGTTCGCTTGCCTGGCGCCCTCGGCTTTCCTTTAACAGCTAGCGAGGTTAGCGCATTTTTATCGACTGGACTAGTTAAGAAGCCGAAATGTGGCTCTAGCACAGTCCACTTGGCTTGGGTACTCTAGATGTCAGCAACCCGCTAGTTGTCCTCCCAATCAGTTGCGCACGTACTTCAGCCAGGTACGTGCGTTCCTGGTCTAAAGACCTGGCGGGCTGCTTCCTGACCCCGTTCATCTAACTCCCAATCTCGCCTGGACCGCGCGTGCCTCCCGCACTTACGCGCAAGTGTCACGGATCACGTGATCCGTGACACTCCCAGGCATCCAGGTGACGGCCCGTTCTGAACACACAGGTAACAGAGCCGTTCCGAATACACAGTCGTCGTGGCCCCCTGGCGCCCTATCCTCAGCCCGAAATTTCTCGTTTCCCGAGATACGAGAACGTCAAGAGATGCCGAGGGACGAAACGCTCCAGCAATGCACGTTCTCACCGGATGTCAATTCGCAATTTCTCGTTTCTCGAGAAACGAGAAATTTTGCCGCGAGCAGCCCCACCGCCCCCGGCAGCAGAAAACATTATACGGTGCCGCTGAAAAGGAGGTTACGCTGCCGCTGAAAAGCTCACAGTGCCGATCTAAGAACCAGGGGCGCCGCCGACCAGCGCACGCTGCCACTAGGAAGCGCGGGCTGGGGCTTCCGACTGGAAGATGGACACGAGATGATCCATCGCATCCTCGTAGCCTTGCTGGATAAGGTTTCGGGAATGCTCGGGATCAATTTCCAAAAGGGTCAAATTGACTGGTTTACGCGGCTGGAACAGCTCGATCTGCACGCTGCGCATGCCGGATGCCTCCTCGGCACCTTCGGCGATCAGGCGATTATAGAGCTGAGCCAACTCGAGCTCTTTGCGGGCAGATGCATCAAGAACAATGTCCAGGCAGCGTGCCAGCACTTGCCACATGTTGCTCGGGCAGACGTGCACTTCTTCCGGATGCAAGAGGATCATGAATATTTCCTCGGCGCCGCGGTCGATGGCAGCGCGTAGAGGCGTATTCCGTACAAGCCCGCCGTCCACCCATAATCCGTTGCCGTGCAATTGCCGCGGAGGAAAGGCAATCGGCACCGCCGCCGTCGCCATCAACACATCAATAAGCTCGTTATTGGACATGATTTCGTCGACAATGATAAGGCGCGTTTCAAGGCAGCACAGGTCGGTAGTGAACAATCCGAGCTTGGCGGCGCTGGTTTTCAGCTTCTTCAAATCGATCTCGCGACGCAGCATTTCTTCCAGCGGACTGGTATCAAGCAGTCCGAGCTTGCGACCCATCACCATGCGCCCCAGCTGCGGTACGGAGGGCACTTTGAAGATGTCCCACGGCCGCAAGTTCGACCACAGCTCTTCCAGGCGATCGATGCTGCCCTGGGCGATCATCGTGCCGTTCAACGCACCAATCGAGGTGCCGAAGATCATGTCGAAATGGATGCCGACTTCTTTGAATGCTTTGGCGACGCCTACCTGATAAGCGCCCCTTCCGCCGCCTCCGGGAAGCACCAGCGCCCTCTTCTTTTCCGGTATCTGCAGCGTTATTTTGCCCATGGGTATCCGTGAATTCCTGAGACCTCTCAACTCAAGTCTAACAAAACAGCTCGAGTTTTAAGC